>CAZMFF010000038.1:0-27826 GCA_964565505.1 uncultured Acutalibacter sp. | reverse complement strand
ATGAAGAGGAGGACTAAGCGTGGAAGTAAAGGAATGGACCTATGAAGAATTGCCTGAGTATGAGGACAGGCCAGAGGGTGTAAAGGTTATTGAAACTACAGGCGATGAGCTTGGCGTAAGCTATCTGCACGATGTGGAGTATGCCAAGATAAACGGCACTCCCCTGCATTTACAGATCCTGACTCCCAACTCGCGGAATCACAGCCATTTCCCTTTGGAAAAGAAGCAGCTATTCACGCTGCCCTGCTATGTCTTTGTACAGGGCTCTGCCTGGATGCCTCAGTATGTTTACGGCAATGTTCCCGCGCTGTGCAGGCTGGTGCTGCGCGGGTATGTGTGCGCCATTGTAGAGTACCGCCATTCGGGGATCGCATCCTTCCCGGCGCAGATCAAGGACGCCCGCAACGCCATCCGGTTCCTGCGCAAAAATGCCGACAAATATGGAATTGACCCGGAAAAGATCGTCATCGCCGGAGATTCCTCCGGCGGGCACACTGCCATGTGGGCGGGAATGCTTCACGACGACGACACCGCGGACAATCTCTTTCCCGGCATCAGCGGCGAGCCCTGCGGAATCGTGAACTATTATGGCTCTACCTCCGTGATGGCGCCAGACTCCAATCCCATACAGATTTTCCACTGCCTCCCGGAAAGCCCGGAAGGCAGAGTGATGGGCGGTAAAAACCTGCTGAAAAACCCGGAGCTGGCGCGCCAGCTCTCAGTGGAGTGCAATATCAGCGCTGATACGGTCATTCCTCCCGTGCTCATGTTCCACGGCACCAAGGATAGAGTCGTAAACTGCGCCTGCAGCGCTCTCGTCTATGAACAGCTGAAGAAAACCGGGCACCCGGCAGATTTTTATCTCATAAAGGGCGCGGATCACGGCGGGCCGGAGTTTTGGACAGACCGAGTGCTGGATATCGTAGATACATTCTGCAAAAACTGCTTCGCGGGTAAATAATCGCAAAAGCTCTGCCGAATAGAAGCCATTTTCCGCTCTGCCTTCCCGGCATAGACATCAAAAAAAGAGAAAGGAGCTCTGTTATGGAAAAAATTCTCTTGGACACCGACATCGGCAACGATATCGACGATTCCGTCGCTCTTGCCTACCTTTTGAACCACCCGGAGTGCGACCTGCTGGGCATCACCACCGTGACCGGAGAGCCTGTGGAGCGGGCAAAGCTTGCAAGCGTTCTGTGCAAGGCTGCCGGGCGGGAGGATATCCCCATCTATCCCGGAGCGGCACAGCCTCTGATCATCCCCCAGAAGCAGGTCCATCCGCATCAGGTTGTAAAGCTGCCGGACTGGCCCCACCAGACAGAGTTTCCCCGAAACGAGGCGATAAACTTCATGCGCCGCACGATCCGGGAAAATCCGGGAGAAGTAACTCTGCTGGGCATCGGCCCCATGACAAATATCGCCCTGCTGTTCTCTCTGGATCCCGAAATCCCCGCCCTGCTCAAGCAGCTGGTCATCATGTGCGGCGTATTCACCTACGGCATGGAGGCTTACACCTGCCTGTCTGAATGGAACTCCCGCTGCGACCCTCACGCCTCAGCCATCGTATACCGGGCTCCGGTTCAAAAAATTGTCTCTGCCGGTCTGGATGTGACCACACAGGTGATCCAGAATAAGGAGGAAATCTTTAAGGCTTATACCGGAAAGCTGCTCAAAACTGTGCTGGACTTTTCCGGCATTTATGAGGGCACGCGCCAGTCTATCACCTATCACGACCCTCTGGCCGCCGCCTTGATCTTCGAGCCCTCCCTTTGCACCTACGGCGTAGGGCGCGTGGAGGTAGAGCTGCAAAGCACCAAGCTGGAAGGACTCACGGAGCTGCAGAAGGACCCCAAGGGCAATAACTATGTGGCCCTGGATGTGGATACTGACCGCTTCTTCCGGCATTTCATGGAGATCGCCAACCGGTGATCCGTTTTCCCATACAGAAAGCATATCAAAAGCGCTTTGGAAATGTTCCAAAGCGCTTTTTGTATCGGAAAGCAGCGATCCGCTTTCCCTAAAAACGGTCCTGAAAGGTCAATCCGCCGTGTGCATATCCTTGGCTTTATGGATCCACTTGCCGCTTTTCAGGCGGAAGACGAGCCAGACGGCCTTGATGATAAAGTCGATCCGCAGGGCGACCAGCACAATGGCGGGATCCAGGTGCAGCACCAGCCCGGCCACGGCGCCCAGGGGAATGGAGGCCACCCACTGGAAAATAATATCCGCTATCATCAAAAATTTGGTATCTCCGCCGCCGCGCAGGATCCCTTTGGAAAGGGCGCTCTGGATCGCCTGGAAAAACACAATCACGGCGCTGGCCTCCATCATACGGACGGTGATCTCCACCGTGGAGGGAGCGATCTTATACAGTCCAATGGACCATTCTCCCAGAAAGAGCACCAGAATTCCACCGAAAATACCGATAAACACAGACAGGATCAGGAAGGTCCAGCCCTCCCTTTGTGCGCGTTCAAATTCTCCTTCTCCTACCGTCTGCCCAATGACGACTCCGGCGGCGCTGGTAGCGCCTTGAATAGCCACTGTGGCCATCCGGTCCATCACAGTGACGATGGCATAGGCGGAAACCACTTCTTTCCCCATATGCCCCAGAATGATGGAGATGATACTGGCCGCTAAAGCGAGCAGGCTGTCTGAGATAATGGCGGGCATCCCCAGCCTGCGAAACTCTCGGAATAATTCTGCCGTCGGCAGCTTCAAAAGGCCGCCTACCCGGTATTTCAAGGCTTTCTCATATTTCAGCACATAGACAGCGCAGAAGAGAAACTCTACGCTTCGGGCGATCAGCGTGCCCACCGCGGCGCCCATGACTCCCAGCCTGGGAGCGCCCAGCTTTCCGAAAATAAACATATAGTTCGCGCCGATGTTCACGATGAAGGAGGCGACGGACACATAGAGCCCCAGCTTCGCATTTCCGATGGAGCGCATCACATTGCTGAACACCAGGCTGATCCCGTGGGGAAGATAGATCAGCGCCGTGATCCGAAGATACTGCGCCCCCAGCTCGATCACATCCCTCTCCTTGGTGAAGACCCCCATGATCTGGGTGGGCAGCAGGAAGGTCACCACGGCAAAGGCCGCCCCTCCCAGAATAACGATCTGCAAAACCAGATCGAACACCCTGCGCACAGTTTTCAGATCCTTTGCGCCGAAGTACTGGCTGGAAAGCACCAGCCCCGCCGCGCTGATCCCCATGCACAGGAAGGTAAAGATATTGTAGAACTGATTGGCAAGGCTGGAGGCGGAAATAGAGGCTTCCCCCAATTTTCCCACCATCACCGTGTCCATCATATTGACGCCCTGGTTGATGATGGACTGCAGCACGATGGGCACTAAAATCAAGAGCACCTTTTTGTAGAAGCCCTTATCCCGTACCCAATACCGATCCAGCCAACGCTTCCTTTCCTCTGTCGCTTCACTCACTGTTTTTCTCACACCCTAATTCAAATATATTCTGTCTTATAGTATAGATCTCCTCAAAAATAATTGCAAGTGCAACTTTTTTATCCCCTTTTCAGCTTCCTTTCCAAACAAAAAAGAAGCCGGACCTCTGTCTCCGGCTTCTTCCAGCTGCTATTGAAAAACGCAAAAAAGGAAACGCCCTTCTCCCTTCCCTTTACATACCCAGCCGCTTTTCCATGATATCGTAATGGGTACAGTACACCAAAGCCGTCTCCTTTGTGATCTTCCCCTCCCGGTAAAGCTTCAGAAGGCTTGTGTCCATGGTGCACATTCCCTCTGCCGCGCCTGCCTGCATGACGGAGTCCAGCTGATGCAGCTTATCCTCCCGGATCATGTTCTGGATGGCGTTGTTGGTTTTCATAATCTCAAACACCGGTAAAAGCTTGCCGTCCGTGCCGGGTACAAGCTGCTGGCACACCACGCCGCGCAGCAGCTGGGAAAGCTGGATCTTCACCTGGTTCTGCTGGTTGGCCGGGAACACGTCTACAATACGGCTGATGGTATTGGAGGCGCTTCCGGTATGCAGGGTGCTGAACATCAGCACCCCCGTCTCCGTAGCGGTGATCGCGGCGGAGATCGTGTCATAATCCCGCATTTCCCCCAAGAGGATCACATCCGGGCTTTCCCGCAGGGCAGAGCGAAGGGCAGCAGGATACCCTTGAACATCGATAGAGATCTCCCGCTGGGTCACGATCGCCTTCTCATGGCGGTAAATATACTCGATGGGGTCTTCCATGGTGATGATATGGCAGTCTCGGCTTTCGTTGATGCGCTGGATCATGCAGGCCAAAGTAGTGGATTTTCCGGTGCCCACCGCGCCGGTTACCAGGATCAGGCCCTTTTGGTTTTCCGTCAGGGAAAGCACCTCTTCCGGGATCCCCAGCTCCTTCGGATCAGGCAGGCCAAACTGGATCAGCCGGATCACCGCCGCCAGAGAGCCCCGCTGGTGAAAAACATTGACGCGAAACCGCCCTAACCCGGGCACGGCAAAAGAAAAATCGTCGTCCTTTCCCTCGGACAGATGGAGCTCCTCCCGGCGGCTCAGCGCATAGATCTCCCCTACCAGGCGCTTCGTATCCTCCGGCATCAGCCGCTCCTGATCCCACCGAGACTGATGTCCTTTTCGCTTGACTGTGATGGGAAGCCCGGCGATCAGAAAGATATCCGAAGCCTCCTGCCCGATCGCCTCCCGCAAAATTTCCTGTATCTCCATGGTCTGTGTGTTTCCTTTCCTGATAAACTTCCGGTCTCAAGGGCTGCCCTGTGAGAGTCCGCTTTACTCGCCGGACCACAGTCCCCCCAGATCTTCTTCCGCCTCCCAGGCCTTGGAAAAGCGCCAGTTTACCACTTTGCAGCTCTCTTCTCCCACTTCAAGGCCGATCGAAAGGCTCATTTCCCCCTTTTGCAGGGTTTTCCAGAAAATACCGTTCTGGGCTTCCTTCAAAAGCGCCTGAGGGTCCTCCCGGGCCTGCTTTAAAAAGCTCTGTCCCTCGCTTTCCAGAAGATAACGGGTCTCTACGGTTTCGGCATATTTTTCCGCCATGGACAGGTCCGCCCGCGCTGTGGTAAAGGTGAGGATCCCCAACACCGTCATGCAGATGGAGATCACTGTCAGCAGCAGCGCCAAAGGCCCCAGGCGCATCGGGATCTGTTTCATGGCGTTTCCTCCTTCAAAAAGACCGCTGTATCCAAAGTATAGACAGGTCCGGCTTCCTCCTGCCAATAGACGGAGATCCTGCTTTTTACCAGTCCCTCTTCCCGGTCCCAGGTAGCCGTCACACGGAAATCTCCCTGGGAAGAAGCTGTCATACGGCTGTCAAACCGGGCCTCCAGCACCTTTCCCTCCTCCAGCCAATGGGAGCTTTCCTCTCCCAGAAGCCGCAGAAATTCCTCCGGGCTTTCGCTGCCGGAAAAGAGCTCCGCCGTGTTTTCCGCCAGACGCACGGCACGGGTCAGAACGCGTGCCTCGCTGCTTTGCTCTTTGGAGAGGGCGAACACCTGCGTCAAGGTGAGGATCACTGCCGCAAACACGGCGATCATTCCCAGCAGCTCCATATAAAACGCGGTGATGTGCTGCTTTTTTCTCATATCCCGTCTTCACTCCTTACGCGGAAAATGACTGTGCCCGCGTCTGTACGCACCCGATAGGCGCCGGAATCCATCCGATCTATTTCAAAGGTCTCCGTCTGCCCGATGACTACCGCATCCTTCGGAGCCAAAGGGGCGGAAATCTTCCCGTAATCCTCCAAAAGGTTTCCCTCATGGCGATAGATCCGCACCGCGTATTCCGAGGTTTCGTCCGCCACTGTCAGCACGGCGGTCCCTTCCTCCTGGAAAACGCGGACGGCTCCGGCGGCGTCATTGGCCCTTACACAGGTGGAAAGATAGCTTAAAAGCGCCCTTTCCTCATTGTTTCTGTTTTGGCCTTCCACTGCCTGCTGATAAATGCCCGCCCCAAAAACGATCAGGACAAAAAAGCCCAGCAAAAATAATCCGGCGATCCCCAAAGTAAAAAAGGGGACAGGAGAGCTTCTCTTTTTCATCGCTTTCTTCCTTTCTCACCAGGATCCTCCAAGTTCTTCAGGGTTTGCTGACCACCTGGATCTCCGGCGGCATATTGGAGGCAAATACCCGATAGACCACATAGAAATCCTCCCGGTTGACCTGTAACCCGTAGCCGTTTTCCAGATACGCAAGGCTGGGAGGATAGACCCCTTCCACAACATAGCACTGGGCGGCGCATTGCTCTACGGCCCTTTTCAGGGCGATCGCGCCCTCTTCGCTCATATCCGCGCGTGAGGTTTTTTCCAGCCTCCACACGCAAAGCGACAGAATGAGGACGGCTGCCGCCGTAAGCAAAACCACCGGCCAGACGCGTTTCCTTTTATCTGTGTACATTGGCGCGCTCCTTTTTTATCCGATCGAGCTCATAATGCCCAGCAAAGGCAGCATGACGCTGAGCAGAGAAATTCCCACCGTCACCAGCAGCACTCCGGAAAGCAGCGGGTCTATCACCTCTACCAGACGGTCCGTCAGGTTGAGAGCGTGCTCTTCCAGAAGGTCTGAAAGCCTTTCGAGAACAGATTCCAGATTTCCGCTGCGCTCTCCGGCCAGCAGCATCCTTCCGTAAACCGGCTCGAAGAGCCCTTCCTGGTAGGCGGCCTGCGCAATGCTGTGCCCTTCCTCCAGATGCGTCATGCACCGCTTCACCTTTTCCTCAACGGGCTTGCAGCCGATCATCATAAGACTTTTCGCCACCGCGATATCCTGCACCTCGCCGCTGGACAAAAAGACAGATAAAGCCATAGTAAAGCGATAGGTGCCCAGCTTCTCAAGGATCTCCCTGCAAACCGGCAGCTTCTGAAGGACCCCTTCCACCACCGGCCGCTTTTTACTGTTCCAAAGCCCCAGCCCCAGAAGCAGGGAAGCTGCCAAAATCACCATCACGATCAGCGCTGCCCAGCAAAATCCATACGCCCAGCCGATGTAGCGGTAGGCCGAGGAAGCCATGCTTCCGGTAAGCCGGTTATACACCTGGGTAAAGGCGGGAAGCACCATGACGAGCATCAAAGCCAGCACCACAATGATCAAGATCAGCATGGCCGCAGGATAGGTGACGGCCCCCTTCAGCTTCTCCGTCATGGTTTTCTGTTCCCGATAATACTTGCTCAGGCGAAACAGCACATCCTCCAAGCGGCCGAAGCTCTCTCCCACAGCCACCATCTTCAGCGCATAGGAGGGGAAAACCCCGGCAGCTTCCATGGCAGAGGACAGGGAATTCCCCTCTTCCAGCGCTTCCTGCATCACAGCGAGCCCTTCCTCTAAAATTCCATGGCTTTCCTTCTCTCCCCGCAGCAGAGAGACTGCCTCCTGGGTCTGGATCCCCGCCTGCAGCATCATAGCCATGCTTTCGCAGAACGCGCTTACGCCCAGTGTATCCAGCTTTTTCTTTTTCACGCTGCCACCTGCTTTCAATAAAAATAGACGTTGGCGTAATTCTTTCCATCGCCCACAAATTCCGCATCCGCCCCATTGGCGGAAAAGGTGAGATCCAGCCGGTTCCAGGTGTTTTGATCCACCTGGTATTCCACTGTGACCCACCCGCTTTCCTCAGTATAGAACATATTCCAGGCATGGTACAGGTCGTTGGGCTGTACATAGCCGAAAACCACTTTGGCAGGGATCCCCTCGCTGCGCAGCATGGCAGCCGCAAGGCTCGCATAGTCAAAGCAGATCCCCTTCCCGCTGGAAAGCGTCTCATCGGGGTCCGGCAGATATCCGCTGGTCCCGGAAACGGCCTGCGCCTTCTCCTTGTCATAGGTGATATGCTGGCAGATATAGTCAAACACCGCCTCCACCACCCCCAGGGCATCCTCCTGCTTAGCGGCAAGTTTTTGCGCCTCTTTGACGCATTTGGAGTCCCGGCTGTAGTCCACATATTCACTGGGGCGCAGAAAGGGCTGAAACTCGTCTTTGAGGGAAACCTGCCAGTCGGCGGTATAAAGCACGGCGTATTTTTCCGCCGTGATATTTTCCATGACCCGAAACGTATAGTTTCCATCTCCGCACTGCAGGGGAAACACAGCCGGCTCCCCTTGGGAAGAGAGGTCGTAAGTATAGGTGCTCTCGTCCTTCAGCACCTGGAATTTCAGCCTTTTTTGAGACTGGGCCGAAACGCCCACATACCCCTCCTCTGTTTTGGAAAGGTCTAAAAGGACCCCGTTTTCTCCCTGGGCCTTATCCGCTTCAAACACCGCGTCTAAAAACTCCGGCGCCTGATAGGGGGTAAGATCTGCCTGGGAAGAGGCGGCGGGCTCTGACGGAGAAGAGGCGGCCGGTCCTTGCTCACCGAAGCCGCTCGTACCCGGCGCTGCGCTTTCCGCCTGCACTCTGCTTTCCGCTTTTTGGGGGGTATCTCCCGGGAGGGGCTCCACGCTGGTGCGGCACCCCCACAGGCACAGCAAAACCAGCGGTATGAGCCGCCGGAACTTTTTCCTTAGCATGGAACTCTCACCTACTTCTCTACTTTGGAAAGCTTCCCGTGCAGAACATATCGGGCATCGTCAAACTCATAGGCGCAGGTAGACAGCACCACATAGTGCTCGTCTTTTCCAAGGGACACCTGCGCTGTGAAATCAGACTGCGCCTTCACTTTGGAAAGATAATCCTCCAGCTGCCTGCAGGGATTCTGGAATATCGTATAGGTATCTGAATAGGCGGAGGTCGTATATCCGCTGAACAGGGTCACCCGGTAATCCTCCGAAGGCGTCAGCAGCCACATGACCGGGTGCTTCTCAAAGTACGCCTGGTCTTTCCAGTCCTCCAGCTTGGAGAACATGGAGCCGTCGCTCATGGAATGGCCGTAGATCACGGTGTTGGAATCTCTGAAGATCTCAGCGCTCTGCGCGTCCAGAAAAACAGCCCCCGAGCGGATCTCCTGCCGGTCATAGCTGTGGCTGAGATAATAGAGGTTGTCCGAGCCGTGCATCACCGGATAGTTGAGGTTGGTGCCTTCGCAGTAAAGCCATCCCACCACCTCGGGGTTGATCTTTTGAAGGGCGTCAAAATCCACAGAAATAGGGGCCCCTTCCTCCTTTTGGGAGGAAGCCGCGCCCCCTTGCCCATCGCTCTGGCTGCCCGGCGCAGAAGCCGGGCTTTCCTTCTTTCCGGTATAGCTTTCCGCCGCTTGAACGTAGATCTCCCGGCTTTTTTCATAGCGAAGCTGGGTAGTCACGATCGTGCCCCCGGCTCCGAAAAAGAGCACCAGCAGCAAAACCATTACGATCCACTTGAGTTTTTTTCTCATGCTCCTGCTTCTCCGTCTTCCCTAAACTGTTTTCCGGCCTTTACTAACGCTCCCGCGCCCTGTCCCGCAGGCGTCCCGCCAGCAGATTCAGCATCGCTCCGCAGGCGGCAAAGCACACAACGTATACCTTTCCCACCGTGCTGGAATACAGCATCAGCACGCCTCCCAAAAAGGGAATATGACGCTCTACCCTGCCGATCAGCCGGTCATAGGGGACCGCGTTCATATCCTCTGCCTCATTGGCGTCTCCCTTGGTGACAAACTCGCCTTCCACAATGCGGTTCTCCACCACCCGGTGGGTGATCACCGAATCCTTGCTCCAAAAGGCAATGATGTCCCCATCCTTTACCTCTTCCGGCTCCTCCTCAGACACATAGATCACGCTTCCTACCGGAAGCTCCGGTTCCATGCTGCCGCTGACCACATTATAGATCTCATAACCCATCATGCGGGGAACCGTCACCGGCAGGCAGGAGGCAATCACCAGAAGCAGGATGAGGATCCCCAGCACGTTGCAAAGCGCCGGAATGATTTTTTTCTTCATTCTTCCTGCCTCTTTTTAGAAAACAACAGGATCCAGAGCCCCAGGCACAGCACGCCGAGAAGCACCGCGCTGCCAAGGATCTTCGCCCAAAGGGGCATGGCGTTCCAGAACATGATCCCATCGGCTATCAGGGACTTGGGCTTGCTGTTCTCCGGGAAATTGGTCAAAGGCGTATTCTCGTCGTCGATATCGATCACTTCCGCCGGCCCATTCACTTCAGGGGGCGCCACGGGGTTGGGGTTATCGGGGATCACCACCGGCGCCGGTTCGTCTCCCGTCACAACGGTGGCGCCGCCGCCGATCACCGTCACCTCAGCTTCCCCTTCGCCCGCCTCGACGGGCGAATAGATGAAGGTAAAGACGTTCTCGGCTGCATTGGCGCTGAGGGTTTTGGTCAAATTATAGCTTTGGGGCTGATAGCCCTCGATATAGAGGTAGGCGATCATCGGCTTGTCGCCCACATTGCCGAAATAGGTTTCGCTGGGCGCCAGCGTTTCCCCTTCGGCGGTTTCAAAATTCACGGTATACTCTACCATGTCGCCCATCAGTCCATAGGCCACCACATAATCCTGATCCTTTGTGACCACAAAGGAAGAGGAGGAGTCGCGGGCGACACCCTGGATCTCCTCTGTGCCCTTCCCGCTTTCCCGGAAGCCTTTTACATAATACTTGCTGCCGTCCTCCAGGGTGACCAGATTGGGGGAAAAGCTCACGCGCCCGCCATAGGGGACGCCGGGAAACTCCAATACGGAGGATCCATCCTCAAAATGGCCCTGTCCTCCCGCATAGATCCGGATCCGATAGGTATACTCCTTTCCCTTGGCCTGTGCCGGCAGGGAAAGAGAGCAGGCCAGGATGAGAAGCAAAAAAAGGCTGAAAAACTTTTTTCCCAGTTTCATATCCATCATTCCTCATTTCTATCTCTCGCAGCGATCCTCACTGAGAAGGAGAGGATCCGGTGATGAAAGGCAGGCAGGCTCAGGCCTTCTGCTTCTTTTCCCGTTTCCGATCCTTTTTCGCGCTGTAAAAGGCGAGCAGCAAAAGAAGCGCGCCGCTGACCCCCATGACGATATAGAGCGGGACAAGATTTGTGTCGTCGCCGGTTTTTACCACTTCCCTGCGGGGAGAGCCGGCGGTGTTCGCCTGCTCTACGGCAAACTCCATTTTAAGATCTGCCAGCGTATTCTGGTAGGTATTGTTCTGGGTCTCGCCGTCCAGGCCCACATTTAAAACGATGGTGCCGTTTTCCCCGTTGGCAAGGTCTCCCAGGAAAAAGTATTCCTTGGTTTCCGTGGCCCCGTGAAGGCCTTCCTGATCCTTCGACTCGCCGCCCAGGCTCTCGCTGTCAAAGAACACCGTTTCATCGCCGTTTTGGTCCTGATAGGCAAGCCTGTAGGAGTAGGCGCCGCCCGTTGCCACAGAGCTGGCGTCCTCCAGGGAATTGATGATCTCGTTTTTCATATACCAGCCGGTGGAAAGGCTGTTCTCATTGCTCAGCCGGATCTTTAAAACCGCGTTGTCGCCGGGCTCCAGCTGCGCGAGAACATCGCTTAAATTGTCGCTTCTGAAATTGCTCTCCATCTTCTCCCGAAAGGTAACCTGCCAATCGGAGCCGCCCTCATAGGTCTCGGCCTGGGCAGAAACGCTCCCCAACAGGCAAACGGCCGCCAAAAGGCACGCGCCGATCCTTTTCGCCAATCGTTTCATCTCTGTTTACTCCTTTACGCCAAGCTGAGGATGCCGTCCGTAATATTCACCTTACGGCCCCACGCGCTCCACACAGCGTCTTCTCCGTTATGAGTCTGTACGGCGTTCACTTCCGCTTCCAGGCGAAACTCTACGCCGTCGTAATCATAGGTGGTGACGATGGTCGTTCCGCCGTTCTCCGTGCGCTCCTCCTGAGACACATAGGAGGCGATACCGGCATCGATGGCAAGGGTCTTGAGAAGGGCGGGAGTGGTCTCCTGCGCTTCGAGGGGCGCCTGATAATAGAATACCAGCCGCTCTTGTGTGGCGGACTGAGTGTCCTGGATCCAGCCGCTGTCCTGCGCGAAATTCAGATGGATCAGATCAGGGGAGAGCGTGCGCAGCTTATTGCCCTCTTTGTCTACCCAGTACCGGTACAGATTGATTCGCACATACTGGGCGATGGTGCCGCTGTTGCGTACCGCCAGCTCCTCCTGATAGGCCTTTCCCAGCTGAAGGGTCTCCCCCTCCTTCACCAGCCCGGACAAAAGCTCATTTTCCGCCGTAGACCAGCTGCCGTCTGCCTCCTGCCCGTAATTGCGCCAGGCGATCTCCTTGCCGTTTTCCATCAGGGTAACGCCGATGCTTCGCATCTGCATCCGGGAGGTATAGGCCTCCGAGTAGAAGGTCAGCGCCGCGCGGGCCCCGCCCACCGTACCGGTAAGCAGCATGACGGCCGCGGCGACGAACATGAGAAGCGTTCCCACTGGGAGGCGCCATTTCTTCTGGTTCTTCACTGCTCCACGCCCCCTTCTCCGGTTTTCAGATCCTGCGTCCATTCCGCATAGGGATCCCCGTTTTCATCATAGCGCACCGGCGTAGTCTCGTAGACGACCACCACGTTAAAGGCCTGATCCTGAGCCGCCTTTTCCGGGACGCCGTCAATATGGATCAGAAGCTCTGTGGTGGATTCGCCGCCGTTTAAGATCCGGTTGAAATAATAATAGCCGTCCTCCCCCAGGCTCCAGCTGTTCTCTTCGCTGCTGTAGGTGAGAGGATACTGACCCCCGCTGAACGCTCTGGCCCGTACATATACCGGCTGAGAGCCCTCCTCGCTGGTGATGACAACATGCTTGGTCCAGTTGGAAAACTCCTCTGTAATATGCGTGCTTCCTCCCAAATGCAGGACAGCCCCGCCCTGGGCCCGGGTATAGGCCGTAAAATAGCCCAGCGCGCTTGGAAGGCTTGCCGCAAGGATCAGCACCGCAGCCAGCAGAGCGATCGCCTTCGATATCTTTTTCATAGTTCCGACCCCTCCTTAGCTGTCAGCCCTGTCATACTGCTGAGAAAACTGCCAAGAGTCTCCGTCATAGGTAAAGCTGTTGGTGATGCTTCCGCCGGGAGGCTCCTTCCCCTGATAGTCGTTCACAAAGCTGAAATGAAGCACATTGTCCCGCTCTATGACTGCGGGATCGGGCAGAACACTGTCCGTCAAAACATAGCTTCTTCCGCTGTAGACCTCCGTCACAGTCACGGTAGAGCCCACCGGGATCCGATCCACCTTCACGCTCTGCTCTCCCGCCCCGGTAAAGACAAAGGATACCATGTCGCTGTACACGGTTTCCCCGTCCTTCACGGCCTCGATCTCAAAAATGAAGGTGGCGGGCTTGGAATTTTCATAGCGCAAAAGGGATTTATCGATTTCCAGGGAGCCGTACTCATCGCTCATTCCGGGCTTGAGACTGACCTCTACCTCATAGGAATACTCTCCCTTGGCGGCTTCGCCCACTCTTCCCGGGACAGCCACCAGCTCCGGACGGAAGCGGAAACGATGCTTCTGCCCCCGGACCCGTGTCACCAGCTTCTCCTTCCCGGCGTCATCCTTCACCGTCTCCACATAGTCCGTGTCGCCCTTGCTGTGGGCGATCACCAGGTAAAGGCCGGGAGAAAGCTCAGAGACCACCTCTCCCGCAGGCGCTTCGGCCACAGTGGGGGTCTGCTTTTCCTCTCCCTTGAGGGCGATCCCGGCAGCCTGCTGGGCAAGAGCCTCCCAGGCCGGGTCGTCCTGATCCCATTTGATTTCCAAATCATAGGGCGCAAGCTTTTGAAAGGCGGCGCTTTTGGCAAAATCGCCCTTTGCCACCTGGTAGAGGTCTACTACGATCTGCTCCTCTTGAAGCTCTTCTGCCATTTCCGGCTGGCCTGCCGCATTGCAGGCGTTTACCTTCAAGGTACACAGCTTTTCTTCATTTGCTCCTTCTGTCGCTCCGGCCAAGAGCTGCAGCACCATGGCAAAGCAAAGAGCTGCGCACACAGACGCCAGACGAATCGTCCATTTCCTTTTCACAGCGCATATCCTCCTTTGGAAAGCTAATCTTT
Organism: uncultured Acutalibacter sp.; assembly: GCA_964565505.1. Taxonomy (GTDB): domain Bacteria; phylum Bacillota; class Clostridia; order Oscillospirales; family Acutalibacteraceae; genus Acutalibacter. The sequence goes on along the minus strand of CAZMFF010000038.1, from coordinate 13,928 downwards.
CTTAAAGGGACTTTTCAGATCCTCTTCTGTCAATTTCGGGCGGCGGCGTCTGAAATAGATCAGCGCTGCCAGCAAAAGCAGGAACAAAAGGGGAACGCCCACCGCGGGGATCACCAGATAATTGGGTACCCGCACCGCTTCTGACGTAGTGACCACCGGGCCATCCCCCAGATTGTCCACCCGTCTGCCCCTGAGCAGGAGCCTGTGGCTGTTGACGCCGTAGGGGGTGCAGGTCTGCAGGGTACACAGATCCTCTCCCTCGTAAAGCCTCAGCTCGCTGGTATCCTGAGGCACTACCGTGCGGATCTGGTCGATCTGATAGGTGTACACCTCATTCAAGACAGACAGCGTAAAGATGTCTCCGATCTCCAGGCGGTCCAGATCCGTAAAGAGCCTGGCAGAGGGCAGCCCTCTATGTCCGGAGATCACCGTGTGCACGCCCTCTCCGCCCACAGGCAGACTCGTGCCCTCCAAATGGCCTATCGCCACCTGGAGCACCGATTCATCCGTGCCGTGGTAGATGGGAAGGTTCACCCCGATAGAGGGGATGTTCACATATCCCATGATCCCGGTGCCCGTCACATCCAGTATACTGAGATATTCCTCTTTTTCCTCCGGAGTGAAAAGAAGGCGGTTTTCATTTTCCCAAAGCCGGTCATTATAGGCCCTGGCTTCACCGATCAGCTTTTCAATTTCCTCCGGTGACAGATCGTCCACCTGCTCAACGTAGGCGGCGATCGCCTGAGACTGCCGCTGAGAATTCCACCAGTCACTGAAGCTGGGATACAGCAGTAAGCAAAGCCCTGCCAGCACGATGGCAAATAAGATGATGTTGATCCAGTTTTTCCTCAACCACTTTGCCATACCCAAGGCTCTCCTTACCAATGTTTCCCCCATAGGGGGATACCCGCCGCCAAGGGGCGGCGGGTATCAAAGACAGTACAGATTTAATTCTGAATGAAGATCTGTTTTGCAAAAGCCCATCCCTCCTTCAAAGGAGAGAGAGCCGCTTCACGGCGCAGGGCTTTTTTAGTCAAAACAGCTTTCTGCTTTCTTCTGGCGGCAAAAGCCTCAGCTTCTGCTCATGCGCCGCTTGGCAAACAGCAGCACGCCTGCGCCTACCACCAGAACGCCGCCTACCACATAGAAGATCGTGGTGCCGATGCCGCCGGTGCTGGGCAGGGTAGCGCCGGACTTGTTGATGATGGTCAGCGCGGTACCGTCGGAATTCACAACGGGAGTCGTATTCTCCCCGCTGGTGTCCGTGCTGGTCATGGTGATGTCCGCATTGGGCACATCGTTTTCTTCGGTGAGCGCAGCCTCAATGGTGATGTTCTTATCCGGGCAGGTGTTGTAGCCTTCGGGAGTTTTGGTCTCCTTGAGCACATACTCGCCTGCAGTCAGGCCGGCAAAGTTAAACTTACCGGTTTCCTCCGCGGAAACGATCTCCGTCAGGATCTGCTCTTCTGTTGCATCGGGGAACACCTTCTCGCTATACAGCACATAGGTGCCGTTTACCAGCACAAACTTCAGAGCCTCGTCGCCCTTGAAGAGAGTAAAGCCCGCGCCGGCCAGAATCTCGCCCTCAGCGCTGTTGATCTTCTTGGTGCCGTCCAGCATGAAGGTGTAGACAAAGGCCTTGTCTTCCGGGGTGTCGCCGGTGCTGCCGGTGCTGTTGGGGTTGTTGGAATAGGTGAGCTTAGCGCCGTTGGCATTGTCGGTAGCGCCGTCGCCCACTGTCATGGTGGCCTTCTCATTGAGGTGGACATCGTAGGTCACTACGACATCCATCGCACTTCCCCAGGCCTCTCCCGCAATGGGAACCACATCCGCGATCTCCACAGTGAGGGTGGTGATACCGGTGCCCTCATCGGTGGAAGCAGAAACCGTATACTGGCCTTCAGCCAGCTCGGCGGCGCCCACCATCACAGAAGCAATGCGTTCATAGGTGATGCCGGCGGACATGGTATCGGTGAACACCAGCTTGTAGCTGTCATACAGGGCAAGATTGCCTGCGGGCAGAGCAGCTGTCAGCTTAAACTGGAAGGTTTCACCCACATCGTGGTCAGCCACATCGCTCCAAGTCTCGCCGTCCTGCACTGTTTTGTCCAGGGTGGGCTGATCTGCCTTGGGGGTAATGTCAACATTTCCAACGACCTCTACCACATAGGCGGAATAGGCGTCGCCTTCTCCCACATTTTCCGTCTCATCCTTGATGAGATAGTAGCCTGCGGCAAGCCCGGGCAGCGTATAGTTGTTTTCAGTGGAAAGGTCGCCTACAGAGACGGTCATGGACGACGCGTTTTTCTTGGCAAAGTCCTCAGCCGACCCTGCGGCTGCCAGAGCTTCCAGATCTGCGGAGGGAACCGGATCTCCCTCTTTTCCATAGCCGGAATTGCCGTACTTTACATTGGAAAGCTTCCCATCACTGGAAAGGTCGCCCGTAAATACCTGGTAGACCTTATAGAGATGGCCTTCCTGATGGGAATTCATGGTGATCTGATAAGTAGCAGCTTCTCCCTCTGCAAGAGCAGGCACTGCCATTGCCAGGCAAAGGGCAAGCGCTGCAATTACCGCCACCAACTTTTTCATGGTCTTCATACTCTCATTTCCTTTCTTACTGTTTTCCTTTGCAAAAACATTACAAAGCGTTTTCATTTATATCAAGGACAAGGATGTCCTTTGATATCCTTACTGCCGCCCAAAGGCGGAAAGCGCCGGCCTCACGCCGGGGGGAAGCATGCGCCCGTCACAGCGTTCCCAGCCCTTTTAAGGGCCAGACCCGGAAGAAAAGCTTTCCCACTACCAGGTCCTTTTCCACTGTGCCCAAGGCCGTATTTCTGCTGTCAATAGAGGTTTCCCGGTTATCGCCGATCACAAACAGCTCTTCATCGGGCACCTTGCAGGGAAAGTCGATGTTACATTCCCCCAAGGCCTTCCGGGTAAGATAGGGCTCCGAAAGCTTCACGCCGTTTACCACCACGGTGCCGTCCTCCTCCAGGCTGACAGAATCGCCTGAAACGGCGATCACCCGCTTGACCAGCAGCGTGTTGTTGTGATAGAAAGCGATGATATCTCCCGGATGATACTCCTGAAAGCTCATAGCCACCACCACATCGCCGCTTTCCAGGGTTTCCGCCATGGCGTCGCCCTTGATCTGCAATACGGGAAAGATCAGCACCGCCGCGATGACAGCCGCGGCCGTCACCACGATCAAAGCGAAAACGGTAGTTCTGAGCACCTGGTGATATTCTTTTTTTCTTGTTTCCTTTTTCAGCTCAGCTTCTACCTGTAAAGCTGTGGGCAGATCCTGCACTTTTTCTTCCACAAGCTCTTCTCCTCCACACCCGCAGCCGACCTTTTAACGCTGATTCGCCATCTTCTTCTGTAAAGCTATCTGGCTTTTCGGCTGCATCCTGCCTCCTATGACCTGCACGACCTCCACCATCTGGATCGGGTCCGCAGACGCGTCAGGAGGATCCTCCGGCTGCCCAGGGGCTTCTTCCTCCGGTTTCTCCTCTTTTTCTTCCTTCATCGGCTTCTCTTTTGCCCCTTCGGCCGCCGGTTTCCCTTCTTCCTGCTCCGGATACCGGCCCTCTGCCATGGGAGGCAGCTCAAGAAGCTCGCTCAACTCGGCGGAAGGCCGGGCACCAGAGGGATCCTTATCCTCTATCTGCTCCCGCAGAGCATTGCGAAGCTTCAGGATCCGAATATCCTTATCGTCCAGCCGGTGCTTCAGGCGTTCATAGCCCTCCTCCAGCTCCGAAAGCTTTTGCTGGGTCTCCTTCAAAGCCTGCTTCGCCTCTTCCGCTTCCTTAGCCTGGGCAAGAAGCAGCTGCAAAAGCTCTCTTCTTCCCAGCTTGTGCAGTTCTTTATCTGTCAATGGTAAGTCTCCCTTTTCCGATAAAAACCGTCACACTGATTTCTTTCGACTTTTATCCATTTTAATATAGTCAGTATGAAAAATCAAGTGGACGCTGCCGGGACTTTGGAAAATGGCCCCCGTTATCCCCGGGGGCCATTCTTATCCCCGCTTCTCCGTCTCGGTTTTTCGATCAGGCCCCGCGGACCCTTTTCCTGCGGTACAGGATCCAGCCCGCGGCAGACAGCAGCGCAAGCGCCGTGCCGGACAGTACATAACAGCCTATGCCGGAGCCTCCGGTTTTGGGCAGCTCATAGGAGAGATATTCATTGGTAACGCTTACCAGCTGCGCCTCATTCGAAGTAGGCGTCACAATAACGCCCTCCACCTTCTTTAGTTCATCCGCACCCGGCGTCACAGTTGTCACATCACCGGTAAAGACAGAAGTATATTCATAATCTGTCTTCCCCGTGGTCAGCTGCAGCTCACCGTTGGGAAGCTCTGTTTTATCCTTCACCACATTCTTCATCTCGGCGATGGTGTATTTAGTGCCCACCGGCAGGTGGTTGATCTCAATATACTCGCCATGCTTCAAAGTGATATAGGCGCCGTTATACACCTCGGAATTTTCCAGAAGGAAGTATTCTCCATCTCCGCCGGAGCCGTCCGGATTGCTGGGGCTGTACTTCACATAGTTGTAGTCGTCAGCCAGCTGATTGCCGTCCTTGTCAGTCAGGGTGAGCTGGAACACGAACTCTTCGCCGTTGTCATAGGCGTCTCGTTCTTTCTCCTCCTGGCCGTTCATGATGATTCGCTCAAGCTGCTTTTCCAGCTTCAGGTTGCCGTAGTCCGAATCCCCCAGAGGTCCAGTGATGGAGCCGCTGTAAACAGAGGGAAGGGTGAACTGCATCCAGCAGGTAGAGCCGGAAGCGCCGCGCTCCGTATAGCAGAAATCCAGACGATATTTGGAGGCTGAATGTGCCTTGGTCTGAGCGTTGTGAGGAATATAATCCCAAAGGTCCACATACTCGCCCTGGGAGGTATGCACGCCGCCGATATCGCAGACCAGCTGCTGGCCGCTGCCCGTGGCGTTGCCGTTCTTGTCGATTTCTGTCAGGAACACCCACATATCGTCGTCGCCGAAGAACATGTACTCCAGAGGACCTACATACTCTTCCACCAAATCAAAGGTGACATAGTAATGCATACCGAAATAGTTATTGTGGTCCGCGCCGTCGTCAGCCTTGGGCAAATCACCCTTATCCGGACTACCAGCACCGCTGAACTTTCTCTGGCTCACCTTCGTGTAATCGCCAAACGCCAGGTCCTTCGCATAAAGGGCGGAATCCAAGGGCCAGAAGTTATTGGTCCAGGTGGAAGTATGGGTTGTGCTGCCGCATGTGGGGTTATATAAACGCTCCAGGCTGCTTGCCCCGCCCGCGCCTTCCACACTGGCGGTGGAAAGAGTATAGGTATCTCCCACGCGGGTGAAGGACAAGCTGCCGGGGTAGTAGGTTTTCCCCTTGGTTTCCATAGAGGCATTTAGGAAACCGTCCGGTCCGGAAATTCCATCGGAGAAGGTGATATTCCCGCTGGTATCCACGCCGCTGACCATTCCGAAGGTACACTTTCCATAGCTGATATCTGCTGTTCCCCAACCGCCTACGCGGTTGGCCATATTGATTGCATTGTTCACGCCGGCATTCTGCCATCTCTCATCCTTCAGGCCGGTGCCGGTATTGGCGTTGCCGAAGCCGTACTTTGCACCGCTGCCGCTGTAATTTCCGGCGGAGTTGATCCCCTGGCGGTTGGTTTTCATCGTACCGTCTGTCTTCCCCTTAAAATCTACGGAGTTGATATCGTAATCAAAGAAACTGGTGGGGGAACTGAAGGTGCCGGAAAGGGGCTCATAGATCAGCCGGATATTCGCGCCATCCTGGATATAGATGCAGTCGTTGGCCTGAGACTCCGGACGGTTGGTAAAATGGATCTTCCTGCAATCCGAAACGGCTTTATCAGGCGTTACCCCCTTATAGGCCTCGCCGTACACCACCCAATCGCTTCTGTTTGAGCTGTCAGCGGACTTGCCGTCCTTCAGGATCCAGATCTGCCTCAGGCGGAAGGAATACTGGTTGTTGTCGTCCACAGCAGAGTTGGTCAGGGCATCAAAATACTTCAGATTGGGCTTTTCAAAATAGCTGCAGTCCACGCTGCGGTAGATCTCTGTCAGGGTATTCTGCGTACGCATTGTGCCGTCAGAATTCAGCCCCAGGGAGAAGGTGGGCAGATTGGTATTGCCGTTTACCGGCAGATTTCCTCCGCGCGTATCGATCAGCGGGATGGTACTGCCGTCTTTCCGCACGGTATCCAGGTAGGAATAATACTGTACCTTGAAATGAGGATTGACATGAGTGCTGGAAATCAGGCCGAAGGTGCTCGCCTCCTGCCCGGCGCTCTTTGCCATCACACTCATTCCCGCGCCGTCCTCTTCGGAGCCCACCTGATAGGTGGAAACCGCGCAGATCTCACCGGATCCTTCGAAAAATTCCTCCTCCGCAAGTCCCAGAAGAGTTTCCTCTTCCTCGGCGCTCTCCTCTCTGCGGGTTGTATAAATGCGCTCGTCAATATGGAAGCCGGGCGTCTGAGGCTCGCTATTCTCTGCCCCGCCAGAGGGGACCAAAGCGGTGATCAGCACGCCGCCGGACTCAACTTCAGCTTTGATATTGGAGGCCTTTTCCTCCTTGAGGGCCTCTTCCTCCGCCTCTTTTGCTTTCTCCTCCAGCTCCTGCTTGGAGGTGATGGTGACGCTCACAGAGCAAAGAGTCATATCCAGCTCATGTCCGTAATAATACAAGCGGTAAGAGAACACCTCCAGGGGAAGCAGCTCCTTCTCCCGGTCCTCCAGCTTGACGAATTCAGCATAGCGCAGGTAGTCCTCCGCCTCCTGAGACAGGGGCTCTACGATAAAGGTCAGAGGCTGAGAGGGGTCATAAGTGAGGCCGGTGTTGGCGGGCAGCGTCTCGGCGCCGGTGATCTCCACCGCGGAGGGCGTCTGCGCATCATTGGAAGCGGCGCTATCCTCCGCTTCATCATTCACCGGCAAAGAGGTTTCTTCCCCGGAAACGGCGGAAGCTTCCTCCGCACCGCTCAAGGTATCATCAGACAGCCCCGAGGAGGTGTTTTCCTCCTGAGAGGCTTCCAAAGAGGAATTATCCTCCGAGGAATTATCCTCCGAGGAAGCGTCCCCCTGCGTCAAGGCTTTCCCGTCGGCGCTTTCTCCGGCGCCCTCTGACTGTGACAGAACGCTGTGTTCCTCCGCGGCCGAAACGGTCTCCGCATTTTGGGCAGACCCTTTGGGCACGGCTACGCCGGACACATGGAATTCCATGTGGAACAGGGGATCCTCATCATAGGCAAAGGACTGAGAGATCTGCAGGGATTCCGGCAGTTCCACGCTTGCCAAGGGGGCGGAAGAGGAAATCCCTTCCTCCGGGTTTTCCGCCGCGGCGCCGCCAAAGGCCACCAGGGCCGGAGCGTCCAGCCTGAGGCTGTAGGCGCCGTCCTCGGCCTTTGCAAGCTCCAGAACCTGCGCCTTGGGGGATGCCTCTGAAGCGTCCTCCTGTCCTTCGGAAATCATCACCGCCGTTAACGCCTCCTGCGGCTTTAAGGGTTCAATAATAAGCTGTACCGGAGAGGCAAAGGGCTCTCCCTCCGTCTCGCTGATAAAGCTGAGCTTCATAAGCGACAGCAGCTCAAGCGTCTCGTCCCCCGCCGCTTCCCGAAGCTGATCCTTTCCGGCAAGAAGCTGCTCTTCGCCCGAAATATCTTCAAAACCCAGCAGCGTCTTTTCCGGTAGAGGCTTCTCGCACCGGGCGGTGATCTTCAACTGATCGTTTTCGTACAGGGTCACCGCGGCGTCCGGCTCCTCCTCCGGAGAAACGCCGGAAACGGAGGATTCCTCCTTGTCCCGGGGAACATTTACCATGCACTCGTCGCCGTGGACATGCTTTTTGACTTCCAGAAGTCCGCACTGCAAAACGGGCTCGCCGCTTTCATCTGTCACCTTGTTCCCGTTTTCGTCCAGATAACAGCTCTCGTCATGGGTGTGCAGAATCACCTCGGGCTTCTCGCACACCAGGACCTTCTGCTCCGTATAGCAGTCATCCCCATGGGTATGAGCGCCCTCGCCCTCTTCCAGCGTGCAGATGAGGGTCTTTTCATAGCACTCCTCTGTGTGGGTATGCTCTTCGCTTTCCTCCAAACCGCAGATGAGGACCTGCTCATAACACTCGTCCGTGTGGACATGTCCTTCGCTTTCGGGGATGGTGCAGGCAAGCTCTCTGCGGGTCTCATAACATTCGTCTGTATGCTTATGCTCCTTGACTTCCGGCAGGGTGCATACCAGCTCGCCTTCCTTATTGTAGCAGGCCTCGTTGTGCTCATGCGCCACAAAATCGGCGTAGCCGCAGGACAGGACCTTCTCTCCCTCCGGCGTTTGGGTATAGCACGCCTCCGTATGCTGATGTACAGGCTCTCTTTCCAGGATGCAGCTGAGCTTCAGCTGGTTCATGGCGCGGCCGTTCATGCGCAAAGCGACTCCCGTTCCCACCACGACTATCAATGCCAAACAGGCAAAAACCGCCATTCTTCTATGGCGTTTCTTCTGCTCCGATAAAATTTCTGCAGCCTGCTTTTTGGGAGATTCCATTGTGCTGCCTCCTTCCCCCAGATCCATTTCTATATCTTAACTTCAGTTAAACTCAGTTAGTTTCACGCTGTTCCCATCTTGGAAAATTCCTGCTCAGAGCCCAGGATCCTTCCCAGGCGGTTTAACGGCCAGATCCGCAGAACCACCCGTCCCAAGATCATTTCATTGCTCACGCACCCTACAGCGGCATGACGGCTGTCGATGCTGGCTGAGCGGTGATCGCCCAATACAAAATACTGGCCGGCCGGAACCTCATAGGGAAATTTCACATCACAGCTTCCTCTGGCCTTTTCTTCTAAATAAGGCTCCTCCAGAAGCTGGCCGTTGCGGTACACGGCCCCGTCTTCGTCTATATCGATCTGGTCTCCGCCGATGGCTACTACCCGCTTGATCACCACACTGTTGTTGTGGTAAAAGGCGATCACATCCCCCGGCATATATTCCCCACGGCTCACGGTGATGGTCACATCGCCCGTCTGTAAATTGGGCGTCATGGAAGTGCCGTCGATCTGCACCACAGGAAACAGAAATACGACTATCAAAACCACCGCCGCCGCCACCACAGAAAGGAAAAATACCGTGTTGCGCAAAATAACGCGGCGGTTGTGCTTATCCTGCTCTATCTTCAATTCGCGCTCCAGCTGTTCCACTGTAGGGCGCTTCTCAGAACCCTCCATGAAAAACACCTTCTGCCCGCCCTGTCCGGCCTCAACGGGACGGCTCTCACAGGGACTGATACCATCTATATATACGACACGGTCCTGAAATCATTTCTCAAACCACCTGAGAACAGGTCACACTGACAAAAAGCCCCTTTGTCCCAGACCTGCCCTGTCAAAAGGGATCCGAGAAAAGGGGGCTCATTTTAGAAGGAAGATGCCGTTCGTCTGTTTTTCAAAGCAAAACGGCAACGCTTTCGTTCTCCCAGCAGGGCAATTTTCGCCTGCGGGCACGCCCTCTTTCAGGTGCTGAGTTCAAAAAGAAGACAAATTTGCATTTACATTATATGACCCAGCGGGCGATTTGTCAATATTTTATCACAGAGAATCCTGAAAGGGAGCTGAAAGTCAATTTTCTTATATAGGCTGGATACGGAAGGGGGAAAGCGCCTTACTTTTCCTCGTCTGCCTTGCGGATCTGGGCCCGTTTGATCTTTCCGCCCAGGGTCTTGGGAAGCTCTTCCACATACTCCACCACTCTGGGGTACTTATAGGGGGCCGTGACCTTCTTCACATAGTTTTGCAGCTCCTTCGTGAGCTCCGGCGTGCCCTCATAGCCTTTCGCCAGAACGATGGTGGCCTTTACCACCTGTCCCCGCACAGGGTCCGGCGCTCCGGTGATGGCGCACTCCACCACGGCGGGGTGCTCTACCAGAGCCGACTCCACCTCGAAGGGCCCGATGCGGTAGCCGGAGCATTTGATCACATCGTCATTCCTGCCCACGAACCAGAAATAGCCGTCGCTGTCTCTCCAAAGCATATCGCCGGTGTTATACCCCGCTGCGCCCAAGTGCTCTTCAGTCATCTGAGGATTGCGGAAATACCCGGTAAAAAGGCCCACCGGCGGGTGATTTTTCACATCCATAATGGTGAGGGACCCCTCGTCGCCGTCCTCGCAGAGATTGCCGCCGCCGTCCACCAGCTGGATGTCGTAAAGGGGCGAGGGCTTGCCGGTAGAGCCTGGGATAGGGGTCACCCAGGGATAGAAGTTCGCCAGCAGCACAGGCCCCTCGGACTGGCCGAAGCCCTCGTAGATCTGCAGGCCTGTCAGCTCCTTCCAGCGTTTTGTCACCTCCGGATTCAAGGGCTCTCCGGCGGTCACGCAGTGGTGGATGCAGGAGAGGTCATACTGGCTCAGGTCCTCCTGAAGCATGAAGCGAAAGGTGGTGGGCGGGGCGCAGAAGGTGGTCACCCGATACTGCTCCACCTTGCTGAGCAGGTTTTGAGGATTGAATTTTCCCACCATATCGTAGCAGAAGATCACGGCTCCGCAGATCCACTGGCCGTAGATCTTTCCCCAGCCGAACTTTGCCCAGCCGGAATCAGACACGCTCATGTGCAGGTGGTTTTCCTCCACCCGCTGCCAGTATTTCGCCGTGATAATGTGGCCTAAGGGGTAAGTGAAGCTGTGCTGCACCATCTTGGGCATCCCGGTGGTGCCGGAGGTGAAATACACCAGCATGATATCGTTTTTTGTGGTGGCCTCTTCCCCGGTGGGGCGGTCAAATTCCTCCGGAAACTTCATGATCTCCTCGTCAAAGTCCAGCCAGCCCTCTCTGCGCTCTTCCACCATGATCTTGGTTTTTAAAGAGGGGATCTCACCCTCGGCCAACTCCACCTGGGACACCACAAAGGGGTCGTTTACGCACACCACCGCGCAAACCTGGGCGGAATTGCCCCGATAGACGATATCCTTTTTCGTCAGCTGCAGGGTGCCCGGGATCAGCACTGCCCCCAGCTTGTGCAAAGCGGTCGCGCACACCCAATACTCCCAGCGCCTGCGCAGGATCAGCATGACAACCGATCCCTTTTTCACGCCGATGCTTTTGAAGAAATGGGCGGCGCGGTTAGAAAGGCGCATAATATCTGTAAAGGTAAACACCTTTTCATTCCCGGCCTCGTCGCACCACACAAGAGCCCTTTTTTCCGGCTCCTCCTTTGCCCAGGCGTCCACCACGTCAAAGCCGAAATTGAAGTTTTCCGGCGCGTTTACTCTGTAATTTTTTTTGAAGTCCTCATAGGAATCAAACTCGATCCTGGGAAGGAACTTTTTCAGCAGGAAATCCATTTTGACCATCCTTTCTCTTTCCCGGAAGGCGTCGGCTTCTGCTTTCCGGGTCGTACATCCCGCAAATTTGCTTTTCAAAGGCCTTATTCCGCGATCACCGTGACAAACCTGGCCTTTTCCTCGCCGCCGCAGCGCTGGCCGTGAGGGATCGTGGGATTAAAATAGATAGAATCTCCCGCTTCCAGACGGAACTCCTTGTCTCCCAGACACACCACCACTTTGCCCTCCAGCACCAGATTGAACTCCTGCCCGCTGTGGGTGATGAGCTCGGCCGGTTTATCCGTAGGCTCCAAAGTGACCAGAAGTGGCTGCATCACCTTGTCGGCATACCGGTAGGCAAGGTCTTCAAAATGATATTCCGGGTTGCGGTTCACAGTGCGCCCCTCTCCCCGCTTTACCACATGATAGGTGGCAAGCCGCGCGGGCGTGCCGGTAATGATCTCCGTAAAATCGATATGGAATTTATTGGCCACCTCATAAATGACGCTGATAGGAATATTGCTGCCGTCTCGCTCGTAGCCCTGATAGACCTCTGCCGGCAGGCCCAGCTCTGCCGCCAGCTGCTCCTGAGTGCAGTCGCTCGCTTCCCGAAGCTCTCTCAGCCTTGCTCCTATCTCGTTGATCTCATTCATGGAAAGTCCTCCTTTTGACATCCGCCGGAAGAGCTTTTCCGGGCTGTGTTCAGCCCCCGCTTTTCCTGTTCGGCTTTCCATTATACCATTTTATCGCACCGTTGTAAATCGATAAAATCAACTGTCCCGCAAGACCGCCATGGCGTTTTCCACCTCTTCCCGGGTAACCTCTGTTTCCAGATACTCAGAGGAGTAAAAGATCACCCCGTCAAGCCCGGCTGCCCGAGCGGCCTCAATCTGCCGTTTCAGAATATCCGTCTCTCCCTCCCAGGTGCCTCCATCCGCGTCAGACCCGGCTTTATACAGGGCAAGCCCCGCAAAAAGCCGAACCCCTTCCTGCCTTTCAAGGCCGGTCCATTCCTTCAAGGCATCCTCATAGCCCAGCGCTTCGTTCTCAAAGCTGTAGTAAAGCTGGGGGCACAGATAGTCCACGTACCCTTCCGTCCCGCACCAGGTTTTCACATCCGCCCCGATCCGCTCATCGTTGCCGATATTTCCCTGGGGAGAGATCCCGAACGCTGCCTGCGGGGCCTCCTTCTTGACCGCCCGGTACACCTCCTCCACCATGGCGTTGATATTGGCCGTGCGCCACTGGGAAAGAGGCAGGGGCGTTTCCGCCGTTTGACAGTAAAGCTCATAGGCCTCCCGGTCTGAGCTCTCCCAAAGGGAGAAGTCTTCCTCTGACGAGGGATAGAAATAGTCGTCAAAATGGATCCCGTCTACCGGGTAGTTTTTTACGATCTCCGCCGCTCCCTGAGCGATCAGGCTGCGCACGTAAGGGTAGGCAGGATTCCAGTAGAGCGCCCCCTCCCACTGAAGAAAATAATAGGGGGAGTCTTCCGAAAGGGTCAGGTAGGGGTTTTCCGAGGAGAGGGAGGCGGGCGTCTGGGCCGTTTTGATGCGCAGGGGGTTCAGCCACGCGTGGAAGGCCATGCCCTTCTTTTTCGTGTATTCCACCATGAATTTCAAGGGGTCAAAGCCCGGGTCCTCCCCCTGCTCTCCCGTCAGAAGATGGGACCAGGGGAAGATCTCGGAGGGGTAAAAGGCGTCGCAGAAGGGGCGCACATGGACAAACAGGGCGTTAAATCCCTTGTCTTTCGCAAGGTCCGCGATATTGCGGAATTTTTCTTCAAAGGCCTTTTGCCCCTTTTCTTCCGTCTGCAAGGCAAGGTAGGGCACCCAAAGGCCCTTGAGCTCTTCCTGTCCTGCGCCTTGCTCTTCGGGGAGGGCCCCTGCTTCAGACGCCTCACTCCAAGATTCGCTGGGAGCAAAGGAAAGGGGAGAGCTTAAAACCCCTTCTTTTTTCTGGCCTTTTCCGAACAGCCAGGCTCCGCCTACCGCCAGGGCGAGAAGGAGCCACAAAAACACATAGGAATACCTGCGAAACACCATTCTTCTCATAACGATCCCTTTCCTTTTGACCGGCCGTTTGACAGCGGGAATAAATTGAAGTATCATGCTAAAAAAAGCTTGACCCTCTCTAAACCTTATGCTGTCAAGGGCTTTTCCATTCCTGACGGGGGTAGTGGTTAGTGGTCAGATATTAGTTATTAGACTTGGCTCTCCCTATGGGGCGCTGGTCGCCGGTGGCGACCGTTCAGCGCCGCCCGAGCCGGCAGGCGAGACGGTGGCATGGCGAAGCCATGACGGAGAGGGCAAGAATCAGTTGTCAGTTTTCAGTCGTCAGTGGTTAGAGAAGAACAAAGGCCCTTTCCCTTGACCTTATCTAACAACTAATATCTAAAATCTAACAACTACCACGGGGAGCCAAGGAACGCCCTCTCAGTCAGCTTCGCTGACAGCTCTCCCAGAGGGAGAGCCAAGTGAGGGGCTGCGAACCGCAGAAACCCCTTGGCTCTCGCTGCTTCCCTACTTGCCTCTCCTTTTGGGAGAGGTGGCATGGCGAAGCCATGACGGAGAGGGCAAGAATCAGTTGTTA
>CAZMFF010000037.1:0-27870 GCA_964565505.1 uncultured Acutalibacter sp. | reverse complement strand
CTTTTCCCTTTTTCTTTTCTCCTTTGTCCAATATCTATTGTAGTCCTACAAAGAAGTTTCCTGACTTTCCAGAGTTTTCTTGTGTTTTTTGAGAACTTGTGCTATAATTGGCCAGAATTACTGTCTGTGAAGAAAGCGTTCAGACAGTTTTTTGCGAAACAGCGGCCCTGCCGCGTTAGCTTGGGCTTGGAGGAAAAAATGGATAGCAAACTGTGTATGAACTGTTTTGCGGGGTATCATCCAGAGCAGGACGGCGGCGTTTGTCCCGTGTGCGGATGGGACAATACACGCTCTCAGGTACCCGAAGGACTGGATCATCATATTGTGCTGGACTCCCGCTATATCATCGGCAGAGTGAAGTCGATGAATGGCGAAGGCATCACCTACGCCGCGCTGGACCAGACCACCAAAAAGGTCGTGGAGATCCGGGAATTTTTCCCGGCGGCGCTGGCCTCGAGAGAAAAGGACGGGCGGACAGTTTCTCCCCGCCGCGGGCAGGAGGCTTTGTTTGCCCGGTATCTGGAGGAGTTCCTGGACCTTTCCAAAAATGTGAGCCGCTTGCGGGAGGTTACGGTGGTCAGCTCTGTCCTGGACATTTTTGAAGAAAACTACACAGCCTATGCGGTTTATGAATATCTTCCCTCGGTCACGCTGCGCCGGTATCTGGAAAACAACGGCGGGAAGCTTTCCTGGAATGAGGTCAACCGTCTGTTCTCCCCTGTGATCACCGCCCTGGGGCTGATGAATTCCCTGGGGGTATCCCATTTGGGAATTTCCCCGGATACTCTTCGGGTGGCAAAGGACGGCACCATGCTGATCACCGGTTTTTCCATCCCGGCTGCCCGCAGGCAGGGCAGTGAACTGGTGGAAGAGCTTTATCCGGGCTGTGCCGCCATTGAGCAGTATACCGCAAAGGGCGGATGCACGGAGGCAAGCGATGTGTATGCCGTAGCTGCTGTGATGTATCACGCGCTGACAGGCTCTCTTCCCAAAGAGGCGCCGAAGCGAGTGGAGGACCAGCGGCTGATGATTTCCAAAGAGATCTTGAAAAGCCTTCCTCCCTTTGTTGTGACGGCGGTAGCGAATGCCCTGCAGGTAAAGCTTTCCTCCAGGACGGCCAGCTTTGAACGCTTTAAGTCAGAGCTCTCCGCCGCGCCCACCATTGTGACGGAGATCGATCATACAGACGCGATCCGCCGGATCCCCATTGATATGGAGCTTCCCAGAAGCAAAGGGCTCCCGCCCTTTGTGTGGCTGATCGGCTCCTGCGTGGTCACTTTGGTAGCGCTGGTGATCGTCGCTTCCATATGGCTGGGAGACCGGGGAATGTCCTTTACGGATCTTCAGAAATTCTTCACGGAAAGCAGCGGGCAGAGCGAGGAGATCGTGGTTCCGAGAATGCTGGATGAAGATTATGAGAGCTGGGTGAAAAAAATCGAGGACGGAGAATATGATTTCGTCCTGCGCGTTTCCACCAAAGAATTCAACGATACGGTGGCTGAGGGAAATATCATCAGCCAAAGCCCCTTTGCGGGAGAGAAAATCGCGGCGGGAGGAACTGTGCTGGTGACCGTGAGCAAGGGCAGCGCTGCCCGCACTTTGCCCGAGGTAAAAGGCGCGAGCTTTGCGGAGCTGTCCAGCGCGCTTTCCAAGAATGGATTTTCTCCTGTCAAGGAGGATGTGCACAGCGAGGATATAGAGGTAGGCTATGTGATCGGCTATAAAGACCATCAGGAAGGGGATTCTCTGGAATACGGCTCCACAGTGACAGTACTGGTCAGTGCCGGCCCGGAGAGCTCTTCCTGAGAAAACAGAGCCCCTGATATCGCCGTCATGAGTTTTGCAGGCAGAAAGCTCTTCTGAAAGACAGAGCTTTCTGCCTTCCTTTTTTCAAAGTTTTGCAAACGCGCGGCAGCTTCAGGCGTCTGCCGCCTTTTCGACAAAGCTATTCCAGGCGAAATGGTAAAATATGATGAGGCAGAAAGTGGCGTTACACAGAAAAAGCCGAAAAATTTGGCGATATATACCAAAGTTCAAGAAAATACCTGCACAACTTTAAATTATTTTGCTAAAAACCACTTGAATTTTTTACAGTATATGGTATGATAACAATAGAGTAACTGCTGGCTCAGAAAAGGCCGGAAAGGAGAGCTTTGAAAGATGGGAAAAGAAAAGGAAAAAAAAGGAGCCCTTCCGGAAAAAGAGGAGAATTTCCCGCTCTATCTTTTCCGAAGCGGAAAGAGCAGAAGAGCCTATGAATATATGGGGCTGCATAAAACGCAGCGGAATAAAAAGGCCTGCATGGTGGCCAGAGTTTGGGCCCCCGGCGCAAAGGAGGTTTCCCTGGTAGGGAATTTCTGCAATTGGGACAAGGCGAAGTACCCGCTGAAGAAAATAGACGATGCAGTGTGGGAGGGCTTTACAGATTTCGTTTTTGAGCCCTTTGAGCTGTACAAATTCTATATCAAGACGGCCGAGGGGGAGGAAACCTATAAGGCGGATCCCTATGCCCTTCATACGGAGACAAGGCCGGGTACTGCCTCCCGTTATTATGAGCTGGGGCACTATACCTGGCAGGATGAGGCTTGGCAGCAGGAAAAGAAAAAGAAGCCTCACTATTCTCAGCCGGTGAATATCTATGAGGTCCACGCGGGCTCCTGGCGCAGATATGCTGACGGCAGTGTGTTTTCTTATGATAAGCTGGGGGACGAGCTGATCCCTTATGTAAAAGAGATGGGGTTTACTCATATCGAGTTTATGCCTTTGACAGAGTATCCTTTTGACGGCTCCTGGGGGTATCAGGTGACGGGATATTTTGCCCCTACCTCACGGTATGGGCAGCCCAGCGACTTCATGCGTTTTGTGGACAGGTGTCACCAGGCTGGGATCGGAGTCATCATGGATTGGGTTCCGGCCCATTTCCCGAAGGATGCGGCGGGGCTTGCCCGCTTTGACGGAACGCCCTGCTATGAATACGCAGACCCGCGCAAGGGGGAGCATAAGGACTGGGGAACGCTGGTGTTTGATTACGGCAGGAACGAGGTCATCAGCTTCCTGATATCCAGCGCGGTGTTCTGGCTGCGGGAGTACCATATCGACGGCCTGCGGGTAGATGCGGTGGCCTCTATGCTCTATCTGGATTACAGCCGGAACGACGGCGAGTGGGTGCCCAATGAGAACGGGGGCAAGGAGAACCTGGAAGCAGTGGCTTTTCTGAAGGCTCTGAATGAAGCGGCTTTTGCGGAAGCGCCTGAGGTGATGATGATCGCGGAGGAATCCACCTCCTGGCCGATGGTGACAAAGCCCACCTTTATGGACGGTTTGGGCTTTAATTATAAGTGGAACATGGGATGGATGAACGATATGCTCCGCTATATGTCTCTGGACCCGCTGTTTCGCAGCGGAAATCATAATGCGCTGACCTTTTCCTTCTTCTATGCCTTTTCCGAGAATTTCATCCTGCCCATCTCTCATGACGAGGTAGTGTACGGAAAAGGATCCCTGGTGAATAAAATGCCGGGCACGGAAGAGCAGAAGATGGCGGGGATGAGAGCCTTTGTCAGCTATATGATGGCGCATCCTGGAAAGAAGCTGCAATTTATGGGTACAGAGTTCGGCCAAAAGGACGAATGGAATTTTGAACGGGAGCTGGAATGGGAGCTTTTGCAGTATGATGAACATCTGAAGGCTCAAACCTTTTTCCGGGAGGTCAACCATTTTTATCTTAATCACCCCGAACTTTGGGAAGTGGATTTTGAATGGTCCGGTTTTGAATGGATCTCTCACGATGATTACCAGCAGAGCGTCATCGCTTTTCGCAGGAAGGCGAAGAACGGAAAAGAGCTGGTGGCGGTGTGCAATTTCGTTCCGGTAGAACGCAGGGAGTACCGTATCGGCGTGCCCTTCAGAGGAACCTGGGCTGAGGTGTTCAGCTCTGACGATCGGTCTTTCGGCGGTTCCGGCATTACCAACGGCGCCGCTATTAAAACAGAGGATATTCCCATGCACGGCTGCGAACAAAGCGTGGCGTTGACGCTCCCGCCGAATTCCGTCTTTTTCCTCTCTTGTGTCCGCAAGACGCCCAAGCCGGTAAAAAAGCAAGGGAAAGATCAGCAAAGCCGGGCAAAGTCCGGAAAACGGGCGGCAGCAAAAAAGTCGTAAAAACCAACGCGTTTCCCGGGTGAGAACTTTTTCGGAAAGGCAGCGGCTTTTGAAATATTAATAAAACAGGAGGACGCTAAAATGTTACCCAAACAAGAGGTTGTGGCCATGCTCTTAGCGGGCGGACAGGGCAGCCGGCTGGGGGTACTGACCAAAAACCTGGCTAAGCCTGCGGTACCGTTCGGAGGAAAGTACAGGATCATTGATTTCCCTCTTTCCAACTGTGTGAATTCCGGTATTGAAACAGTGGGGGTACTGACACAGTACCAGCCGCTGGAGCTCAACGAGTACATCGGCAGCGGACAGCCTTGGGATCTGGACAGCATGAACGCCGGCGTTCATGTATTGCCTCCCTACCAGAAAAGCAAGAGATCCGATTGGTACAAAGGCACTGCCAACGCAATTTTCCAAAATATTCCGTTTATTGAGAGATACAGCCCGGACTATGTGGTAGTGCTTTCCGGCGACCATATTTACAAGATGGACTACTCTCAGATGATCAGCTACCATAAGGAGAAAAACGCGGCCTGCACCATAGCGGTCTATGAGGTCCCGATGGAGGAAGCCTCTCGTTTTGGTATTCTCAATACCAATGAGGATGGCTCTATCTACGAGTTCGACGAGAAGCCCAAGGTGCCGAAGAGTAACCAGGCTTCCATGGGTATTTACGTGTTCTCCTGGGATAAGCTGAAGAAATACCTCACGGCCGACGACGAGAACCCGAAATCTCAGAATGATTTTGGCAAAAATGTGCTTCCTGCCATGCTGGACGCGGGGGAGAAGATGTTCGCCTACCGCTTTGAGGGATATTGGAAGGATGTAGGGACCATCGACAGCCTCTGGGAGTCCAATATGGACCTGCTCGACCCCAATATCCCGCTGGATCTGAATGACGACGGGTGGAAGATCTACTCTCGAAACCCCGTTATGCCGCCCCACTATGTGGCCAAGGGCGCTCATGTACAGAATTCCCTGGTGGCAGAGGGCTGCAATGTATACGGCGAGATCGATTTCGCCGTCTTGTTTGCCGGGGTCTATGTAGCGCCTGGCGCGATCGTGAAAGATTCCATTATTATGCCCGGCGCCCGCATTGAAGAGGGTGCGGTAGTGCAGTATGCGATCGTGGGCGAGAATTCCGTGGTAGGCAAGGGAAGCGTTGTAGGCGAACGGCCTGAGGCCATGGAAAACAAGGACGATTGGGGCGTGGCGGTCATCGGCCCGGGATGCACGATAGCTGCTGATACGGTCGTGCCGCCGAAAGCGATGATCGATGCTGAGGAGGTGGAAAAATAATGCGCGGCAACAATGTGTTGGGGATCCTTTTTGCCTATGTACATGAAGAGCGTGTCAGAGAGCTGACGGAAAAGAGAGTGATGGCTTCTATTCCCTATGGAGGCCGTTACCGCCTGGTGGACTTTCCTCTTTCCAACATGGTGAATTCCGGTATCAATAAGGTGGGGGTCATCACAGAGGAGAACTATCAGTCTCTGATGGATCATCTGGGTTCCGGCAAGGCCTGGGACCTGTCCCGAAAGAGGGAAGGACTCTATCTTCTGCCGCCCTTCGGCGCAGAGACGGCTCGTACCGAGGGGAAGATCTCTTCTCTGGCGTCCATTCAGCGCTTTTTAAAGAATTCCCATGAAGAGTATGTGCTGCTTTCGGACTGCGATACAGTGGCCAATATTGATTTGAAGGATGTTTTCCGTTTCCATAGCGAAAAGCAGGCGGATATCACCGTGATCTACCGCCATGGAATGTCTCCGGATATTGATAAAAATGTAGTCTATACTGTGGATCCGGAAGGCTTTGTGCGGGATATGCTCATTAAGCGGGGCAGCGACGCGGACTGCAATTACGGCCTGGGGATCTGTCTGATCGGCAGGGAAAAGCTGATGGAACTGGTAGAGGATTGCATGAGCCGCAATCTCTATGATTTTAACCGAGATCTGCTGCAGCGGCATCTGCGGGATCTGAAGGTGTTCGGCTACGAGTTTATCGGCACCGCTTACAGCATCAATTCCTTTGGAAACTATTTTAACGCCAATATGGCGTTGATGGATCCCAAGGTGCGCACCCAGCTGTTCCGCGCTGACCGGCCGATCTACACCAAGGTGAGAGACGATATGCCTGCAAAATACGGCCTGGGGTCTATTGTAGCCAATTCAGTTATCGCGGACGGGTGCGTGATCGATGGGGAAGTGGAGAACTGCGTGCTTTTCCGGGGCGTTCAGGTAAAAAAGGGCGCGAAGCTGAAGAATTGCGTCATCATGCAGGATACGGTGATCGGCGAGAACACGCGGCTGGACTATGTTGTGGCTGACAAAAATGTGGTGTTCGGGCAGAACAGGGCGATGCAGGGCCATCAGAACTATCCTGTCTATATCGCAAAGGGCAGCAAGGTGTAATTTGCGCGGCCAGGCGGTTTTTGTCCGAAAGATCTTTCACAGCACGGTTTTCAGAAGCTTTGTGCGTTTCTTCAGAAGCAAAGCCTTCTGTTAAATGGCATTTAAAAGAGGGAGATGACTAAAGTTATGAAGGTCTTGTTCTGTGCCAGTGAGGCGCTGCCTTTTTCCGCTACCGGCGGATTGGCTGATGTAGCGGGCTCTTTGCCCCACGCGCTGCGTACCCGCCTGATCGGCTGCCGGGTAGTTGTGCCGCTTTACGAGGGTGTGCCGCAGGAATTGAAGGATCAGATGCGCTTTTTGACCAGCATCAGTGTCCCGGTGGCCTGGCGCCGTCAGTACTGCGGGATCTTTGAGGCAAAGGTCGGCAATGTGATCTATTATCTCATTGACAATCAGTACTATTTTAAAAGGAGCGGGCTTTACGGGCATTTTGACGATGCTGAGCGGTTTGCCTTTTTCTCCAGAGCGATCCTGGAAATGCTGCCCTATATCGATTTTAAGCCCGATGTTATTCACACCAATGACTGGCAGACGGCTCTGGTTCCTGTCTATTACCGGCTTTTCTATGCCAACAATGAGTGGTATGCCGGCATCAAAACGCTGTTTACCATCCATAATATCCAGTATCAGGGCCAGTATGGCAAGGAGATCCTGGAGGATGTGTTCGGGATCCCCAATTATGAAAGCCAGCTGCTGGACTATGACGGATGCGTCAACCTGATGAAGGGCGCCATCGAATGTGCCAACTGGGTGTCTACCGTCAGCCCCACCTACGCCCAGGAGATCCTGGACCCCTGGTTCGCCCATAAACTGGATCCCATTCTCCGGGAGCGTTCCTGGAAGCTTTCCGGTATTCTGAATGGCATTGATACCGCCAATTATGATCCTGAGAAGGATCCGAATCTCTATGCAAACTATTCCCGAGAGGATATGTCCGGAAAAGCGGTGAACAAGGAGAAGCTGCAGGAACGGCTGTGCATAGAGGTGAACCCCGATCTGCCCCTGATCGGAATGGTCACAAGGCTGGTTTCCCACAAGGGGCTGGACCTGGTGAAGGATGCGGTGGACAACGTCATGGAGTACTCCAATGCGCAGTTTGTGGTGTTGGGCAGCGGAGACCTGGAATATGAAAGCTACTTTAAGTGGATGCAGGAGAAGTACCCGGGCCGTTTTGTCCTTTGCCTGGGCTTTGTGCCTGAGCTTTCCAGAAAGATCTACGCAGGCTCTGACATTTTCCTGATGCCCAGCAAGAGCGAGCCCTGCGGGCTTTCTCAGATGATCGCTCTGCGGTACGGTTCGATCCCTGTAGTCCGGGAGACCGGGGGCTTAAAGGATTCCATCACAGACAGCGGCGATGGAAAAGGAAACGGCTTTACTTTCCAAACCTATAACGCGGGAGATCTGCTCCATTCCCTGCATCGGGCGATCGCGGCCTATAATCAGGAAAAGGAAGGCTGGAAGATCTTGGTAGACAGGGCAATGTCCTGTGACAACGGCTGGGGAAAATCGGCTAACGAGTATATTCGGCTGTATAAACAGATCCTGAAGGACTGATCCATGTAAAAAAGGCCGCCGGGCGAAGCTTCGCCCGGCGGCCTTTTCGTGCCGTAAAAAGTACGGCACTTGACGGGAATATTGATCGGATCTATGGCTTTTTCTTACAGCCGCAGCAGCCCGGACAGCTGCCGGAGCAGCAGGTCCTGCCGTTCTTTTTGTCCCTCCAAAGTTTTCTGGCCGCAAAGAACAGGGCGGCCGCAAGCAACAGGCACACTGCGATGGTAGAAATAACGGGGATCATCAAACCACGCTCCCTTTTCTATAATTTGATCCGTGGAAAACGCGGGGTACTCAGAAAATCAGAAGTCCGGTATGGTATACGAGAAAAGTGACTATCCAGGCCACTCCGATTTGAAACAGGGCGCACAGCCCGGTCCAGCCCCAGCTGCCGGTCTCCTTTTTGATGGTGGCGAGAGTGGCGGCGCAGGGAACATACAGCAGGGAGAAGGTCATCAGGGCATAGGCATTTAAAGCGCCGAATCCGATACCGGTCAGAGACGCCGTCATGGCGGCCATTCCGGCGTCAGAAGTGATATTCGAGATCCCGAAAAGTACGGCACAGCTGGAAACTACCACTTCTTTGGCTGAGATCCCTGCAATGAGCGCTACGGCGATCTGCCAGAATCCCAGGCCGATAGGCGCAAAGAAGGGAACAAGAGCCTTTCCCAGAAGAGAGCCGAACGTGTCGCTCATTTTCCCGGAGAAGCCGGATGGGCCGAAATTGAGCAGGAACCACATGGCGATGGAAGCAAAAAAGATGATCGTACCGGCTTTGGTCAGGTAATCCTTTACCTTTTCCCACACATAGATAAAAACAGTGTGAGCGCTGGGAGCCTTGTATTCCGGAAGCTCAATGATCAAAGCGTTTTCCTGGCCCTTCCTGCGGTCAAACAGATGCAGGAGAAAGGCACAGAGGATCGCTGTCAGCATGCCCAACACATACATGGAAAATGCGGCGATAACAGCATATTTTTCAAAAAACAGGCCGGAAAAAAGCACATAAATGGGAAGCCTCGCGCTGCAGGACATAAAAGGCGTGATCAGCATGGTCTTATACCGGTCTCGCTTGTTTTCCAGAGCCCGGGAGGCCATGATGGCAGGAACACTGCATCCGAAGCCCAGCACCATAGGGATGAAGGAGCGGCCGGAAAGACCCAGCTTGCCCATGATGCCGTCCATCACATAGGCGACTCTCGCCATATAGCCGCTGTCTTCCAGAAAGGCCAGCGCAAGAAACAGAATAAAGATATTGGGCAGGAAGGTCAGAATGCCTCCCACTCCGGCAATAATGCCGTCTACCAATAGGGAGATCAGCATATTTGGGACTTTGATCGCCTGCAGCCCCGAAAGCACCGAGGAGGAAAAAAACTCCAGCCCCATCTCAAAATAGCCCTTCAGCCAGTCTCCCACTGTGAAGGTGAGAAAAAACACCAGAGCCATAATGAACAGGAAGATGGGAAGGCCCAGGAACCGGTGTGTGAAAAATTCGTCAGCCTTATCGGTAACGGCTGCCTTTTGCTCCTTATTGACCAGAACCTCCTGCAAAACCTCGCGGATAAAGGCATATTTCTGATTGATCATGTCCTTCTCATAGCTGCGGTCCAAAAGCTCCGGCTGTTGGATGGGGTACTTTTCGCAGATTTCCCGGTCGTTTTCCAAAAGCTTGATGGCGTGCCACCGCAGGTTTTGAAGCTCCGGATAGGCGGCCTTCAAGGCGTCGGAAACCAGATCGATCTTATCCTCGATCTCATCACTGTACACCATAACATATTCCTTATGGTGGCTGTGGCAATGCTTGGTCTGCTGTGTATGATGGTGGATCAGAGGCATCTCCTCATGATGGTCCTTGTGGTGAGCGGCAGCGTGCATCAGAATGTCCAGCCCGGTTTTCCTTCTGGCTGAGACGGGAATCACGGGGATCCCCAGCATTTCCGGCAAGCGGTGGGTATCGATCTCCATGCCCCGCTTTTCTACGATATCCATCATATTGAGGGCCAGAATGACCGGCTTCCCCAATTCGATCAGCTGGAGGGTAAGATAGAGATTCCTCTCCAGAGAAGAGGCGTCGGCCACGTCAATGATCACATCCACATCGTCGCTTAGTATGTACTGACGGGAGACCTGCTCCTCCATCGTATAGGAGGTAAGGCTGTAGGTGCCCGGAAGGTCTACAAGCTTATATTCTTGATCGTGAAATTGGAAACTGCCCTCTTTCTTTTCTACCGTGACCCCGGGCCAGTTGGCCACCTTCAGATTGGCGCCGGTGTAGGCATTAAATAATGTGGTCTTTCCGCAGTTCGGGTTCCCAACAAACCCGATGGACAGCTGATGAGCCATTATGATGACCATCTTCCTTTCTCTGAAGCTTCCCTTTTATCAAATATTTTCTGGTGACCGCGTTTTATGCCTGAAGCTGGATCTTTTTTGAGATCCCAAGCCCTAAGGCAAAGCGGGCGCCCTGGATCTTGACGATCATGGCACCGCGGCGTTTTTTTCGCAGGACAAAGACAGAGCCGCCTTCGATGAGGCCCAAAGCCTCCAGACGGCGCTCTGTTTCAATGGGAAGCTCGATGCTTTCCACAATATACTCCCTGCCGGGAATTCCTTCCTGTAATGTCATGGCAGCTCTCTCCTATATGAAAACGATTTCTCTATAAACCTAGCACAAGCTGATGGCCTTGTCAATGCAATTTGTCGTTTTTTTGCGGCAGAGGGAAGCTGGGATCGAAGGGTGACTGAAGCTCTGTCCGAACCGCGCTTTTTGCAAAAGAAATGCAAGAGTTCTCGGCGCAGGCCAGGAAGGCCTTTTCTTTTTCCGCAAAATATGCTAAAATAGCAGTGTGTTTTGTAAACCGGCCCGGTTCCGGCGGAAATTTCAAGAAAACTTTTGTTCCGGCGGCCGCCGCGAGATCGCGGGAGGCCGCGGGGCTTTCGTGCGCTGTATTGAAACAGCCGCAGGACTTAAGGGCTTTTACAAGGTTATAAAGAGGCAGCTGCCCTTTTTGCCCATTTTATGCTTAAAATAGGGAAAAGGCTACTGAGAGAACTATGGCGGAAGTGAGGAATTTAGAATGAAAAGACATCATAAAGCATGGATCCTGGCTCTTGTTATCTGTGTGCTTTTGCCCGTACAGGTCGTCGCAAAAACCATTGATGAGGTCCGGGCCCAGCAAGAGGAGCTTCAGCGCGAAAACGAGACGCTGGAGGCTCAGCTGGAGAGCCTTCGGAAGGATGAGTCCAAGGCTTTGGAGTATCAGGAAAAGCTGGAAAAGAAGATCCGCCTGACGGAGCAGAAGATCGATGCGTCCCGAGAATCCGTCCGCGCGATCGACCGGGAGATCGGAGAGCTGGAGCAGCGCCTTGCCGACGCGAAGCAGGCCCATGCCGATACGCTGTCGCTGTTTGCCCAGCGACTTCGGGCCCTCTACACCTCCGGGACTGCAGGAACGCTGGAAATCCTTTTAAGCTCCAACAGTATCGCTGATTTTTCCATGAAAATGGAATTTGTTTCCGCCGTATCCAAGCACGATCAGGCTCTGGTGGACAAGATCGAGGAATACCTTCAGGAGACGCAGACAGACAGAGAGAAGCTTACCGGTTTGCGGGAAGAAGAGGTCAAGGTAAAGCGCGATTTGGAAAAGGATCAGGAAGAGCTGGAAAAGCTTCTGGAAGAAAACCAGGCGCTGCTTGACGAACTGGAAGAGAAGCAGGAGAAAACGCGGGACGCCATCGCCAGAAACGAGGAGGAGGACGCCGAGCTGGAAGAGGAGCTGCAGCGGTTGATCGAAGAGCGCAACCAGCAGGTGGTGCCGGGAGTTGGGGTCGATCCGGTAACGCCCGGCATGAGCGATTCCTTTTCTCCCATCTGGCCTTTGCCGGGGATCGGGATCGGAAATATCACCGGGCATTTCGGAGATATGTACGACAACGGCCCTCATAACGGCCTGGATATCGGGGCCCCTTACGGAACGCCTATCGTGGCGGCTCAGGCCGGACAGGTCATCAGCGCGGAATATCATTGGTCCTGGGGAAATAATGTGCTGATCTGGCACAATACGGAGTTTGCCACCCGCTACGCTCACTGCAGCGCTTTGGCAGTGGAGCCGGGGCAGTATGTGGAGCAGGGCCAGATCATCGGCTATGTGGGCAGCACCGGATATTCTTTTGGAAACCATCTGCACTTCGAGGTTTATTATAACGGCGTGCGGGTGAATCCGGACCCTTATTTGGGAATTTATTGAGATGAGTAAAAAATCCCCTTTCCCTTTCGGAATTCACCGAAAAGAAAAGGGGAGAGAGTTTTTGGAAAAAGGTTCACTCTTTCTTTGCGGCCAGCTCCTTCTCCGCCGCTTCAAAAAGACCGTTGAGATAGGCCGCTCCCAGGGCTCTGTCGTACAGGCCGTAGCCGGGCCTTCCCGTTTCACCCCAGATCATCCTGCCGTGGTCGGGCCGCACATAGCCGTCAAACCCGTTCTCAACGAGAGCTTTTGCGATGGCGTACATATCCAGAGAACCGCAGCTGCTTAAATGTGCCCGCTCTTCAAAGCCGTTTGGCAGGATCTGTACATTTCGCATATGAGCGAAGTGGATCCGCCCCATTTTTGCGTATTTTGCCGCCAACTTCGGAACGTCGTTTTTCGCTGAGCAGCCCAGAGAGCCACAGCAAAGGGTGAGGCCGTTGTGCGGGTCGTCCACCAGAGAGAGAAGCCTGTCCAGCTCTTTTTCCCCGGTGACGATCCTGGGAAGCCCGAAAATGCTCCAGCAGGGGTCATCCTGGTGAATGGCCATGTTGACATGGTACTGGGCGGCTGCAGGGATCACCTTTTGGAGAAAATAGTGAAGGTTTTCCCAAAGCCTTTCCTCGGTGATAGCCTGGTACTTTTCCACCACGTCCCGCAGCCCTTCTCGGGTGTAGCTGGAATCCCAGCCGGGAAGGGTCAGGTCGCTTTCGCTTTGCAGCGGGTTTACCTTATCTACCTGCTCCTGATAGTAAACCAAAGAGGTGGAACCGTCAGGCAGGGGATGATCCAGTTGAGTGCGCGTCCAGTCGAATACCGGCATGAAATTGTAGCAGATACATTTGACGCCCGCTTCTCCCAATCTGCGAATGTTTTCGCAGTAGTTTTCCAGATACCGCTCCCGGGAAGGAAGGCCCAGCTTGATATCTTCATGGACGGGCACGCTCTCGATCACATCAAAGGAGAGCCCGGATCGCTCTGTGAGGCTCTTGAGGCGGTCAATGCTTTCCCGGCTCCAGACTTCTCCCGGAGGTACATCGTATACGGCTGTGACGATGGAGTGCATTGCGGGGATCTGGCGGATCTGTTCCAATGTGATTTTGTCCTCTTCTCCGTACCAGCGAAAAGATAATTTCATGGCGTCGTGCTCCTCCCACTATATGATGAGGCCATCATAGCACAGAAACTCTTTTAGTGCAATCGGAGAATAAAAAAGGGAGAAAGAGAAAGATTAGAAAATAAGCTTCCAAAGAATAAAGGGAAATTCCAAGAGAAAGGAGGATGGCTCATGGACGTGTACGTATGTGAGGTGTGCGGCTACCGCTACGATCCCGCTGTAGGGGATCCGGACAACGGGATCGCTCCCGGCACTAAGTTTGAAGATATTCCGGAAGATTGGGTATGTCCCATTTGCAGTGTGGGCAAAGACCAGTTTGCAAAGGAATAACAGAAAAAGAGGGGGAAGCGGAAGCTTCCCCCTCTTTTTCTGTCAGAGTCAGAACAAAGGAGTGTCAGGAAAGCTTCTTCATATCCAGAAGCTTTAATTCCCGATCCGTTTCGTTCCACTTTAGCCCTCTGTCCTCGTATTCCGCCTCGCCCTTCTGGTTGTCATAGGGGTCGCTGCGAGGCTGGCACTTTTCCGGTGTGAATTCTGCTTGAAATTCAGAATTTGCCGCCATGCGGAAGGGGTCCAGGCTGCCGAAGTAATGCTCGTGTCCGATTTTGTCGTTTGCCCGATAGCAGCTGCCGCCGAAGGAAGGGTCGGCAAACAGCCATCCGAATGGGGCAATATAGAATTGCGCCCAGTCGTGGCTGCCCTGAGAATAGGGGGTGATAAAAAGGCCGGACTGCCATCTGGCCGGAATACCTGCCAGGCGGCAGAGCGTGATGAATAGCAGGGCCTGAACGCCGCAGTCTCCCTTTAAGTTCAGAGCGGCATACTCCGGGATCTGGGTAAAAGCGCGGTACTCCCGCATATACGAATAGGTGACATTTTTGGTGCAGTAATCGTAAAATCTTCTGGCAAGCAGCAGCGGATTGGTTTCTGTACCGGAAAGCTCTTTGCACAGCGCTTTCAGAAAAGGAGTAAAACAGATGTGGGGCGGCTGCTCCTCTGTATCAAAACAGGGCTGCTGGGGGGATACTGCCTGGGGGTCCAGCTGATGGTACTCGGCAAAAGAATCGTATTCATATTCCACCGTGAAGGGGCGGTTTTCCATCTCACAAACCTCAAAATAGGCTGTGCGCTGAGGCGCGTCTGCCGGGGCGATGAGCTTAGCGGCAGGGGAGGTGGAAAGGATCTTGATATTCTGCATATTCACAGCGTCTTTCGGAAGAGGGAGATGTACCTTCAGCAGCTTTCCGGGAATAAAGGCGCTCTGCGCGATATGGAGACTTGCCTCTATATGGATATGCCATTTTGCAAAGCCGTTTTTCTGCATATCCTTGATGTTTTCAAGCAGCAGCTGCTTTCCGGCAGCATCTTCTTCCGGAAGAATTCCGGCGCGTTTGGCGATTTCAGGGTATACCTTCAACAGTGTATCATAGAATTTTCGGGAAAGGCAGGGCTTTCCCTCGCGATAGATCCAATCGACCGCGCTGCTGTCTTCCAGAGCGCGAAGCTCCTCCAGCGTAAAATCGGGAATATCCCGTTGGATCAAAGCGAGGCCCTCCTCTTCGCTGAGTGTGTAATCCAGCGCCAGCCCATCCAGCACAGAGCGCTCAAGTCTCAGACGCGCTTTCAGACATTCCGGAGTTTTTTGATCCTTGAGGCGCAGATCGATGATCCATTGGGCCCTGGAGAAATCGCCGCACCATTTTGCTTTCAGGATGTCCTCCGGCAGAGGGAATTCCAAAAAGGGCAGGTTTTTCAACATCATATGAACATTCAATCCTTTCCTTATGAGATGAAAGATCTCTGCAGAATAATGATGACAGGAACAAAACAGAAGAGATGCTGCTATTTTAGCACAAAGCAAAAGGAAAAGAAAGGAAAAAAGAAAACCGCTCGGCGAAAGCTTTTCCTTTCGCCGAGCGGTTGAAGGAATGCAAAGGGAACTCAGGCTTTTTTGCTCTTGCGGTTGAGCATGAGGTTTACAAGGATCCCCAGAATCAGCGCGGTAGCCACAGAGGTGATTTGGATCCCGCCGAAATCCAGTACCAGCCCGCCGATACCGGCGATGAGAATGGTGGAGACCACAAACAGATTGCGGTTATCCTCCAGGTCTACCTTTTGGACCATCTTCAGGCCGGATACGGCAATAAAGCCGTACAGTGCCATACATACGCCGCCCATGACACAGGAGGGAATGGATTCCACAAAGGCGACAAAGGGAGAGATAAAGGCGATGAGGATGGCAAGGATCGCGGTAGTGATAATGGTGGCCACAGAGGCGTTTCCGGAAATAGCCACGCAGGCGACAGACTCGCCGTAAGTGGTGTTGGGGCATCCTCCGAACAGGGCGCCCGCCATGGAGCCGATGCCGTCGCCCAGCAGAGTACGGTGCAGGCCGGGCTCCTTCAGAAGGTCTTTTTCGATGATGGAGGAAATGTTTTTGTGGTCCGCGATGTGCTCCGCGAATACCACGAAAGCCACCGGCATATAGGCCAGTGCCAGCGTGCCGATATAGGCGCCGTCGATCTCAGAGACGCCCTTCATGGCCTCCAGAAAGGTGAACCTGGGCAGGGTAAAGAGGCCGATGCCCTGGAAATGGGAAAAGTCGATGAGCTTCAGCCCGTCGTTTCCGGTGAAGATGCCGATCACGGTAAACAGGGAGCACATTGCGTACCCTGCCACGATGCCGATGATGAAGGGAATCAGCTTCAGATTTTTGCTGCCGTAAACGGAGCACAGCATGGTGACCGCCAGACCGAATAAGCCGCAGAACACGGCAAGCAGGGGATAAGCAGTGGAAACGCCTTCCACAGCAAAGCCTCCGGCGTTCAGATTGGAGATCGCGCTGCCGGCAAGGCCAAGACCGATGATCGCTACGGTAGGCCCGATGACCTGCTTGGGCATCAGCTTGTCGATCCAGCCCACCCCGGCAAACTTTACGATCAAGGCGATGACCACATACACAAGGCCCGCGAACACAGCGCCGATGATCAGCCCCAGATATCCGGCAGAGACCGATACCGCACCGGCGAAGGCCGCGCTCATAGAGCCGATAAACGCGAAGCTGGAGCCCAGGAATACAGGGCTTTTCGCTCTGGTGAACAGCACATATACCAGAGTTCCTACACCGGCGCCGAACATGGCGGCAGTCTGCTGCATCCCGTTGCCCACAATGGCGGGCACCGCGATGGTCGCAGCCATGATGGCCAGGAGCTGCTGAATAGCGAAAATGATCAGCTGGCCGAATTTGGGCTTGTCTTGCACATCGTAAGTAAGTTTCATTTCCATTTCCTCCGTTTTCAAAATTTTATAATCAATTCGGGAAACCCCGAAATGGTTTTGAAGCACTAGGGGCCGTAAATGCTGACACTGGTTTCTCCGTCGGCATCTTTGAGCCGCACACAGATGGTTTCCTGCCTGGAAGTGGGAATGTTTTTTCCAACGAAGTCCGGGCGAATGGGCATTTCCCGATGGCCTCTGTCGATGAGTACGGCAAGCTGAATGGATCTGGGCCGTCCGTGATGGAGCACGGCCTCTATGGCTGCCCTGGCCGTCCTGCCGGTAAAGATCACATCATCCACCAGAATGATATCCCTGTCAACAACAGGGCAGGGGATCCGGCTTTCTCCGGAGAAAGCTTCCTCTGGTTTTACAAGGTCGTCCCGATAGCGGGTGATGTCCAGCTGCCCTGTGGGTACTCGGATCCCCTCAAAGCGCAGGATGTTTTCACAGATCATCTGGGCCAGAGGGATCCCCCTGCGTCTGACGCCCAGAAGGCAAAGGCTTTGAGCGCCGCGGTTTTTTTCGATGATCTCATGAGAGATCCTCGCAACGCAGCGGCGGATCGCCGCCTCGTCCATCAAAACTGCTTTCAGCTCCATGCGGGCTCCTCCTTCTGCGGACTTTCAGGTCTGCTCAAGACCGGCTGAAGATCAATAAAATCCCGGATCGGGGCGGGACGCAAAAAAAGCCATCCTGCCGGAAATGGGCAAGATGACAGAATTTCCCTTCTTGTCGTCGAATCTTGCCGGCATCACGGTACCGCTTAAAAATTCATTTTTTGTTAACATATCACAGAAGGTGGGAAAAGTCAAGGAAAAAAGAGGTTTTTTCCGGAGGGGACAGGAATTTTGCGGACGCGTGCCGGAGACAATTTCTTTCTGCCTGTTTCTTTTTCTCTTTGATTTGTGTATAATCTAAATAGGTGATAAAGTTTTCAGGATTGCGGGGACCAGCATTGAATCGGAAACGAAAAAAGAGAAGCTATTTGAAGGCCTCCGGCCGGATGATCGACATCGGCCCTGCGGGCAGAAATATTTTTATTTCCCGGGAGAAACAGATGCAGGACCGTTCCGCGAGAAGAGTCCGTCTTCTCATGCGCGTTGTGCTGGCGCTGGCAGTGACAGCGGCGGCGGTGGGACTATTCCTCTTCGTTTTTGTCTATTTGGTGCCTTATTTCCGGGAAGAGCTTGCGGTGCAGGATGACGCTTCCTCCTTTGAAAGCAGCAGCGCAGCTTCTGCTTCGGAGGATCCGATCCCCACTTACGATGAAATGGGTCTGCCTGTTTACGGGGATGACTTCTGTCTGTTTTCCATTGGAAGCGCCAATGCGCAGGATGCGGATTATGTACCGGAAACCGTGGAGGCGGGAGGCGTGCAGGTAGAAAAACGGATCGCGGACGCCGTGCGGGGACTGATTGCAGGCGCAAAGGAGGAGGGTCTGGCCGTTGTCTTCTCCCAGGGGTATGTTTCCTTTGAAGAGCAGGGAAAGCTGTTTGAAGCAAAGGTGAGAGAACTACAGGCGGAAAAGGGCTATACTACCGTGATGGCCCGCACAGAGGCGCAGCGCTATGTGCAGATGGCGGGGCAATGTGACGATCAGACCGGCCTGTGCTTGAAGGTGGCGGCAGATCCCGCAACCTTTCAAGAGTCTAAAACCTATGTTTGGCTCAAAAACAATATGGGAAAATACGGGTTTGTATTTCGATATCCCGAATACAAGGAGGACGCTACCGGGCATGAGAAGGACCCTACGGTGATCCGCTATGTGGGTTCTGCCCACGCTCAGGCCATGCAGCAGCGTTCTATGTGTCTGGAAGAGTATCTCAATTATCTGGGAGATCAATAGACCGTTTCCGGAAAGGGTTTTCGGAAAGGAAAGAAAAAAGTCTTGCTTTTCCCAAAAGGACATGGTATACTTGTCTCCGGCTCAGTTTATGAAAAAACACGCCCGTTAAGAGGTGAAACCGAGAATGAAGCAGAATATACATCCCGACTATCAGGAGACGACCATCACCTGCGCCTGCGGCAATGTGATCAAGACTCGCTCCACCAAAAAGGATATCAAAGTCGAAATATGTTCAAAATGCCATCCGTTTTTCACGGGCAAGCAGAAGCTGGTAGACACCAGCGGCCGCGTGGATATGTTTAAAAAGCGTTACGGCATGCAGGACAAGAAGTAGGAAGAGCTTTCCTGTACTGGCCTGAGGCAGACAGCCCGCTTCTATTTGGAAAAACGAATTCAAGGCAGCGCAAAAGAAGCGCTGCCTTGTTCCTTTCTCTAATATAGGCGATGAAAAAGAGACCGGCGGGAGGGAGTGAGAGAGTGGAATACATTACGGTGGAAAAAGAAGCCTCTGATGAATTTGTGGAGAAAAGATCCCGGTTTATCGGATCGTGCAAGCCTGTAAAAACAGAAGAGGAGGCTCTGGAGTTTATCGGAGCTATGCGTTCCCGGTATTGGGATGCTTCTCATAATGTTTACGCCTATGTGCTGCGGGCAAACGGGATCCAGCGTTTTTCCGATGACGGCGAGCCCCAGGGTACGGCTGGAATTCCGGTGCTGGACACCTTGAAAAAGGGCGGGGTAACGGATGCGGTAGTGGTTGCGACACGCTATTTCGGGGGGACGCTGCTGGGAGGCGGCGGGTTGATCCGCGCCTATTCCCATACGGCCTCTATCGCGCTTTGCGCCGCGAAAAAGATCGTGATGCGGGAATGTTTGATCTTAAAGGCACGCTGTGATTATTCCTTTTATGGGAAGGCCGCGGCGGCGATCCCCGAGGCAGGCGGTATTTTGGACGGCACTGAATTTCTGGAAGCTGTCACACTGAGCTTCCACTTGGCGCCCGAAGCTTTGGAGACCCTTCGGAAACAGCTGGCAGACGCTACAAACGGGAAAGCGGAAATTTGGGAGGAAGGGCGGCAGTTCTTTGCTGTCTCACAAAAAAATTGAAATTTTTGCCTTTTTAAAAAAGTAAAATCCGGAAAAATAGCGTATATATCAATGGAAACCATAGCGGAAAAGGCGAATTTTGCCTGACTGGCGGCAAAAACCGGCAAGGAGGGGATTCTTGTGACAGTGCGGGAAAGGATTCAGCAAAAAGAGCGGGAAAGCCTTGCCCCCTGCGGGATGCTTTCGGAGAAGAGCCGGGGGCGGCAGCGCCCGGAAGAGGAATGTGATCTGCGCACGCCCTTTCAGCGGGACCGGGACAGGATCATTCACTGTAAATCCTTTCGGCGATTGAAGCATAAAACTCAGGTGTTTCTTTCTCCGGAAGGAGATCATTACCGCACGCGTCTGACTCACACCCTGGAGGTTTCACAAATCGCCAGAACGATCGCCAGAGCCCTGGAGCTCAACGAGGATCTCACGGAAGCGATAGCTCTGTCCCACGATTTGGGTCATACGCCCTTCGGCCATGCGGGAGAGCGGGCCCTGCAGGCTCTTTTGCCTCAGGGGTTCCGCCACTATGAGCAGAGTGTACGGGTAGTGGACAAGTTGGAAAAAGAGGGAAGAGGCTTAAACCTCACTTATGAGGTGAGAAACGGGATCCTCTGCCACACCTGCGGGGAAGAGGCCGAAACCATGGAGGGGAAGATCATCCGTTGGGCGGATAAGATCGCCTATATCAATCACGATATTGACGATGCGATCCGCGCGGGAGTGCTGCAAGAGCGGGATATCCCCAAACAGATCACAGAGGTGCTGGGAGATTCCAAGACCAAGCGGATCACCGCTTTGATCTGTTCCATCGTGGAAAACAGCGCGGACGGTGTGATCGCCATGGATCCGCAGGCACTGGACGCCTTTGAAAAGCTGAATGACTTTATGTACGAGGCAGTATACCTCAATGAATACGCGAAAAAGGAAGAACGAAAGGTGCCTCACATCATCGAAAGCCTTTTCAGATATTTTGAAAATCCGGATCATCTGCCCGGTTATCTCAGGAAGATCGCTGAAGCGGAGGGCCCGCAAACGGCGGCTTGTGATTATGTGGCAGGAATGACAGATCATTACGCAGTAGAATGTTACAAGGATCTTTTCATTCCCAAAGCCTGGAACCTGTAGCATGGAAAAGGCATTATTTGCCGGAAAGGGGGATATGCCATGGCTCTTCCGGAGTATTTCAAACAGGAATTAAAAGCCAGAAGCGATATCGGCGATATTGTTTCAAGTTATGTAAACTTAAAGCGGCGGGGAAAAAACCTGGTAGGCCTGTGCCCCTTTCACAATGAGAAGACGCCTTCCTTTCATGTCTATCCGGA
Source organism: uncultured Acutalibacter sp. (assembly GCA_964565505.1). Taxonomy (GTDB): domain Bacteria; phylum Bacillota; class Clostridia; order Oscillospirales; family Acutalibacteraceae; genus Acutalibacter. Next base: position 6,847 of record CAZMFF010000037.1, on the reverse strand, counting down.
AAACGGTTCCTTTTACTGTTTTGGATGCAATACAGGGGGGGATGTGATCTCCTTTGTGGAGCGCATCGAAAACCTGGACTACATAGAGGCGGTGCGTTTCCTTGCTCAGAGGGCGGGCCTTGCCGTGCCGGAGGACGGCGTGGATGACAGCCTTCTGAAGCTCAAAACCAGGATCTTGGAGATCAACCGGGAGAGCGCTCGCTTTTTTTACCGGACTTTGAAAACCCCTCAAGGCAAAGCCGGGCTGGATTACCTGAGGCGCCGGGGAATGGACCCTCAGACCATCAAGCGGTTCGGATTGGGATTCTCCCCGGACAACGGCTTTGATTTAGTCAACCATCTGAAAAGCCTGGGATACGCGCAAAACGAGATCCTGGCGTCAGACATGGCGCGCCTGTCTCGAAACGGGAATCTCTATGACCGGTACCGAAGCAGGGTGATGTTTCCTATTTTTGACCTGCGGGGGAATGTAGTGGCGTTTGGCGGCAGGATCCTTACCGATGAGAAGCCCAAATATATCAACACCGCCGACACGCCGGTCTATCACAAAAGCAGCGGCCTTTTCGCCATGAATCTGGCAAAGGACTCTGGCACAAGGCAGCTGATCCTGGCGGAGGGGTATATGGATGTGATCGCCCTGCACCGGGCTGGCTTTTCCAATGCGATTGCCTCTCTGGGAACCGCCCTTACGGCAGAACAGGCCAATATTATGCGCCGCTATGCGGATGAGGCGGTGATCTGTTACGATTCCGACGAAGCAGGCCAGCGGGCTACGCAGAGAGCGATCCCGATCCTGAAAAAAGCGGGCCTTGACGTGCGGGTGGTCACCGTGCCGGGAAATAAGGATCCGGATGAGTTTATGCGGGCGAACGGAGAGGATGGACCTCTGCGCTTTCGCGCTCTCCTGGAGGGAAGCGGCAACGATGTGGAATACCGCCTGGGGAAGGTGCGAGGCAAGTACCGGCTGGATACCGACGACGGCCGGGTGAAATACCTGCAGGAGGCGGTGCAGGTGATCGGCCTGATAGAGGATAGAATCGCCCGGGATGTATACGCGGGAAAGCTCTCTCAGGAGACGGATGTCTCAAAGGAGGCGATCCTGACCATGGCGGCAAGAGAGGCGAAGAAGCAGGCCAATTCCAGAAAGCGAGAGGAGATCCGCTCTCAGCAGCGGGTGGCCACCCTGGAAAGCAGGGTCAATCCCGAAAAGACACAGCACGGGAAAGCGGCGCTTGCCGAAGAAAATATCATCGCCTACCTGTTTGACCATCCGGACAGGGCGGCGACGCTTAAAGAGAAGCTCCCGCCGGAGAAATTCGTCACGCAGTGGAACCGGAGAGTATATGAAGCGATCCTGGGTAAAACTATACATGGCGCGGTTTCTCTCAGTGATTTTTCAGAGGAGCTTACGAAAGACGAGCTGTCTGAGCTGACAAGAATCATTGTGCAGCATCGGGATGCTCCGCCGGGATGGGTGGATATTGAAAAGAGTATTGGTGTGATCCTGACGGATATCAGCAATATGAAAGATGTTTCCAATGACCAGCTGAAAGAGTATTTAAAAGACTTAAAAGCACAGAAAATGGGGGAAATGGATCATGGGCGCACAACCGGATAAAAAACTGGTAATCAAAGAACTGATCGACCTGGGAAAGACGAAGGGCCAGCTGAGCACCAAGGAAATTTTAGACGCCTTGGGCGAGCTGGACTTTGACCCGGAGCACATTGAAAAATTTTATGACACGCTGGAGTCTCACGGCGTGGAGATCGTGGAGGATTTTGACGATATCCCCATGGATGACGCAGAGCTTGCCAAGGTGGAGGGGGTAGAGCTTCTGGAGCCCGGCATTGGGGCTGACGGAGTGTCCATCGACGACCCTGTGAAGGTCTACTTAAAGGAGATCGGCCGGGTGCCCCTTTTGACGCCGGAGGAAGAGGTGGAGCTGGCCGTGGCGATCACCAACGGCGACGAGGCAGCAAAAAAGCGGCTTTCCGAAGCAAACCTGCGCCTGGTGGTGAGCATTGCCAAGCGATATTTGGGCAGAGGAATGCAGTTTCTTGACCTGATCCAGGAGGGAAACCTGGGTCTGATCAAGGCGGTGGAGAAGTTTGACTACACCAAGGGCTTTAAATTCTCTACCTACGCCACCTGGTGGATCCGGCAGGCAATCACCCGCGCCATTGCGGATCAGGCCAGAACCATCCGTATCCCGGTGCATATGGTGGAAACCATCAATAAGGTAAAGAAGGTATCAAGCCAGCTGCTCCACGCCAACGGCAGAGAGCCCAGCGCGGAGGAAGTGGCGGAGGAGCTCAGTATGCCGGTGGAAAAAGTGCGGGAGATCATGCGTGTTGCCCAGGAGCCTGTTTCCCTGGAAACGCCTATCGGCGAAGAGGAGGACAGTCATCTGGGAGATTTCATCCCGGACGACGACGCGCCCGCGCCTGCGGACGCCGCTTCTCACACCTTGTTGAAGGAAACGTTGGGCAATGTCTTGGATTCTCTGACCCCCAGAGAGGAGAAAGTGCTGCGGCTGCGCTTTGGTTTGGAGGACGGGCGCTCCAGAACTCTGGAAGAGGTGGGGAAGGAATTCAACGTGACCCGGGAGCGTATCCGGCAGATCGAGGCCAAGGCATTGAGAAAGCTGCGCCATCCCAGCCGCAGTAAAAAGCTGAAGGATTTTCTGGATTAATTTTTCGGTCCCAAAATCCGAAAAATAAAACATAAAGGGAAACAGTATGGTAATGACATTAGAGGCGGATTACGCCGTTCGGATCGTGGAATATCTGACAAAGAACCCGGGGCGCTGCGACGCGCGGTCTATCTCCGAGGAGATGGGCGTCCCGCTGCGCTTTTGCCTGAAAATTTTGAGAAAGCTGGTGGCAGAGGGTCTGGTGTGCTCCTTCAAGGGGGCCAAGGGCGGCTATACTCTCGGGAAACCCGCGAAAGAGGTGACCTTGCGGGAGGTGATCGAGTCGGTAGAGGGACCCTATATGCTCAGCCGGTGTCAGAAGGAAGAGTACAGCTGTGGGCGCGCCCACTGCCGCCTGCATAAGATCTATGAGAAGATCTCAGAGGATGTGAGAAAGGAACTGGACTCCTACGATTTTGAACTGATCTGTTCAGAGGATGGATTCGGCTGTGAAACAACGGCCAAAGAATAAACCCTGATTCTCTCTTTTTCGTTTTTGCATAAAAAAGGAAACGGGAAAAAGGAAACGGGAAAGGAGCACATATGGCAAGAGAAGATTTGGGCTTTGAGGAGATGCAGAAGATCCAGCAGGAACTGAGGGAGAAATATCAGAACTGGGCGCCGCTTTGTCCTTCACAGGGCAGAGAGCAGCTTCTCTGGATGTTCATTGAGGCAGGCGAAGTGGCGGATATTATGAAGAAAAAGGGCGATGAAGTCATTATGACGCCTGGGGAGGACCGAGAGCATTTTGTGGAGGAGCTCTGCGATGTGATGATGTACTTAAACGATGTGATGCTTTGCTATGACATCACGCCTCAGGAGCTGGCACGGATCTATCGGGAGAAGCATGAAAGAAATTTGAAGCGCTGGTAAAATAGAGTTTACCTGGTTTACATAGCCGCATCCTAATACTATTGAATATAAAAAATCGGAGTCTATGCGTAACCTCGCACGGGCTCCGATTTTTTCGGGAAATAGAGGAGAAAAAGAAAAACGCCCTGCAAGGGCACAACTTGTTCCCGCAAAGCAAAAAAACTTTAAAATTACAGCTTGACAAATTGCAAGTCCAGCTGTACAATAATATACTGCATCATCATGAGTAGGAGTATCTCTATTCGGTGTCAGTATAGCATATTCCGCTCAAAGAATCAAGCAGAAGAATAAAACTGTGTTTTTCCTCTCGACAGATTCCTTTGATGATGGCATGCAGGAAAGACCGGCAAAACGTCAAAGCGGCTTTGCCGATGGACATAAAAATAAAAGAATGGAGTGGCTGAGCCAATGGTGAATGTGAAACCGGTTCAATTGGGCAAAAATACTCGAATGAGCTTTTCCAAGATCGAGGAAGTCCTGAAAATGCCAAACCTCATTGAGATTCAGAAAAACTCTTATGAGTGGTTTCTCAAGGAGGGCCTCAAGGAGGTCTTTAACGACGTTTCCGGCATTACGGATTTCAATGACAACCTGGTCCTCGATTTCGTGGATTATAAGCTTGACGATAAGCCCAATTACAGCGTGCCTGAATGTAAGGAGCGCGACGCCACTTATGCCGCGGCACTGCGGGTGACCGCCCGTCTTCTCAATAAGGAGACAGGCGAGATCAAGGAGTCGGAAGTCTTCATGGGAGATTTCCCTCTGATGACCTCCAGCGGAACCTTTGTCATCAACGGCGCGGAGCGCGTGATCGTCTCTCAGCTGGTGCGTTCTCCCGGCGTCTACTTTAAAATGGATTATGACCGTTCCGGAAAAGAGCTTTTCAGCTCCACCATCATCCCGAACCGGGGCGCTTGGCTGGAGTATGAAAATGATGTGAACGACGTGTTCTATGTGCGGATCGATAAGAACCGGAAGATCCCCGTTACGGTGTTTATCCGCTGTCTGGGGCTGGGGACGGATACGCAGATCCTGGAGTTCTTTGGGGACGATGATAGGATGCGTGCCACCATTGAGAAAGATACCTGTAAATCTATGGAAGAGGCGCTGTTTGAGATCTACCGCAAGCTGCGCCCCAGCGAGCCTCCCACCATTGAGAGCGCCCGCGCCCATATCAACGGCCTGTTTTTTGACCCCCGCCGGTATGATCTTTCCCGGGTAGGCCGTTATAAATACAACAAAAAGCTGCGGCTGGAAGGACGCCTTACCGGGCAGACTCTCGCGCAGCCCGTGGCCGACCCTTCTACCGGTGAAATGCTGGCGGACGCAGGGGAGACGGTCACAAAGGAGCTGGCCGACCGGATGGACGACGCCGGCGTGACCCTTGCCGTTGTGACGGTAAACGGCAAGGAAGTGAAGGTCATTTCCAACGGCATGGTAGATATCGGGAAATTCGTCTCCTTTGATGCCAAGGCGGAGTGCGGGATCAATGAGCGTGTATGCTTTAAGGTGCTCAGAGAGATCCTGGATGCCGATGGCACGGAGGAGGAAGTGAAGGAAGCGCTGCGCGCCCGCCGGGACGAGCTGATCCCCAATCATATCACGGTGGAGGACATTTTCGCTTCTATCAACTATATGAACTGCCTGGCAGTAGGACTGGGCCAGACAGACGATATCGATCATCTGGGAAACCGCCGGATCCGTTCTGTGGGCGAGCTTTTGCAGAATCAGTTCCGTATCGGCTTCTCCAGACTGGAGCGTGTGATCCGGGAACGCATGACTTTGCAGGCTCAGGACCCGGAGCAGCTGACGCCTCACTCCCTCATCAATATCCGCCCCGTTGTGGCGGCAATCAAGGAATTCTTCGGCTCTTCGCCTCTTTCTCAGTTTATGGACCAGACGAATCCTCTGGCAGAGCTTACCCATAAACGCCGCCTCTCTGCTCTGGGCCCCGGAGGCCTGTCCCGTGACAGAGCCAGCTTTGAGGTGCGTGACGTACACTATACCCATTACGGACGCATGTGTCCTATTGAAACGCCGGAAGGCCCCAATATCGGCCTGATCTCTTATCTGGCCACCTTTGCCCGTATCAATGAATACGGTTTTATTGAGGCGCCTTTCCGCCGGGTGGACAAGGAAACCGGTATTGTCACAGACGAAGTCACTTACATGACTGCAGATGTGGAGGACGATTTTGTCGTAGCCCAGGCGAATGAGCCTCTGGATGAAAACGGCAGATTTGTCAACGCCAAGGTGGTAGGGCGTTACCGGGACGAGTTTGTGGAAGTTGAGGCCGGCAAGGCCGACTTTATGGATATCACTCCCCGCATGGTGGTATCCGTGGCGACGGCCATGATCCCATTCCTGGAAAATGACGATGCCAACCGCGCCCTGATGGGCTCCAACATGCAGCGGCAGGCAGTGCCTTTGATGCGGACGGAGAGCCCCATCGTAGGTACCGGCATGGAATATAAGGCCGGTGTGGACTCCGGCGTCTGTGTGCTGGCCAAGCGGGGCGGCGTGGTGAAATATGTCAGCGCGGATCTGGTGCGTGTGACGGCTGACAACGGTGATATTGACGACTATGAGATCATCAAGTTTATGCGCTCCAACCAGAGCACCTGTACCAACCAGGTGCCGGTAGTCAGCGTGGGCGATCGGGTGGAGGAAGGCGATGTGATCGCTGACGGACCTGCCATTAAAAACGGTGAGATCGCTCTGGGCAAGAACGCGCTGATCGGCTTTATGACTTGGGAAGGCTATAACTACGAGGACGCTGTTCTTCTCAATGAGAAGATCGTAAGAGACGACGTGTACACCTCCATCCATATTGAAGAGTATGAGATGGAGGCCAGAGATACGAAATTGGGGCCGGAGGAGATCACCCGGGATATCCCCAATGTGAACGAGGACCTTTTGAGCAACCTGGATGACCGGGGCATTATCCGCGTGGGCGCGGATGTGCGTGCCGGAGATATTCTGGTGGGCAAGGTAACGCCTAAGGGCGAAACAGAACTCACGGCGGAAGAACGGCTTTTAAGGGCTATTTTCGGTGAAAAGGCCAGAGAGGTAAGAGATACCTCCCTGCGCGTTCCCCATGGCGAGTACGGCGTGGTGGTGGATGTGAAGGTGTTCACCCGGGAAAACAGCCACGATGAGCTTTCTCCCGGCGTCAATAAGGTGGTACGCTGCTACATCGCCCAGAAGAGAAAGATCTCTGTAGGCGATAAGATGGCCGGCCGCCACGGAAATAAGGGTGTCGTGTCCCGTATCCTGCCGGA
>CAZMFF010000036.1:0-29078 GCA_964565505.1 uncultured Acutalibacter sp. | reverse complement strand
TTGCGCACATCACAACGCCTTCGCAGCGCTATCAAGTTTTTCCGGGTAAGGGCTTTCTTTCAGTGTTTTTTTAGTACAGGATTTGAACCTGCGATTCATTAAGAGAAGTTTCCCGAAGGGAAACTTCAAGGAGACAACCAGACGAAGTGGGGTGTCTCTTATCCTGTTCACCTCGACCGCGTCGCCGCAAGACTCGCTCTTGCGACGACATTTCTTTACAGAAATGCCGCCTGTTACGCTCGTCTGCGGCTCCTTTCCGGAAAAACTCACGCTTGCTGCGGCTGCTCGCTTGCAGCGACTAAAAGTCGCTTGCGCACATCACAACGCCTTCGCAGCGCTATCAAGTTTTTCCGGGTAAGGGCTTCCTTTCGATATTTTTTATATCATTTCACATTACGATAATATACCGATGTGTTTCGGCGCCGCTTTCAAATACCATAAAATTAGCACGGGCTCTATCGAAGAATGGATCCGGTATTTTGAACATGATTACAATGATTTGAGCGAGTGGACAAAGCTTACTTTTAAACCACGGTATGATGCTATCATGGATGTACTGTTTGGTGCATTGTTATAGTTTTCAGTATTACATCGCGCATCAAAAGTCAGATTTTTTCTTTTGGCCGGATTCTGGATCTCCCACTGAAGAAATTTCCTGTATTTCCGTTGCTTTTGGATATATACAAAAGCCTCTCTTCATGCTACAATGGAGAAAATTTATGGGATTGGAGGTTTTTGCTGTGCAGAAACTGAAAATGGGAGTTGTTGGGCTCGGCACCTGGGGGCAGAATCATATTCGGATCTATCAGGCGCATCCCTTCGTTTCGGTCAATGCGGTTTGTGATCAAAATGCCGCTTTGGCGGAAGAAACCGGGAAAAACTACGGGATCCCCAACTGGTTCAGCGACTACAGAGAGATGCTTGAAAAAGCGGATATAGACGCCCTCGCCATTGTGACGCCGGACTTTTCTCACTGCGAGATCGCCGTGGCCGCAGCACAGGCAAAAAAGGATATCCTGATCGAAAAGCCTCTGGCCACTACCGCCGAGGAGGTCCGGATCATGGTAGAGGCCATTGAGAAAAACGGCGTGCGGGCAATGGTGGACCTGCACAATCGCTTCAGTCCGCCCTTCCACGCGGCCTATCAGGCCATACAACGGGGAGAACTGGGGGAGCCGTACAGCGGATATTTTCGCTTGAACGACATCAAGTGGGTGGCGACTGATCTGCTTCCCTGGGCTGCGGATTCCTCCATCATGTGGTTTTTAGGGAGCCACAGCCTGGATACGCTGCGCTGGCTGTTCCAGGACGACGTCAAACGGGTGTACTGTGTCAGCCGCGCCGGTGTCCTGCAAAAAATGGGCGTGGATACCACGGACGTTTATCTCACCACGCTGGAATTCTCCAAGGGCGCTGTGGTGCAGATGGAAAACGGGTGGATCACTCCCAACGGGAACCCCTGCGTCAACGATATCAAGTGTAATATCACCGGAACAAAGGGCATGATCAGCATCGACGCCAGCAACCACAACCTCATTCAGCAGTATACAGAGGACAAGGTGATCGTCCCGGATATCATCGTACAGAATTCTATTTTTGGGCAGCCGAAGGGCTTTGCCTTTGAGAGTATCCGCGCTTTCGTGGACTGTGTCCTGTCCGGAAAGGAATTCCCTGTCACCGTCTATGATGCGGCCAACACCACCCTGACGATCCTTGCCATTATGGAGTCAGCCAAAACGCGGACCCCGGTAGAGGTAGATTCTCTGTATCCGGTGCGGTGGGAGCAGCAGTGAGATGCGAAAAAGGCCTAAAGCCCCTTTCCCGGTTTTCCCCCCAATTTCCTAAGGAGCAGCCTTTGTGCAGCCTTTTTGACTCCTTTTGATCACTGTCCGGAAGGCCTGCCTTTTTGTAGGGCCGAAACAGGGGAAAGTTAGATGTGGAAATTTTTTCCTGATTGTGCTAAAATAGCAGCGATAAAGCCGCTTTCATCGGGCGAAGTAAGCGAGAAAGGAAGCGCGTTGTATGAATCAAGGTCCAGACCTTCAAACCCCGCAAGACCCCGGGAACCGGCATCAGCCCGGACCGCAGGGGCAATGCCAGCAGCCTCAAGGGCAATACCGGCCGGAGCAGTGGCCGAATCCTCAGAACCCCGGATTTCCGGCAAAGACCAAACAGCCTAAATGGGTGGTTTTGCTGATCGTGGTGGCCGCAGTGAGCCTGCTGCTTTGTGCCGTATTGATCGGTGTTCTCATCGGCGGTCGGGGCAATGCTCCGCAGCCGGTCCCCCAAACAGCGCCGGAGGCTGCCGGCAGTAAAGCGCCTGCTTCCGTGCCGGAGCTTATCGACCCTTCGGAGAGCTTTTCTTCCGAGGCCCCGCCAGCGCCCCCTCAGCCCGCCGGAGAGTGGAGCCTGGGAGACTGCGTGGAAGAGGCCATCGACTGGATCGAAGACTCGAAGCAGTTTGTAAAGCGGTATGATTTTGAGCCCCTGGGCTGTGTTGCGGATTTTGACATGGACGGCTGTCAGGATTTTCTGGCAGCATATGAGGCGGAGGCCGCCAACGGAACCCGCTATGTGGCTTATTGCGTTTTTACCTTCCTTGAAGACGGCCCCAGCCTGTTGAAAGACGGAGTCCTTTACCAGGAGGTAGGCGGCAACGGAGGCTCCGTTGGGATCGCCAAGGGAAAGGACGGTACGATCTACCTTACCCGCTTTACCAGAACACCGGACGGGAATGGCCCGCACAATTTTTATGAGTATGAGCCGTGGGATACCCTTGGCTCATTTGAAAGCAATATCTTTTGCATGGAAAGTCAATGGGATGTGGAATCTCCGGAGAAGGGAACCTATCTATTGGGTTCGCAAAAGGTGGATCAGTCTGCCTTTGAATCCAGCCGGAAAAATTATGAGGACCTGTATTTGATCGATCTCGTGGCCGGTCACGGAAACGGAGACGCGGGCGGGGTGGATTTTGACACCCTGGAAAAGTGGTACGACGACTGACAGTAAGGGTTCTTCCAACACCCAGATGAGACCGGAGCGATTCGTTCTTTTCTGAGGAGTTTTTTGCTGTAAATTGATGATAGGGGAGGAAAAGGGTATGTATCACTGCCGATTGCACTTCTATTTTGCAGGCTCCCCCTGCGGAGCTTTCAATGTGATTCAGGAGATGCCTGCTCTGGAAAATTTTACCCATGAGTTTTCCCTGGGACTGCCCCAGGGTGCGCTGCAGAAAACAGATGTAGTGGTCTGGAATCTCAGCCGGGAGGAAGATGTTCTTCCGGCGCTTTCAAAGATGGGAGAGCTGGGGGAAGTGATCCTTCTCGCAGAAAAGGAGCAGCTTCCTCTTCTTGGCGGCTGCTTTTCCCGAATATCTGAGCTCTGGGTGCTTCCGATGGAGGAAGAGGAGATCCGGTTCCGCTTTTTACGGTGGCAGCAGCGCTCCAAGCAGGAAAAGGATCTCTGGGAAGCAAGGCAGTATTTAGAGGCTACCATCAACAGCGTGCCGAACCTTGTCTGGTATAAAACCAAAGACGGGATCCACGAAAAGGTAAACGACAGCTTCTGCCGGGTGGTCAACAAGACCAAGGAGCAGGTACAGGGAAGAGGCCACGCTTATATCTGGGATGTGGAGCAGGACGACCCGGCCTGTATCGAATCTGAGCGGGAGGTCATGAGCAAAAGGGCGACCTGCGTTTCCGAAGAGATGATCCAGACAGGGGAAGGCCCCCGGCTGCTCACCACCTACAAGTCTCCCCTTTATGATTACGACGGCAGCGTGGCAGGCACGGTAGGCGTGGCCATTGATGTGACAAAAGAACGGGATTACGAGCAGGAGATCATTCGGAAAAACCAGACGCTGGAAACGCTGTTTACCACAATGGACTGCGGCGTGATGTGTCATACGATGGACGGCTCTCGGGTTTTAAGCGTCAACCGGGCCGCGCTGAAAATTCTGGATTACGAGTCCCAGGAGGATTTGGAGAAAAGCGGCTTTGATATGATCGCGTCCTCCGTGGTAGAGGAGGATAAAGCGGAGCTTCGCAGGCAGATCCAGTCTCTCCAGAATCCCGGCGACAGTGTAAGCGTGGAATACCGTGTGCAGCACAAGGATCAAAAGGTGCTTCATGTGATGGGCAATGTCAAGCTGGTAGAGGAGGGCGGAGAGCTGTTCTATCAGCGGTTCCTCTTGGATTGTACGGCCCAGAAGCTTCAGGAAGAGAAAGAAAAGCTGGAGCGGGAACGCCGCCAGACAGAGCTGGTGGAGGCATTGAGCATCGACTATAATCTGGTGTGCTTTTTTGACCTCGAGACGGGAAAAGGCGATGCTCTTCGCATGAACGACTGCAAGCTGCACAGGCTTGAGCCTGTGTTTTCCGGCGAGCTTTCCCTGGACTGCTGCATGGGGCAGTACAGGGACCGGTGCGTTCATCCGGACGACAGGGCGGATTTCGCCAAGATCCTGAGCGTGGCAGGCTTGACCCATGAGCTTTCCGATAAGCGGGTGGCCTATCTCAACTACCGGACTCAGTGCGGAGATGAGGTCCGCTATTTCCAGATGAAAGCGGTGCGCATGGGCGAGTGGGAAGGCAGCCAGAGCGTGGTCCTGGGATTTCGCAGCGTAGACGAGGAAACCCGCCTGGAGATGGAGAAGAAGAGCCTTTTGGAGGACGCTTTGATGCAGGCCAGGCAGGCCAGCAAGGCAAAGACGGTCTTTCTTTCCAATATGTCTCACGATATCCGTACTCCCATGAACGCCATCGTGGGCTTTACCTCTCTGGCCATCAACCATATTGATCACAGAGATCAGGTGGAGGGATACCTGAAAAAGATCATGACCTCCGGCAACCATCTGCTGAGTCTCATCAACGATGTGCTGGATATGAGCCGGATCGAAAGCGGAAAAATGTACCTGGAGGAGAAGCCCTGCAGTCTGCCGGATATCCTGCACGGCCTGAGAAGTATTGTGCAGGGGGATGTGCACGCGAAGCAGCTGGAGCTCTCAATGGACGCTGTAGACGTTCAGCACGAAGAGATTTGCTGTGACAAGCTGCGGCTCAATCAGGTGCTGCTCAACCTTTTGAGCAATGCTATCAAATATACGGCGTCCGGAGGAGAGATCAGCATCCGTGTAACAGAAAAGCCCGGCGCGCCGGAGGGCTGCGCAAATTACGAATTCCTGGTAAAGGATACCGGAATCGGCATGAGCAAGGAGTTTGTATCACGGATTTTTGATCCTTTTGAAAGAGAGAGTAACTCCACCATCAGCGGGATCCAGGGAACCGGCCTTGGAATGGCCATTACCAAGAATATTGTAGATATGATGAACGGAATAATTGAGGTAGAAAGCGAGCTGGGGGTCGGAACGCAGATCAGGGTATTCCTTACCTTTAAGCTGCACGCAGCGGAAAGAGAGCCTCAGAAGATCGAAGAGCTGAAGGGCTGCCGTGCTCTGGTGGTGGACGACGATTTCAACACCTGCGACAGTGTTTCCGCCATGCTGCAGCAGTTCGGAATGCGTGCGGAATGGACCCTTTCCGGGAAGGAAGCAGTGCTGCGCACTCGGCAGTCCGTCACGCGAAAGGACAATTATTCTGTCTATATCATCGACTGGCTTCTTCCGGATATGAACGGCATCGAGGTGGCCAGAAGGATCCGCAAGGAGATCGGCGAAGACGCGCCCATCATCGTGCTTACGGCCTACGACTGGTCTGATATTGAGGAGGAAGCCAGAGAGGCGGGGGTCAAGGCCTTTTGCAGCAAGCCCCTGTTCTCCTCTGAACTGAGACGGTGTCTGGATTCTGTTGTGACCGTAAGGGATGAGAAGGAAGACGGCGAAAAGCAGCAAGATTCTCCGCATCATACCGGAAGGCTCTTATTGGTGGAAGATAATGAGCTCAACCAGGAAATCGCGGCGGAGATCTTGGGCGAAGCCGGCTTTGAGGTTGAGATTGCCGGAAACGGAAAAATCGCGGTGGAGATGGTGGAGCACTCCGAGCCCGGATATTACCGGCTGGTCCTGATGGATGTCCAGATGCCGGTGATGGACGGCTATGAGGCCACCAAAGCCATTCGGAGCCTTCCCAACCGGGCTTTGGCCCAGATCCCCATTATCGCCATGACAGCCAATGCTTTTGACGAGGACAGGCAGGCTGCCCTGCGCCACGGGATGAACGCCCATATTGCAAAGCCTATCAATATTCCGATATTGTTTGAGACGCTGGATAAGGTACTGAAAGCGTAAGAGCTGAATTTGAAAGGAAGAGAAACCATGAAGCTGAGCGACCTTGGGATCCGGGAAAGAAAGGCTTGGGAGGACTGCGGTATTTCTCTGCCGGGCTTTTCCCGTGAGGCTGTGAAAAAGGAGACCGCCGAGGAGCCTTTTTGGGTGCATTTCGGCGCGGGCAATATTTTCCGCGCCTTTCAGGCCCGAGTGCAGCAGGAGCTTTTGGAACAGGGCGTGCTTTCCAAGGGCATTGTGGCAGCGGAAGGGTATGACGACGAGATCTTGTCCCGCGCCTATCATCCCTTTGATGACCTGAGCGTACTGGTGACCCTCAAGGCGGACGGCACAGCCCAAAAGCAGGTGATCTCAAGCGTGACGGAGTCTCTTTCCGCCGTGGACGCCGAATCGAAAGACTTTGCCCGGCTCCGGCAGATCTTCCGCAAAGCCTCTTTGCAGATGGTATCCTTAACCATTACGGAAAAGGGGTATGTCTATCAGGGTAATAACGGAGAGCCTCTCCCGGCTGTGCTGGCCGATTTTGAAGAGGGGCCAAGGGCGCCTAAAAGCTATTTGGGCAGGCTTGCCTCTTTGCTCTATGAGCGTTTCTTAAGCGGCAGCCTGTCCCTTGCTATGGTGAGCATGGACAACTGCTCTCATAACGGTGAGAAGCTGTTTCGGGCGATGGAAGCCTTCGGGAAAGCCTGGGAAGAGGGAGGAAAGGTGCAAAAGGGCTTTCTTTCTTATCTCAGCGATCCCAAACAGGTCTCCTTCCCCTGGACGATGATCGACAAGATCACACCCAGACCCGATCCTTCTGTCTGCGCTCTTCTGCAGGCGGATGGTCTGGAGGGAATGGAGCCGGTGGTCACTGGGAAGAATTCCTATACTGCGCCCTTTGTCAACGCGGAGGAGTGCGAATACCTTGTGATCGAGGACGCTTTTCCCAACGGCCGCCCGCCGCTGGAAAAGGGCGGATTTCTCTTCGCCGGACGCGATACCGTAAACGCCTGTGAGCGCATGAAGGTGTGCACCTGCCTGAACCCTCTGCACACGGCCCTTGCCGTGTTCGGGTGCCTTTTGGGCTATACGCTTATTTCCGAGGAAATGAAGGACCCGCTTTTGAAAAAGCTGTGTGAGCAGATCGGGAGGGTGGAAGGCCTGCCGGTGGTGACAGATCCGAAGGTGCTTTCTCCCGAAAAGTTTCTGGAAGAGGTGCTCACCGTGCGGATCCCCAATCCGTTTTTGCCGGATACGCCTCAGCGTATTGCCACCGACACTTCTCAAAAGCTCTCCGTAAGGTTTGGAGAGACCGTAAAAGCTTATCTTGCTTCCGAAGAGCTTTCCGTCTCCTCTCTTATCGGGATCCCCCTGGTGTTTGCCGGGTGGATACGCTATCTTTTGGGAATAGACGACAAGGGAGAAAGCTTTACGGTAAGTCCCGATCCTCGTCTTCCCGCCCTGCAGGAGGCGCTTTCCGGGACTGGCTTCGGCGCTTCCAAAGAGATGCTGCGGGAAAAGGTTTCTCCCATTTTGAAAGATCCTGCCATTTTCGGGATCAATCTGTGGGAGGCGGAGCTGGGAGACCGCGTGCTCGACCTGTTGGAAGAAATGCTGAAGGGGCCCGGCGCGGTGAGAAAAGTGCTTGCGGAGAATTTGGACTGACGGGATTAGTTGTTAGTCGTTAGAAAGAGCCTTGGCTCCCCCTTTGGGGGAGCTGTCACGGCTGTGCCGTGACTGAGAGGGTATTCTTGACTTTGGTTCCCCTTGGAATAAGGGGAGGCAAGAGGGAAAGGCGAGAAGAAGAGGAAAAAGCGCCCTTTCTAACGACTGAAAACTAACAACTGACCACTGCCGCGGGGCAAGCGCGAAAACGGAAGGATTTTGGAAGTCCTCCAAGAAAACAGTTGACTTTTCCCGGTTTTTCCACTACTATTATCTCATTAGCATGATAGAGGCGCGGATGACATCAGTATCTCTTTTGGCGTTCCTTCAGACGGGAAAAAGGGAGAAAGGGGATTTCGCCGAGGTGAAAGGGCTGGTCTGGCTCCCTTTCTGCCGGGCTGTGGGAGAAGATCTCACAGACTGTCGCCCTCCTTTGAGGGCGGAGCGCTGTTGTGATTCAGATTGCGGAATGGAGTCATGACAGTTGTCATGACTTTTTTTGTTAAGTGAGGGAGAGAACATGAAGAAGTCCAATCTGGTAAAGGGGATCCTGCTTGCGGTGATTTTGCTGGCGGCAGTGATAATCCCCGCGGTATTGGGAAACGGCGAGAGCGCGGAATCCGGCGGAGGCTTTTTCGCCACGCCCTGGGCGCTGCTTCCGCCTGTGGTGGCCATCGCCCTGGCCCTGATCACAAAAGAGGTGTATTCCTCTCTGTTTATCGGAATTTTAATGGGCGGCCTGCTCTATTCCGGCTATTCCTTTGAGGGCACGGTGCTCCATGTGTTCCAGGGAGGGATCGTCAGCGTCCTGTCCAGCGGGTACAATATCGGGATCCTGGTGTTCCTTGTGATCCTGGGCGCTATGGTCTGCCTGATGAACAAGGCCGGCGGCTCTGCGGCTTTTGGACGCTGGGCGGCGGAGCATATCAAAACGAGAGCGGGAGCGCAGCTTGCCACGATCGTTTTAGGCGTACTCATCTTTATTGACGACTATTTCAACTGCCTGACGGTGGGCTCCGTGATGCGTCCGGTCACCGACAAGCACAAGGTTTCCCGGGTAAAGCTTTCCTATCTGATCGATGCTACCGCGGCGCCTGTGTGCATTATCGCCCCCATTTCCTCCTGGGCGGCGGCAGTGGCAAGCTATGTGGAAGATGGGAACGGCCTTTCTCTGTTTATCCGGGCAATCCCCTTTAACTTCTATGCCATTCTCACGATCGTGATGATGGTGGGTATGGTGCTGATGAAGGTGGAATTCGGCCCTATGGCCCGCTTTGAAGAAAACGCCAGAGAGAAGGGCGATCTTTTCTCCGGCAAAAACCCTTACGCGAATCTTGAAAATCAGGAGAAAGAGGAGAAGGGAATCGTGCTGGATCTGGTGCTGCCGATCCTGGTGCTGATCGTTTCCTGCGTCATCGGCATGATCTATTCCGGCGGCTTCTTTGAGGGCGCCTCCTTTGTGGATGCTTTCTCCAATTCCGACGCTTCCGTGGGCTTGATGCTGGGTTCTGTGTTTGCCCTTGCCTTTACCATCGCCTACTACTGCCTGCGCCGCACCATGACCTTCCGCGAGACGATGGATTGTATCCCGGAGGGCTTTCGCGCAATGGTGCCCGCCATTTTGATCCTGACCTTTGCCTGGTCCTTAAAGGCCATGACGGACTCCTTGGGCGCGAAGGAATTTGTGGAGAGCGTGGTAAAGGGCTCCGCCGGAGCCTTCCAGGCATTCCTGCCCGGCGTGGTGTTCCTCATTGGCTGTTTCCTGGCCTTTGCCACCGGCACCAGCTGGGGCACCTTCGGGATCCTGATCCCCATCACCCTGAGCGTATTCCCTCTGACAGAGCCGCTGGGCGTGGTGTGCGTCTCCGCCTGTATGGCAGGCGCGGTGTGCGGGGACCATTGCTCGCCTATCTCCGATACCACCATTATGGCTTCCGCAGGCGCCCAGTGCGACCATGTGGACCATGTGTCTACGCAGCTGCCCTACGCGCTGACGGCGGCGGGAGTAAGCTTTGTCTCCTATCTGGTGGCAGGCTTTTTCCCCAACGCTCTGATCGCTCTTCCTGTGGCAGTATTGCTGATGGTGGGAACGCTCTTTGCCATCAAGCTGGTAAACGGAAAGAAAAAGGAAAACGCCTGATTCCTCTGTCGATAGAAAAAGCTGTTCGGAAGCAACCGCTTTCGAACAGCTTTTTTGTTTTGTATCGATGATTCTGAGGCGTACTGGAAAGATTTAGTCTTTAAGGTCCAGTATCAGCGTGCTTAAAGTTCTGGCAGGAAGCTGGACTCGGATGACTCTGCCGCCCACGCGGATGGCATAGCCCTGATCTTCGTTTCCCTTGTTAAGCAGTATCACAGCTACGGTGCCGTCCGGGTTTTTAGCGGCCGTCATCTCTATCAGGCTGTCGCATCTGGAGAAGCCGACGCGCACGGCTCCCGGCAGGATATAGTGGGAAAAATGCCGGACAAAGTCATAGGTCAGGTTGGTGCGGAAGCTATGATCCTCGTTTACGATCATGCTGGCGGTAAAGCCGCCCGGTACATGGCGGGGACCGCCGTCCTTATCCACGCAGAGATTCCAGTCAATCCAGCGGCTCATACCTGCGTTCAGGTTCCCGATGATATCGTGGGCATAGGCCACGGCGTCCTCATATTCCACAGCCTGCGGCGTTTTGCCAAGCTCTTCCGAGCCCAGCATTCCGGTGCGCCCCGGGGCGTGAAGGCCGCAGCACTCGCTGAGCATCAGCACTTTTCCGGGGAATTTCCTCCCCGCCATTTCCACAGCCTCGAAGTGGTCTCCGGAATACCAGTGAAAGGCAAAGCCCTCTATCATTTTGTCTGTGACCTCGTCTAGAATGTCCTGGGCGTATTCCAGCACTCGCTCTTTGTTGTGGTCCCAGATATAGATCCCCACCTTGCCCGCAAGGCCGTTTTTTTCAAACTGTGGGTAGAGGTGGTCTCTCAGAAAAGTTTTCTGTTCCTGTGCACTCCAGACACAGCTGTCCCAGTTGGTGGCGGCAATAGACTCATTCTGAATGGACATCATGGTTACCGGAATGCCCTCCTGGAGATACGCCTTGACGAACAACGTCAGGTATTTTGCCCAAGAAGAATAATACTCCGGCTTCAGGCTTCCGCCGTTGCAGCGGGAGGGAGTGGTATAGTCAATGCTTTTGTCCGGCGCTCCGGGCAGCTCGCCGTATACGGCCCTGTCGTTTTTCGGCTTGATGGGAGGCGTTTTCCAGCAGGCAGGAGGTGACCAGGGGCTTAAAAGCACTGAGAGGGGCTCTTCCGCCAGAGCAATGGCCTCCTTGAGAACGGGCAAAATGTATTTTTGATCCCGCGCGAGGGAGAAGGTGGCAAGCTCCGGGTCTGCCATCGGGTCCTTGACGGCGGTGTATTCCTCCAAAGAATAGTCGCAGCTGTCTATGGGGACGCGTACAAATTTCATGCGGCTGCCCTGAGCGCTGAAAAACTTTTCCAGGGCCTGTTTCCTCACTTCGGGGGACATCTGAGACAGGAGATAGGCGGAGGTCTCCGTCATAGCGCCGCCGAAGCCCTCGATGGCCTGATAAGTGATATCGGGATAGAGATTGATCACTCCGGATTCCAGGTGCCTGGGCTCATCCGCCTCCAAAGTGATGGGCAGCTCCTTTCTCTGAGGATAGGGGATCCCGTTTGCGCTGTAAGTGATGATCTGCTGGCATTTCATCTTTTTCTCTTCCTTTCCGGCAAAGCCATTTGAAAACCCGGCGCTTTTTCGGAGCACAGGGATTTTGCCGCGATTGCTTTTTCTTAAAAAAGCATACCACGAATTTTTCCATTTGTCTCCCTTTTTTCCAAATCCTTCCCGGATAAAACAAAAAAAGCAGGAAAAGACGCGAGAACGCCGACAGGATTTTTGGGAAAATTTCCTCTCGATGGAATAAAATGGACGGCAGTACAAATGCTAAAGGAGGTGTAGGATAAGCCCCGCGAGGATTTGCGGAAACTTAGAGTAAAAGGAGAACATGCATGAGAAAATTGATAGCGTTCAGTTTGACCGCCGTCCTGCTTTTCACAGGGCTGACAGGCATCGGAGGAATATCCGCCCGTGCCTTTGGCGTTTCCGATTATATCGATGTGACAGGCTATGATCCTAAAATGGACTATATGGCTGCGATCAAACGAGCTTTGAAAGACGGAAGCCCTTACGCCATGCAGGTAGGGGCTATTTATGAGCAGCAGCGCAATTTCAAGATCGACGAGATGAAGCTTGACAAGGCGCAGACGGAATATTTCAAGAAATATACCAGCGCGAAAGAGATCTTGGCGGCCATTGAGGCGGCGGAAGGGAAAAAGCCCAGATACACGGGAGAGGACCTGGATCTGCTTTCCCGCATCATCTATGCGGAGGCGGGATGCTCCTGGTTTCCTGATTGGGTACAGCGGTTGGTTGGAAGCGTGGTGCTCAACCGGGTAAAAAGCACTTACTACCCCAATACCATCCGAGAAGTGATCTACCAGCCCGGCCAGTATTCTCCCACCTGGGACGGATCGATCTATAAGACGCCGGACAGCCGCACCATTGCAAACGCCAGATATCTTTTGGAAAACGGCAGTACCTGCCCTGACAATGTGGTGGGGCAGAACTCTGTGATCACCGGCAGCGGAGTTTACAGCTCTTACTACGACCCTGTCCTGGGCACCACCATCTACTTCTGCTATTTATAAGCGACGACTTTCCTGTTTTGCCGGGCTTCAGCTCCTGGGGCGAATTTTTTATTTTTCCTTGACAAAGGCGCTTCTCAATGGTATAATTCCAGTCGTTGGTTAAGCGCGAGTGCTGGAACTGGCAGACAGGCACGTTTGAGGTGCGTGTGTCTTCGACGTACGGGTTCAAGTCCCGTCTCGCGCACCATCTTGGAACGCCGTTTCTGAATATGAGGCGGCGTGTGAAAAACCTCCGAAGGCTCGGAGGTTTTTCTTTTTTCTTGAAGAAGGCTCTTCTGTGCTGCCGGTCACCCTGCGCGCCGGGTTTGCAAATGGAACGAAGCGGATCTCAGTACGGAAAGCTTGAAAAATCTAAGGAAAACAGTGGGGGAAACGTAAGATGAAAGCACTTATCCTCGCGGCCGGCTTTGGCAGCCGCCTTGCGCCGATCACAAACGAGATACCGAAATCGCTGGTTCCGGTAAACGGCCAGCCGATCCTGTTAAAACAGATCGAAAACCTTCATGAAAACGGTATTCTGGATATCACCGTCATTTCCGGATATAAGGCAGATGCTCTGGAAAAGGCGGTCCACGACCTTTGGCCGGAAATCCATATCGTGGAATCTGTTGATTATGCCGCGACTAATAATATGTATTCTGCCTATCTGGGGATCAGGTCCATGTTTCCTGATGGAAAGATGGAGCCTTTCCTGATGATGAACGCGGATGTGTTCTACGATCCCTCCGTCATTACGGCGCTTCTGAATCATAAAGCGCCCAACGCCATTGTGGTCGATATGGGTCGGTATATCGAAGAGTCTATGAAAGTGGTTGAAAAGGACAGCAGGCTCACCGCGATCTCCAAGCAGATCACGCCGGAAGCCGCTCTGGGAAGCTCTATCGACGTCTATAAGTTTTCCGGGGAGGGGGGCGAAGCCTTCCTGGAATGCTGCCGGGAGTATATCGAGGAGAAAAAAGAGCTGAAGCTGTGGAGCGAGGTCGCGTTGAATGACGCCCTCGGGAAGGTCGTTTTTGAGGCGTGTCCCCTTCAGGGGCGCTGGCTTGAAATTGACAACCATGAAGATCTGGCGGTGGCCCAGGCTCTTTTCGCGGGGGAACAATGAAAGATTATTTTGGCGTCAGTGCCGGTGAAATAAGAGAGAAAAAGCTCTGGCTTTTCGATATGGACGGAACGATCTATGAAGAGGAGACTCTGTTTGACGGAACACTTGACCTGCTTTCTGAAATTAAAAACCGAGGCGGAAGATATGTCTTCATTACGAACAATTCTTCCAAGTCTGTAACCGAGTATGTCAAGAAGGTCAATCAGATGGGCATCAGGGCCGGGAAAGACGATTTCTTTACGTCTGCTCAGGCGGCAATTTTATGGCTTTTCAAAAATATGCCGGGCGCAAAGGTATATTGCCAGGGGACAAAGAGCCTTGTGGAAGAATTGAGAGCGTCCGGGATCCATGTCACGGAAGGCGTTGAACGGGTCGATGCCGTTTTGATCGGCTTTGATACAGAGCTGACTTCTGCTAAGCTGCGCAATACCTGTGAAATTTTGAGTACGCAGGAAGTGACCTACCTTGCCACAAACCCGGATTGGGTTTGCCCGGTGAGCTTCGGATTTATCCCAGACTGCGGATCAATCTGTCAAATGATTCGAAACGCGACAAATAAGTGGCCCGTGTTTCTGGGAAAGCCTGAACCAAAGATGGTCGATATCGTGCGTGAAAAATTCGGATGTGAGATCGATGAGACCGTCGTTGTGGGAGACAGGCTCTATACGGATATAGCGGCAGGAGTCAACGCGGGCGCTGCCTCCATCTGTGTGCTGACCGGAGAAGCCACCGTGAAAGAAATCGAAAGCGGGGAGATCAAGCCCGGCTTTACCTTCCGGAGCGTTAGGGAGATCTGCGATATCCTTAGGAGCAGCGACGGATGAACCGGTAAAAGCGCGAACGGCCCTCCGATGGCTGCTTCTTTGCGAAAAAGTGCTGTGAAATGAAATTTTGCAGCACTTTTTCCATAGAGATCCATTGTGAACGATTCCCTCCGTTTTCCCGGCGCGATTAAGCCCCATCTCTTCTTCACTCAAATCGTTGATTTTTTCACCTGCCAATGCTATAATGTTTTACAATATCTTGCGGAAGCATCGGCTTTCCGCCTTTGTTTATAAGCTTGCCTGAAGCGGGAAAAGAGGGGGACTTTCATGAAAGCCAAAGTGAACGGGCCCAAAAAGGTCAGAGGCCTCTCTTGGCTCTTTTTGATCATCTTGATTTTTTCCGTGTTTGGAGTCATTGTTTCCACTGTTTCCAATAAGGTGACACGAGAGATGTCCAATTCCGCTATCCAGAACTTAAGCGAGAGCCTGGACCTGATCCAAAGCACGATCGAGGCCATTCTTCGCAGTCAGTCGGACTTTCAGTCGCTGATCGCCCGGGAAGTGGCCGGCTCGGAGGATCCGGAGGCCTATATCCGCGGGTATCAGAGAAATCAGGCCATGGTCAAGCTCTCCCTGATCCTCGCCGGGGAAACAGAGGGGATCTCCAACACAGGAGAGCGCTTTACGGAGGAGGAATTGAATTTTTCCTCAGGCGGATCGGTTTCCGATATGCCCATGTCCCAATCCTATGTGAATTACATGGGCACCTGGGCCTATACTCTGAAATGTCCGGTAGAGCGGGAGGGAGAGCTGATCGGAACGCTTTACGCCGAGTATATCTACGACGCTATTGACCGGTCTCTTCCCGATGGATTCTACAATAAACAGGCGTCGCTGTACATCATGGACGCCCAAAGCGAGCGTTTTGTCCTCAAGCCCAAGGGCATGGGACAGCGCAGCGCAGGACATCTGAATCTGGATGATTTTTACCGCGCCAACGATATTCAGGATACAAAGATCCGAGAGGAGATCACCGAATGTTTGAAGAGCGGGGAAGATGTCCTGTTTTACCACAGCATCCGTTCGGCGGACGCTCTCAACTATATCTGGGCCGTCAGTGACGGCACTCTCTTTCTGGTGGGATATGTACCCTTGGAGGCTATCCAGCAGGAGGGAAAGACCGTCAACCAGAATATCTGGATCGTGGTCGTCTCTCTGCTGATTTCCTTCTTTCTGTGCGTCGCTTTGTATCACCGGAACCGGCGCCAGCAGGAGAAGCTGCGGAAAAAGCAGGAGGAGGAGCGGCAGCTATATAACCAACAGCTTTCTGAGGCGCTTAAGGCCGCGCAGATCGCCAGCGAGTCCAAGACCACTTTCCTGTCCAATATGTCTCACGATATCCGCACACCCATGAACGCAGTACTGGGCTTTACCACCTTGCTTTCCAGAGACGCGGAGAACCCCTCTAAAGTGCGGGAGTACACCAAGAAGATCACAGCTTCCGGACAGCATCTGCTCAGCCTGATCAACGATATCCTGGACATTTCCAAGATCGAAAGCGGGAAAGTGGTGCTGAATCTGGAGCCCTTCACCCTCAGTGATGTGATTGCTTCTGCGGACTCCATCATTCAGCCCATGGCCAAGTCGAAGCATCAGACCTTCCACACCGAAGTGACCGGCATCCGTCACGAGTATCTGATAGGGGATGAGACCCGCCTCAATCAGATCATGATCAACCTGCTCTCCAACGCCGTGAAGTACACACCGGAGAAAGGGAACATCTGGTTCCGCGTCATAGGACTGAAGCAGCGTTCCAGCCAGTACGAGCATATCCGCTTTGAGGTGGAGGACAACGGCTATGGCATGACCCAGGAGTATCTGAAAACCATTTTTGACGCCTTTACCCGGGCGGAGAACAGCACCACCAACAAAGTGCAGGGCACCGGGCTGGGCATGGCCATCACCAAGAGTATTGTAGAGCTGATGGGCGGCACCATCGAGGTGACCAGTGAGGTGAACAAGGGAAGCCTCTTCCAGGTAGAGCTGGAGCTGCGTATCCAGGAGGAAACCTCTGACCGCCGGATCTGGGAAGAGCACGGTATTTCCCGTATTCTGTCCGTGGTGGGGACGCTGAACGATAAAGAAAATATCCCAGCCCTGATGGAGAACACCGGCGTAGAGGTAGTCACAGTCGAGCAGGAGGAGGCTTTCCGGCGGCTGAAAAACGATGAAAGTTTCCAGATGGTGCTGGTGGATTGGGAGGAATGTGGATTTCAGACGGCAAAAGCGATCCGCTCCGCCCTGCCGGACCCTGTTGTGCTGCTGCTGTTGTCGGAATTTGACGCCTCCGGCATGGAGGAGGCTATGCAGATGCCCCATACCGACGCTCTGACAAAGCCCTTTTTCGTCTCCGCTCTTCGTTCCAAGATGGAGGAGTTGTGGAGTCGGAACAACTCTCAGCCGGAGACGGAAGCAGCCGGAAGCCTGGAGGGAATGCACTTCCTGGCCGCCGAGGATAACGAGATCAACGCGGAGATCCTCACCGAGCTGCTGGATCTGGAGGGAGCAGCCTGTGAGATCGCCGTCAATGGGCGTTTGGCCTTAGAACGCTTCCAAAACTCAGAGCCCGGAGAGTTTGATGTGATCCTGATGGACGTTCAGATGCCGGTGATGAACGGCCATGAGGCTACCCGGGCTATCCGCGCTCTGGAACGGGAGGACGCGAAGCGGATCCCTATCATCGCCATGACGGCCAACGCCTTTGCGGAGGATGAAAAGGCCGCCCTGGACGCTGGTATGGATTCCCATGTTCCCAAGCCCTTGAATATGGAGACTTTGAAAAAGGCCATCGGCCATTTGAACTGGAGGAAAGAAAATCCATGAAAGGTATGAAACAATTCCTTGCCGCCTGTCTCGCGGCGGCGGTCCTTCTGCACCTGGCCGCCTGTGAAAGCGAAAAAGATCCCACGAATCTGATTTCCCGGACAGAAGGGCAAAAACGGGTGGTCAACCTTTTTAGTCCTATGGAGAAAACCAACCCTGACGCGGAAAACGTTGCCCGCACCGCCGCAGATCTGACAGTGTCCATGGCGGAAGAGAAGCTGGGAGTCACGGTGGATTATTGGACCTACACCGCAGAAGATTATCAGGACAGGACCTATGATGAAGTGGCCCTGGACCGGGCGCGCAGCAGCATGGACGACCTGTATCTGCTCAACCCGGATGTGATCCTGGCATTGGGTTCTGAGGGGCAGTTGGAGGATCTCTCCGGGCTGGAAAGCGTCAAGAACCTGCGCGAGATCATCCGCGTGGCAAATACGGTGGACGGCAAGCTGGTGGCCATTCCCCAGGAGGTGGTGGCCTACGGTCTGTTCCTCAATGTGGACCTGTTTAAAAAATACCAACTCTCTCTTCCTCAGACGCCGGAGGAGTTTTTAGAATGTTGCCGTGTATTCCGTCAGAATGGAATCGAGACTCCCATTGGAGCCAACCGCTGGTGGCTGGAGACCTTTGTGCTGGCGCAGGCCTATGCCGACCTGTACAACGGTGGAAACACCCAGGCGGAAATTGACGCCCTCAACAGCGGAGAGGCTAAGTACAGCGATTATATGCGCCCGGGCTTTGAGTTTCTCCAAACCCTGATCGACAATGGCTATGTGGACGCTGAAAAGGCGCTGGTCAGCGAGGCGATCGAGGGAGAGGGGCCGGATTTCCTGGCAGGAAAAACACCTATCGTCATGGCCTATTGGGGAGCCGCCAATACAGAGACGGCCTATGGCAAGACAGATTTTGAAATGCAGGTCATCGGTTTCCCAAGCAGCCGGGGGCAGATGCCGGTCATGCCTATGACCGGCTGGGCGGTAAGCGCCAACGCGGAGCACAAGGAGGACGCGATGCAGGTGATGAATGTCATCACCTCTGACGAAGCGCTTCAGCTGTTTTCTGAGACCAACCGGGTCATTTCTCCCTCCCAAAATGTGAAGGTGGACTGTGTACCGGCGCTGAAGCCTTTGAACGACCGAATCGAAGAGGGAGTATATGTGCTGGGCTCCAACACGGGCATGAATGTAGAACAGTGGGGAAATACCTGTCTCATCGTGCGCAAGCTGTTGGAGGGCGCTTCTGTAGAGGAGTGCATGGCGGAGTTCGACGCGCTGCAGGCCGCGGCTTTGAAGAAGCAGAAGTGAGCCGTTTGCCGTCGGCCTTTCAGAAGCGGCGGCTGCGACTTTGCAGAAGGTCAGATAAAATACTAATATTCTGAAATGGAAATAAAATTGCCCCTGGCTTTATGCCGGGGGCTTTGCTGTTTTCCTGTCCGTTCTGCTTTTAATTCCTCATACATAAAAAGAGGGGAGCGGCGCTTGCCTTAACGCTCTTATCTCCCTTTATTCTTCCGAAAATAACCGCAGCTTTTCCGCCCGGCCGCGCACTTCGGGAAATGACTTTGCCTCCTTGGGTGCAGAGGGATGAGGGCCTAAGCTCTTTTCCATCCAGACCATGTCGTACCATCTTCCAAACTTATAGCCGCACCGGTGAAAATGCCCCACGGTGCGAAAGCCCATTTTCCGGTGAAAGCTTAAGCTGTCTCTGGTGAGATATTCATCCTCCTTTTTCGGGCAGGCGATACAGGCGTTCAGGTTTAAAATATTCTGGAGCAAGAGGAGCTGCTCCAAAGCCTGATAAAGCCTTTTTCCGATCCCCATTTGCCGATCCGATTGGTTTACATAAATCGAGGCTTCCGCCGCCCAGGCATAAGCGGCCCGAGAGTGGAAGGGGGAGGCGTAAGCGTATCCCAGAGCCTCTTTCCCGGACACAGCTAAAAGATAGGGGAAGCGTTCCAGCGTATGGGTGATCCGTTCTTCAAATTCCGAAAGCCGGGGCACCTGGTATTCAAATGTCACCGCCGTATCCGTGACATAAGGGGCATAGATCTTCAAAAGCCTATGAGCATCCTTTGTACAGGCCAGGCGTATTTCAACATTCATTTTTTTCGTTGCCATTTTCTCTCTCCCGCCGTGTTTTCTCAGCAGAGGCTCAGGAAAAACTCAAAAATCCCTTTTCCGTCTGCCGTATCTTCTCTTTTCTGGTGAAAGCTCATACGCTCCGGGTGAAACTGCACGCCGTAGATCTTTTTTTCCGGGTTTTCAATGGCCTCGATCGTCCCGTCCCCGGCGGCGGCTGCGCATCGAAAGCCTGGGGCCAATTGCTTTACTGCCTGATGATGGGAGCTGTTCACCGGGAAGCACTCGCCGTAAAGAGGAAAGAGAAAGCCTTCCCTGAACGCTTTTATCGGATGGACCTGATCGCCTGTTTCCTCACGGTACTGATGGAGCTGTGCTGTAGGGAGGTGCTGCACAAGGCTTCCTCCGAAGGCGGCGTTTATCACCTGACAGCCGCGGCAGATCCCCAGGACCGGCAGTCCGGCTTCGGAGAACCTGGAGATGAGCGCAAGCTCTGCCTCGTCCCGCGCCGGGTCGATATTCCGGCTTTCTCCTGTATTGATTTCCCCATAGCGCGCAGGGTCCATATCTCCGCCTCCGGAAAGCAAAAGCCCGTCACATTCCAGGGCGCGTTCCAGTTCCGTTGAAAAAACAGGGATCGCCCCGGAAAACTCCAAAGCCTCTCTGTAGTTTTTCTGAAGTTCAGGGTCTCCCCATACAAAAATCCGTTTCATCCGTTTCTTCCTTTCCCTTGGATTCCACACAAGGTGGAGTATGGTAAGCATATTCCGCATAGGCCTCATTGATTCCGAATCCAGTATATCACTTCCTTTGGAGGATGAAAAGACAGGGAAAAGGGTTATTCTTCCGGCTTTTGCAAAAAATAGAGGAGCGGCCTGAGCCGTAAAAAGGAAACGAGAGGTACAGCGGAATGAAAAAAGAAGCAGAAGAACACAGCGAGAGGGATCCCTTTACAGGCCGGATCGCTTTCGGGATCATGACAGGCGGCGTTTTGCTTTCCCTTTTTCTAAGCTTTTTGGGGGGATGGCAGAACCCAAAGACAACGGAGAAGGCAAAGATAGAGCAGGCTGCGGCGCAAGTGGAAAAGGAGGATCCCTTTCTAAACTACCGGCAGCTGGAGGATCCCCTTTTGGTATTGGTAAACGACAGGGTGCCCCTTCCTGAGAATTACCGGGTCACGCCCAGAATGGTGGATGACGAGGTGGTAGACCTGAAAATGTATGCGGATTTTTCCGCCATGTGCAAAGCGGCGGCGAAGGAGGAGGTGTGGTTCTGGGTCGCCTCTGGATACCGCAGTGAAGAACAGCAAAAAACGATTTTGGAAAAGGCGAAGGAAGAAAATCTTGAGCTTGGTATGGAGGAGGAAGAGGCTTTAAAGGAAGCGCTGAAAACCATTCAGAGGCCGGGGCACAGTGAGCATCACACAGGGCTTGCAGTGGATCTCAATGAGGTAAGCGACCGTTTTGAAACCACAGCGGCCTACGCCTGGCTTTCAGAGCATGCGGCGGATTACGGCTTTATAGAGCGCTATCGGAAAGAGAAAGCGGAGATTACCGGAATTGAAAGAGAGAGCTGGCATTACCGCTATGTGGGCAAAGTCCATGCAAGGGAAATGAAGCGGCTTGATCTGTGCCTGGAGGAATATGTGCTCTATTTGAAAAAGCAAGGGGCACAGTAACTGTCTTTGGGAAACCCGTGAAGAAAGGAAAACGGAAAGATTTTTGTTGCCAAACACCCTGATTTAGGTGTATTATAAATTATTCTGATATCACGTAAAACGAGGATAGGGTGATCAAAATGGCAACCGTAAGAACCAGGTACGCTCCCAGCCCCACAGGCTTTATGCATGTGGGCAATTTGAGAACGGCCCTGTACGAATATTTAGTGGCGAAATCCCAGGGGGGAACCTTTGTTCTTCGCATTGAGGATACGGACCAGGGACGCCTGGTGGAGGGCGCCGAGGACGTGATCTACAAAACTCTGGAAGCCGTGGGCATGGAGTATGACGAGGGTCCCGGCAAGGAGGGGGAGTACGGTCCCTATGTGCAGAGCCAGCGCAAGGACCTGTACGCGCCCTACGCCCATCAGCTGGTGAAAGAGGGAAAGGCCTACTATTGCTTCTGCACCAAAGAGCGCTTGGAATCTCTGCACAATGAGGAAGGCTTCGGCGGGTATGACCGGCATTGCCGCGACCTGCCCCAGGAGGAGGCGGACAGGCTTTTGAAGGCGGGCACTCCCTATGTGATCCGCCAAAAGGTGCCTCTGACCGGCGCCACCACCTTCCACGATTCTGTGTTCGGAGATATCACCATTGAAAACAAAGAGATCGAAGACCAGGTGCTGTTAAAGGCAGACGGCTATCCCACCTATAATTTCGCCAATGTGATCGACGACCATCTGATGCATATCACCCATGTGGTGCGCGGCTGCGAGTATCTGACCTCTACTCCGAAGTACAATCTGCTCTATGAGGCCTTCGGCTGGGAGATCCCCACCTATATCCATCTGCCGCTGATCATGGGAAAAAACGAGGACGGCAGCGTTTCCAAGCTTTCCAAGCGCCACGGCTCCACCAGCTTCGAAGGGCTTCTGGAGGAGGGGTATCTCGCCCCGGTCATCATCAACTACATCGCGCTTTTAGGATGGTGCCCCAAGGACAACCGGGAAATTTTCACGCTGGAGGAGCTGAGAAAAAGCTTTTCCGTAGAGGGGATCAGCAAATCTCCCGCAGTGTTTGACTACGATAAGCTCAGCTGGTTCAATGGCGAGTATATCAAGGCCATGAGCGATGAGGAGTTCACTTCTTATGCCATGCCCTATTACCGGGAGGTATTCGGAGAAGAGGAGAAGCCCTGGCAGGTGCTGGCCTCTATCCTGAAGGCCCGTATCAGCAAGTTTAAGGAGATCCCGGAGCTTTTATCCTTTTTCCGGGAGCTGCCGGAATATCCCGCGGAATATTTTGTCAATAAGAAGAGCAAGACCACCCTGGAAAATTCTCCGCAGATGCTTTCCGCCGCCTTGGAGACCTTGCGACAGCTCCCCTCCTGGGAGCTTGATGAGATCCATAACAGCTTGATTTCCCTGGCGGAAAAACTGGAAGTGAAAAACGGCACCCTTCTCTGGCCGGTGCGTATCGCCGCGGCAGGGACTCTGGTGACCCCCGGCGGGGCAATGGAGATCCTGACGGTTTTGGGAAGGGAAGAAGCTTTGCGCAGGCTGGAAGCCGGGCTTGCGAAATTCTAAAACAGGAACGGAGTTATTCTGATGAGCGAAGAGAAGAAGATCGAAGAAGTCGTTTCGACTAATTTTATCGATGATTTTGTGAAGGAAGACATGGCCCCCGGCGGACGGACCGAGGGAATGCAGGTCCACACCCGTTTTCCCCCCGAGCCCAACGGATACCTGCACATCGGCCACGCCAAGGCCATTTACATTGATTTCGGAACTGCCCAGCGCTTCGGTGGGATCTGCAATCTGCGCATGGACGACACGAACCCCACCAAAGAGGATGTGGAATATGTGGACGCCATCAAGGAGGATATCCATTGGCTGGGCTATGATTGGGAAGATCGCTTCTACTACGCTTCCGACTATTTTGAGGAGATGTACAAGGGGGCGGAGGAGCTGATCGAAAAGGGCCTTGCCTATGTCTGCGAGCTTTCTCCCGAGCAGATGAAGGAAATGCGCGGCGACCTTACCACGCCTGCCCAAAGCCCTTATCGGGACAGGCCGAAGGAGGAAAGCCTCCAGCTGTTTCGCCGGATGCGGGCGGGAGAATTTGAGGACGGCAGAATGACCCTGCGGGCGAAGATCGACCTTGCCTCCGGCAACTTCAATATGCGCGACCCGGTGATCTACCGCATCAACCATATGAAGCACCACAGAACCGGGGACAAATGGTGTATCTATCCCATGTATGACTATGCCCATCCCTTTGAGGACGCTATGGAGTGCATCACCCACTCTCTGTGTTCTCTGGAATTTGAAGACCACCGGCCCTTCTATAACTGGGTGATCGAAAATGTCACGCTGCCCTCCAAACCCAGGCAGATCGAATTTGCCCGCCTGGGCATCAACAATACCGTCATGAGTAAGCGCAAGCTGAGAACCTTGGTGGAAGAAGGGTATGTGGACGGCTGGGACGACCCCAGAATGCCCACGCTCTGCGGCCTGCGCCGCCGTGGCTACACGCCGGCCTCTATCCGCAGCTTCAGTGAGAGAAACGGCGTTTCCAAGGTAAACTCCACCGTGGAGTATTCCTTTTTGGAGCATTGCCTCAGAGAGGATCTGAACCAAAACGCCAGACGGGTGATGGCTGTGCTGCATCCTGTCAAGCTCACCATCACAAACTACCCCGAAGGGCAGTCAGAAGAGCTGACGGTGGAGAACAATCCCAATAAGCCGGAGGACGGCACGCGCACGGTCTCCTTTTCCAGGCACCTCTGGATCGATCGGGAAGACTTCCTCAAAGAGCCGGTGCCCAAATACAAGCGGCTGTATCCCGACGGGCCGGAGTGCAGGCTCAAGGGCGCTTACCTCATCCGTTGCACCGGCTTTGAAACGGACGAGGCCGGAAATATCACAGAGGTTTTAGCAAGCTTTGATCCGGAAAGCCGAGGCGGCGACCCTGCCGACGGACGCAAGGTAAAGGGCGCGACCCTCCATTGGGTAGACGCGGAAAACGCTCTGGAATGTGAGGTGCGCGTTTACGACAACCTCTTTACGGCGGAAAACCCGGACGAGGGGAATTTCCTCGACTATCTCAACCCCGATTCTCTTAAGGTGCTCACCGGCTGTAAGGCAGAACGCTCCTTACAGGACGCGAAGCCCGGAGAAAGCTTCCAGTTCATGCGGGAAGGGTATTTCTGCGTGGACAATCGAGACAGCCGCCCGGACGCTTTGGTCTTTAACCGCTCCGTCAAGCTCAAGGACAGCTTCAAGCCCGGAAAATAAAGCGATCGTGTCAAATTGCGCCCGGAGAGAGTATTTTTCTCCGGGTGTTTTGGTTTATGCTCTCAACTACCGGCTATGGCGGTGAGTGAGAGTATAAATCGAAAAGGGGCGCTGCTTTCAGGCGGCGTTCTTTTTTTCGTCCGGCTTCAGACAGAAGAGAAAGTTAATTGTCACCCTAAAACAAAATATCCAGTTGACAATCGGAAAGCGTTCCTGTATCCTGAAGAGAAGAAAGACTTTACAGGCAAAAGGCAGGGGGAGTAAGGCAAAATGAAAACGACGGCGGCGGGGCAGGTTTTAGAGATCCTGCGGGAGGCAACCGCTCCTGTTTCCGGCGAGGAGATGGCGGCCCGGCTGAAGCTTACGCGCAATTCCATTTGGAAAGCGGTGGAAAAGCTCAGAAAAGAGGGGTATGAAATAGAAGCCGCCACCAACCGGGGATACTTTCTGGCTTCGGAGGGTGATGCCCTGACCCCTGCTGTGATCTATGAAAAGCTCAGAGGCCCGGCGAGGATCGCCGTGATCGATGTGCGGGAGGAAGTTTCTTCCACCAACACGGTTTTAAAGGAGATCGCCGAGAAGGGCGGAGCACAGGGAATGGTTGTTATCGCCCGGCATCAGTCTATGGGAAAGGGAAGGCTGGGGCGCTCCTTCCTCTCTCCGAAAGGCACAGGGCTTTACATGAGCGTCCTGCTCAGGCCGCAATTTTCCGCAGAGGAGTCCCTTTCCATCACTACCGCGGCGGCGGTGGCGGTGGCAAAGGCCGTGGAAGAGGTATCCGGTCTTCCCGGGCAGATCAAATGGGTCAACGATGTGTTCGTAAACGGGAAAAAGGTCTGCGGGATCCTCACGGAGGCATCGGTAGACTTTGAGAATAAGGGCCTGCACTACGCAGTTCTGGGAATCGGAGTCAATTTGCGGGAGCCGCCGGGAGGATTTCAGGGAGAGCTCAAGGAGGTGGCCGGCGCCCTGTTTTCCGAGGAAGCGCCCAAGGGAGCAATGACGCGCCTTGCCGCAGGGATCCTCAATTACTTTTTTGAGTTTTATTCCGCTTTGCCGCAGCGTACCTTTTTGGAGGAATACAGAAAACGCTCTCTGCTCACCGGCCTGGAGGTCGCCTTTGCCCGGGGAGAGGCACAGGAACAGGGGCTGGTGCTGGGGGTGGATGACGAGGTGCGCCTGATTGTTCGGACAAAAGAGGGAGAGGAGAAGCATCTTTCCGCAGGAGAAGTGACCTTAAAAAAAGACTTTTTAAAAGACTTAAAACACAGGAAAACCTGATTTTCCCGGGCTTTGCGCCTACCACATAGGAAGAGAAACGAGGTCTTCAGAAATGAGAAAAATTTGTTTTCAAAACAGGCTTCAGGCCATGGTGCTCACAGGTGTATTTGCCGCGCTGCTGGCGGCTCTTTCCCAGATCTCTCTGCCGATGCCCAGCGGCGTCCCCGTAACGCTGCAAACCTTTGCAGTGGCCCTTTGCGGCTTTGTTCTGGGGGCGCGGTGCGGCGCCGCGTCCTTGGGAGTCTATCTGGCTTTGGGGGCTGTGGGGATCCCCGTGTTTGCAGGGTTCAGCGGCGGTTTCGGCGTCTTTCTGGGAATGACCGGCGGCTTTCTGTGGGGTTTTTTGCCGATGGTGTTCCTCTGCGGTTTGGGAACACAATGGAAAAATAAGCTGCTTCCCATTCTGTTCGGCCTTTTGGGCATGGCCCTCTGCCATGCTTTCGGCGTTTTACAGTACGCTCTGGTGTCCGGAGCGTCGCTGTGGGTTTCCTTCCTCACCGTAAGCGTGCCCTATCTTTTGAAGGACGCTGTTTCGGTGGCGGGCGCCTATGGGATCGCCCAGGTGACGCTCTACAGCCTGAAGCGCTCAAAGCTGGTGACTGTAGAATGATAGGGCTTAGAGGCCATCACCTGTTTTGCCTGACGCTTTTTTCCGGCAGGGGATACAGCGAGGCCTTTACCCGGAACATGGAGAGCATACAAAAGAGGTTGGATCTTGACGGCAGCTTCCTGCTTCTGGAAAAGGAGGATGATGTCTGTTCCGCCTGTCCCAACCTTTTGCCGGGCGCCGGGTGTCTCCTGGGAACGGAAAATGTCAATAACAGAGACCGGGCGGCGCTGCGGGTGCTGCACCTTGTGCCGGGCAAACAGTATTCCTGGCGGGAAACGGGGAAGAAGCTTATGAAAGTCAGCGCGGAAGAGTTTGAGGCGGTGTGCGGTGAGTGCAGATGGAACAGAGAGGGACTTTGCAGCCGGGAAAAGCTCAAGGCGGCCGCGCAAAAGCTCCTTTTTTCAAAGCTGTGATCCTTTCATGGAGAAAACCTCCTTTTCTGGGGGAAGTTTTCTCCATGATTTTTTCTTTTTTTCCTTGCGTTCCATAAGGAAATATACTAAAATAAATCAGAGGAACTGAAAATATACTCATATTTTTAAGTCCTTTTTTTGAAAAACTGGAAGAATTTACGGCGTATCTTGTCTTTATCGAGGACGAGCGTCAAAATATACAATACATATCGCTATTTATTTATCGATATATAATTATTGACAATTTACTTTTGCTCTTGGGCATGTTAAAATATTATCAAAGTCGAGAGTGAGGTGAAAGGATGCCCAGCCGATGCGTTTCAAAACAGACTCTGCAAAGGCTTCCCGTCTATCTCAATTTCCTGAAGCACTGCGGCGCCGACGGGCCGAAAAACATCTCCGCCACCGGGATCTCACAGGCTTTGGGCCTCAACCAGGTAGTGGTGAGGAAGGATCTTGCCTCCATCAGCACTTCAGGCCGGCCCAAGGTGGGATATGTCCGTCTGGACCTGATTCGGGAGCTGGAGGAATTTCTGGGATATGACAATGCCGACGATGCTGTTTTGGTGGGTGCGGGGAAGCTGGGAAGAGCGCTGCTTTCCTATGATGGCTTTCTGCAGTACGGCCTGAATATCCTGGCCGCCTTTGACCTTGAGCCCGGCCCAGCGGAGGAAGTGAGCGGCATACCGGTCCTGCCTATGGATAAGCTGGAAGGACTGTGTGAAAGGGTAAAGGTGCATATCGGGATCATCACAGTCCCGGGAGACCATGCCCAGGCGGTATGCAACCTGCTGATCAAAAGCGGGATCCTGGCTATCTGGAATTTTGCCAACGTCCATTTGGACGTGCCGGAGGGAATTCTGGTGCAGAATGAGAATATGGCTGTCTCCCTCGCAGTTTTGTCCAACCATCTGAAAGAAAAATTCAGTACAAAATAATTATTTCAAAAATTTTGAAAAGGATGGAGAGTTTCATGAACACCAAAAAGACTTATGAAGTTGTGGACAGCGCGGAAACATTTGAGAAAATGCTTTCCCGCGTCCGGGAAGCCCAGAAGCTCTATGCTTCCTACACCCAGGAGCAGGTGGACAAAATATTCCGCGCGGCGGCTATGGCTGCCAACCAGCAGCGGATCCCCCTTGCCAGAATGGCTGTGGAGGAAACCGGGATGGGCGTGGTTGAGGACAAGGTGATCAAGAACCATTACGCGGCGGAGTACATCTACAACACCTACAAGAACACCAAGACCTGCGGCGTTGTAGAGGAAGATCCCGCGTTTGGGATCAAGAAGATCGCTGAGCCCATCGGTGTGATCGCGGCGGTCATCCCCACCACGAACCCCACCTCTACCGCGATCTTCAAAACTCTTCTGGCATTAAAGACCCGCAACGGCATCATCATCAGCCCCCATCCCCGGGCGAAGAAGTGCACCATCGAGGCCGCTAAGGTCGTTTTGGAGGCGGCGGTCAAGGCCGGCGCGCCCGAAGGCCTCTTCGGCTGGATCGACGTGCCCTCTCTGGAGCTTACCAACACCGTGATGCGGGAAGCCGATATCATTTTGGCTACCGGCGGCCCTGGCATGGTGAAAGCGGCCTATTCCTCCGGCACTCCGGCGCTGGGCGTAGGCGCGGGCAATACTCCTGCCATCATTGATGACACGGCGGATGTGATCTTGGCCGTCAACTCCATCATCCATTCCAAGACCTTTGACAACGGTATGATCTGTGCTTCTGAGCAATCTGTCATCGTCCTGGATAAGGTCTATAAGGCTGTCAAAGAGGAATTCAAAAAGCGCGGCTGCTATTTCCTCAACAAGGCCGAAACCGAAAAGGTGCGCAAGACGATCATCATCAACGGCGCTCTGAACGCCAAGATCGTAGGTCAAAAGGCCCACACCATTGCCGCCCTGGCCGGAGTTGAGGTGCCAGAAACCACAAAGATCATCATCGGCGAGGTGGAAAGCGTAGACATTTCTGAGGAATTCGCCCATGAAAAGCTTTCTCCCGTGCTTGCCATGTACAAGGCAAAGGACTTTGACGACGCCATTAAAAAGGCAGAGCAGCTTGTGGCAGACGGCGGCTACGGGCACACCTCTTCTCTCTATATCCATGTTTCCGAAAAGGAAAAGATGGCAAAGCATCAGGCAGCGATGAAGACCTGCCGGATCCTGGTAAACACGCCTTCCTCACAGGGCGGCATCGGCGACCTTTACAACTTCAAGCTGGCTCCTTCTCTCACCTTGGGCTGCGGCTCCTGGGGCGGAAACTCCGTTTCCGAAAATGTGGGCGTCAAGCACCTGATAAAAATCAAAACTGTGGCAATGAGTAGAGAAAACATGGTTTGGTTCAGAGCACCCCATATGGTTTATTTTAAGAAGGGCTGCCTGCCTG
>CAZMFF010000035.1:0-30444 GCA_964565505.1 uncultured Acutalibacter sp. | reverse complement strand
AAGGAATGCCCTCTCAGTCTCGCTGCGCTCGACAGCTCCCCCAAGGGGGGAGCCAGGGAATAGCTGCAAATTTCTTCTTGCCTCTCCCTTTGGGAGAGGTGGCATGGCGAAGCCATGACGGAGAGGGCAAGAATCAGTTGTTAGTTTTCAGTCGTTAGTGGTTAGAGAAAGGCAAGGGGCCCTTTCTCTTGACGCCCTCTCAGTCTCGCTGCGCTCAACAGCTCTCCCATAGGGAGAGCCAAGTCTAACATCTAATATCTAATATCTAACAACTACTATGGGGGAGCCAAGTCTAACAACTAATATCTAACATCTAACAACTACCCCCCCGGGCGCCAAGGCCCTTCTTTAACGGCTAAAAACGGATATCTAATTATTCACTTTTGAAAGGACTCAGATAGCGATGAGCGAGATCGGGCAAAAAAGCAGCGGCTGGAGAAATAACAATTTTCTGAAAGCCTTTTTTCTGGGGCTGGGACTTTCCTTTTTGGTCTTTCTCCCCTTTCTGATAGCAGACGGAGGCCGTTTTCTGTTTTACGGCGACTTCAACGTACAGCAGGTCCCCTTTTACCGGATCGCCCATGACGCGATCCGTTCGGGGAATTGGGGCTGGAACCACCTGACGGACCTGGGCGTCAACTTCATCGGCTCTTACTCCTTCTATCTTTTGGGAAGCCCCTTCTTCTGGCTGACGATCCCCTTCCCCTCTGAGTGGCTGCAGTATCTGATGGGCCCGCTGCTGATTTTGAAGTTCGCCTGCGCCTCGCTGACGGGCTATATCTACCTGCACCGCTACACAAAGAACCCGGAAAGCGCCCTTGTGGGCGCCATCCTTTACGCCTTTTCCGGCTTTTCCATTTACAATATCTTCTTCAACCATTTTCATGAGGCCATCGTATTTTTCCCGCTTCTGCTTTCCGCTCTGGACGAATATATGTATCACCGGCGCAGGGGGATCTTTGCCCTCGCGGTGTTTGCCTGCTGTCTCGTCAATTACTATTTCTTTGTGGGGCAGGTCACCTTTACCCTCATCTATTTTTTCCTGCGGCTTTTGTGCAGAAGCTGGCGGATCTCCATCAAGGATTTTCTTCTGCTTGGCCTGGAGGCTGTTTTGGGAGTGGGGCTTGCCTGCACGATTTTGATCCCCTCCATTTTCTCCGTGACGCAGAATTACCGCACGCAGAGCTATATCAACGGCTGGAACGCGGTGCTCTACAACAAAAACCAGCGTTACCTCCATATCTTAGAGTGCTTTTTCTTCCCGCCCGATCTGCCCGCAAGGCCCAACTTCACGCCGGAGTCCGAATCGAAATGGGCTTCTTTGGGGGCCTGGCTGCCCCTGTTCGGGATGACCGGAGTCATCGGCTGGCTGCAAATGCGCCGCAAGCACTGGCTGAAAAAAATGCTGTGGATCCTGTTCCTGATGGCTCTCGTCCCCTTCCTGAACTCCTCCTTCCAGCTCTTCAACAGCTCCTATTATGCCCGGTGGTACTATATGCTCACCCTGATGATGGCAATGGCCACCGTGCTCTCCCTGGAAAACCAGAGGATCGACTGGAAGCGCTCCATCTCCTGGAGCCTGTGCATCACTCTGGGCGTCACCGCGGTGGTAGGCTTTATGCCCACCATCACCAAGGAGGATGGGGAGATCACGGATATCTCCGTGGGCCTGGAGCAGTATCCCACCCGGTTCTGGTCCTATGTGGCCGTCTCTCTTTTGTGCCTGGGGGCGGTGGCGTATCTTCTGCTGTTTTGCAGAAAGCACCGGAAACAGTTTTACCGCTCGGTATTTACCGCCCTTTCCCTGGTGGCCGTGTTCTATTCCATTTTCTTCATCGCCATCGGGAAAACTCAGTCTGACTACACCTACCACCATATCATCCCCTATGCTTTAAACGGCGGGAAGGATATCGATTTGCCTGAGCTTCAGTCCTGCCGGTCTGACTTTTACGAATCTCTGGACAATTCCGCCATGTTCTGGCAGATCCCCTCCATTCAGGCCTTTCACAGCATTGTACCCGGCTCTGTGATGGAATTTTACGACTCCATCGGCGTCCAGCGGGACGTGGCTTCCCGGCCGAATGTGGCTCACTACGCTTTGCGGGGGCTCACCTCTGTGCGCTGGCTTTTTGACGACGATCACGACGACGAGCATTTTGCCGGGGAAGATCTGGACGCTCCCGCCATGCCCGGCTGGGCCTATTACGGCAACGCCAACGGCTTTGACATCTGGGAAAACGAAAACTATATCCCCATGGGCTTTTCCTATGACTATTATCTCACCAGAAGCGAATACGATGCCCTGAGCGAGGGCGGGGACAAATCCATCGGGAACCGGGAGCTTGCCATGCTTCGGGCCGTGGTGCTGGAGGACGATCGGGTCCCTTATTATACCGGGCTGCTGCAGCATCTCCCGGAAACCGACAGGGTCTTCGGCGAAACCCGCTATCCGCAGGACTGTTCTGACCGCGCCGCTGTCTCCTGTTCTTCCTTCGCCTATACGGGCACAGGCTTTGAAGCCATGATCGATTCGGAAAAGGAGCGCCTTGTCTTCTTCAGCGTTCCCTTTGAACAGGGCTGGAGCGCCCAGGTAAACGGAGAGGCCGCCCAGATCGAACAGGTGAACGTGGGCTTCATGGCGGTGGCCGTGCCTCAGGGGCAGGAGGTCAAGATCATCTTCACCTATCACACCCCCGGCCTTGTGATGGGCTTCTGCGTTACCCTGGTCTCCCTGTTCCTGC
This sequence comes from uncultured Acutalibacter sp., assembly GCA_964565505.1. Taxonomy (GTDB): domain Bacteria; phylum Bacillota; class Clostridia; order Oscillospirales; family Acutalibacteraceae; genus Acutalibacter. The sequence continues at coordinate 27,703 of CAZMFF010000035.1, read as the reverse complement.
TCATCGCTTACCTGATGATCCTGCGCCGCGTGTCAGCGGAAAAGCGCTCCGTCAAAAACCCCGGCCTGCTGCGCAGGGGAAGCTTTTCCGATTACAGCAAAAAAAGAGGGGCCTCCTTCCTGCGCCCCGGCGCCATGATCCCCCGGCAGTTTCAAGAGGCGCCGCCTCTCTTTTCAGAAGATGAGCCTGCCGGCGGGTCCGCTTCTCCGGACTCAAATGATGAAGAGCCGCAAAAGGAGGAACACCTATGAAAGAGTTTCCCAACCCACCTGTCGTCTACTTTGTCGTTCCCTGCTATAACGAGGAGCAGGTGCTGCCGGAAACGGTGAAACGCCTGACGGAGAAGCTTCATTCCATGCAGGAGAAGGGCCTCGCCCATGAAAACAGCCGCATGCTTCTGGTAGACGATGGCAGCAAGGATAAAACCTGGGAGCTGATCTCCCGATTTCACAGGGAAAACCCCTGCGTGGAAGGGGTGAAGCTCGCCCATAACCGGGGCCATCAAAACGCCCTGCTGTGCGGTCTGATGACCGCCATGGAACGCTGTGACTGCGCCATCAGCCTGGACGCTGACCTGCAGGACGATACCGATGTGTTAGATCGATTCGTGGAAAAGTACCTGGACGGCTGCGATGTGGTCTACGGGGTGCGCAATAAACGGGACACGGATACCTTCTTTAAAAAGGCTACCGCCGAGGGCTTCTACAAGGTAATGAAGTTCCTGGGTGCCGATGTGGTATTCAACCACGCCGATTACCGCCTGATGAGCAGGCGCGCCTTAGAGGGCCTTTCCGAGTACCGGGAGGTAAACCTTTTTCTGCGGGGCATTGTGCCTCTGATCGGCTACCGCAGCGATTATGTGTATTACGACCGGCACGAGCGCTTTGCGGGGGAGTCCAAATATCCCCTGAAAAAGATGATCTCCTTTGCATTGGACGGCATCACCAGCTTCAGCGTAAAGCCTTTAAAGCTCATCTCCAATTTCGGTATTCTCATTTCCGTGCTCAGCGTTTTCGGGCTTCTGTATGCCCTGATTTCCTTCTTTGCCGGCTGGGCCGTTTCCGGATGGACCGCCATCGTGTGCTCTATCTGGCTTTTAGGAGGGCTTCAAATGCTGTGTCTCGGCGTGGTAGGCGGCTATATCGGGAAAATTTACAGCGAGGTCAAGGCCCGTCCCCGCTTCCGGATCGAAGAGCATCTGGAGCAGAGCGAAGAAGAGAAAAAGGATCCATAAGGTTTTCGCCTTATATTGGAATACAAAAAAGGAACCGGATCCTATCCGGTTCCTTTTTTGTGCGCTGATATGAAAAGCGGCCGGGAAAAGCTTCGCGGCCGCTTTTCAAAGGAGCATAACCTGATTTTTCCTGTAGTTTTTCCTTGTTTTATCTGCACTCATATGGTAACCTTTGTTTAGAGGATCTTCCCGCAAATCAAAGAGAGGTGTGGCGTATCATGAGTAGGAGAATAATCAGTTTGTTTTTAATACTTGCGCTGCTTCTGGGCTGTCTGCCCTTGTCAGCCGCGGCACAAACTGATTTTGACATAGATGAAAACAGCGTATTGCAGCAATATACCGGAGAGGGCGGCGATGTGCCGATCCATTTTGAAAGCCAATGGCCGGAACTGTCTGTGGATTGGAGCGGCATAACGGTCAAGACAGACGCAGAATACGGCACGGCAAACGGCAGTCTCGTCGCGCTGCCGGCTTCCGGCATGGCAACATCCGCCGGTGAAAGCTTTTCGGGTGCCTTCTCTGTTCTGAACGACGACCAGGTCCAGGACGCGGGAAGCCGTAAAGTCACCGTGCGTTTCACCGTGACCGATGAAGGCGGCCTGAAGGGCTGCACAGTGGACAAGGAGTTCTCCGTAACTATCGCAAAGGCTTCCATCACCAGTTACCAGACTTCTGCTCCCACAGCGACCATCTCCGCCACTAATGAAAAGAACACCAAGGCGAAGCTGAAAACCGCCCTCACATTGCCGGACAAGGTGACCGTCACCTATGGCGGCGGCACAAAGGAGATGGGAATTTTCTGGGCCGATTTCACCGAGACCTTTACCCCCAACGGCGGCAGCTATACTTTCCGGGGAACGCTTGCCAGAGACGCAAACTTCAACGCTTATGACACGCCCCTGGTGGCGACCGTGACCGTTACCCCTGTGGAAGAGAAAAAGACAAGTCAGATATTGCTTGCGCAGGCGCAGGAATACGGGCTCCTTACACAATTGGGAACGCCTGCGGATTTGAACAAGCCGCTGAGCAGACTGGATTTTGCAAAGCTTATAGTAGATCTTGCGGGTCTGGAGATTGATGAAACCGACGCCGCCCTCCTTACCTTCGAAGACTGTGCCAATTTGACTGACATGGAAAAGGCCACGATTTATGCCGTGTCTCAGGCCGGATACCTGACAGCCTATGAAGATGACCGCTTCCGTCCAGAAAGATACACTTATCGGCGTGAAGTTGCATATTCCCTCTATAAAGTGCTCAAGCAAAGCATTGGAGCACCTCAAAGCAGCGGATATTTTTCGGATGTTCCCGACGGTCACTGGTATTCGGACGGCATTAACGGTCTGTACGAAGCAGGGATCTTCACAGTTGAAAAGAACATCTTTGGACTCAATTCCGGCGCTCAGGTATACGATGTGCTGCGGTGGTTCGTGGCAGCCTACGAAAAAAAGACAAAGGGTGCGGTGGGAACGATCTCCTTAACGGACGCGGCCGAGTCGGGCGCGTCCACTTTGGAAAAAGGAGAAGCCATGAGCCTGCCAGCAGCCTCTTCCCCCGCCGGCATGAAATACGGCTGGACCAGCAGCGACACGACGATTGCCGTGGTGCTGAATAACAATGGCGTTGGCCGTGTTTTCGCCATGAAGGCCGGCACCGCCGTGATCACCGCACAGCTGGCTAACGGGAATTCTGCCTTCTTCACCGTGACGGTCACTTCCAATGGTGCCCCTGACGATCCCGATGAAACGGAAAACACCGTGACCAAGTCCACGCTTCCCGATGGCGGAAAGCAAATCATCGTCACCTCGCCCGAGGGAGAGCAGATCGCCGAGATCAAGCTGCCCGCCGATCCCGGAAAGGGCAAGCAGTTCGAGGATGTGAAGCCCGGCGCGTGGTTTGAAGGCGCTGTGAACAGCGCCGCGGCCTACGGCCTGTTCGACGGCACCTCTGAAACCACCTTCTCTCCCAAGGGCAGCATGAACCGGGGCATGGTGGCTCAGGTGCTGTATAACCTCAGCGGCAAGTCAAAATACGGCACGGACGCCGGGAACTTCACCGATGTAGCTGACGGAAAATGGTATACGGACGCTGTGAACTGGGCTGCAAAGTCCGGCGTGGTCAATGGCACGACCGAAACCAGCTACGCCCCCAAACGCAATGTCACCAGAGAGCAGCTGGTAACGATCCTCTACCGCTACGCGAAGCTCATCGGTGCGGACACTAGCGCTTCTGCTGACCTTACCCGCTTCCCGGACAACTCCCGGATTTCAAACTTTGCGAAAGAAGCCATGAGCTGGGCGGTGGCCAACGGCTTTGTTTCCGGGCGCTTGAGCGGAGGGAAGGACTACCTCGCCCCCAAGGGCACTGCCAACCGCGCGGAGGTGGCAACCATCCTCATCCGGTTTGTGGAGTATCTGAAAAAGTAAGTAAGCCCTAAAAAACTTTTAACCCCCAAAGAAACGCATCTGCATTTCTTTGGGGGTTTCCTCATCCGTGTGTTTTGTCGGAACAGGCAACAGCATCTATTATTTTCTGAGGAATTTCGTGGGGATGAGGGCCTGAACGGCAGAGTCCTTAACATTTCGGGGTTACAATATAGCTTGCTCCGCTGCGCTGTGCCACGGCGTCCTCAAAATCTGGCATAGGCCGCGTCAAATCCGGATCAAAGGAAATTTTCCTCTTCTCAGACAAAGAAGCAAAAAGAGCTGCGAAAAAGCATTTCTGCCTTTCGCGGCTCTTTCTTTATTGAAGTCTTGCTTTTCCTCCTTTTGCGGCAAGGAAGCTCTCCGCCGCAAAGGGACAGTTCCGCTGTTCCCCCTTCCTTCTGTCAGGAAAGATCCAGCTTCGGGGGAACATCCAGCTCCTTGGGGCATGATGCGCCGTTTTTCCTATGCTGCTTCACACATTCGGTGAGCAGATACTCGATCTGGCCGTTGATAGAACGAAAGTCGTCCTCGGCCCAGGCGGCAATGGCGGCGTACAGCTCTGCGGACACCCGCAGAGGGATCTGTTTTTTCTCAGCCATAGGCTTAATACAGGCTGCCGGAGTTGACTACCGGCTGGGCGTCCCGGTTTCCGCAGAGCACCACCAGCAGGTTACTGACCATGGCGGCCTTCCGCTCCTCGTCCAGGGTGATCACCTGATTCTCATTGAGCCGCTCCAATGCCATCTCCACCATGCCCACCGCTCCGTCTACGATCATTTTGCGGGCGTCGATGATGGCGCTGGCCTGCTGGCGCTGGAGCATGACGGAAGCGATCTCGGGGGCATAGGCCAGATAGGTGATGCGGGCCTCCACGATCTCCAGCCCCGCGTCGGCCACCTTCCCCTGGATCTCCTCCCGGATGCGCCCGGCAACGGTCTCGCTGGAACCCCGCAGGCTCCCCTCGTCCGCCTGGCCGTCCCCGGTGGTATCCACATTGGGGGCCACATCATAGGGGTACATCCGCACAATATTGCGCAGAGCGCTGTCGCATTGGAGAGACAGATACTCCTTGTAGTTGTCCACATTGAACACCGCCTTGGCGGTGTCGGTGACCCGCCAGATCACGGCAATGGCGATCTCCACCGGATTGCCCAGGCAGTCGTTGATCTTCTGCCGGCCGTTGTTGAGGGTCATGTTTTTCAGGGAGATCTTCTTGTTAGTCAAACCCACAGACACCGCGCCCCCGTTCTCCGTGCTCAGAAGCGTCAGGCCCCCGCCGGTCTTTGAGGGGGTGGTTTCGCCGCTTTGGGCAAGCTTCGTATCTGCGGCGGGGTTGATGGAGGTGCAGAAGGGATTGACCGCATAGAACCCCGCGCCCTTCAGGGTGCCGATGTAGTTTCCGAACAGGGTGAGCACCAGCGCCTCCTGAGGCTTTAATACCCGAAGCCCGCACAGGGGGATCCACGCAAGGGTCAGCACCACCGCGCAGACCACCACCAGCGGGATCCACCCATTCACCGCGGAAACGATCACTCCCGCCGTAAACAGCAGGTAAATCGCCAGTTCCAGAAGCAGCACGGCCATTCCGTGCTTTTTATTGGTAAGAATTTTTTCTGTCATGAACTTGCCTCCTCAGAGTTTGATATCAAAATAATATCACTTTAATTTCTATTTGTCAAACCTTTCCACAAAAAAACAAGCAGAGAAAACCGGAGAAACGCGAAGGCGTCTCTCCGGTTTTTTATTTGACATACCGTTTTTCTCCCGGTGAAAAGCTTTACCGGGAGTTAAAAATCCACTCCCTCGTTCAGGGGGCTCAAGGACATCCCCTCGGAAAGCTTTTTGGGAAGGCGCAGCAAAAACTCACTGAGAAGCCGGATGCAGCCCTCTAAGTCCTTCCAGCTTCCCACCTCTGCGCTGCTGTGCATATACCGAAGGGGAATGGAGATGAGGGCCATAGGCACTCCGGCGCCCGTCATGTTTACGGTGTCGCCGTCTGTTCCGGTCCTGCCGGTGGCCACCTCCCACTGCACGGGGATCTGAAGCTCTTTGGCAATGTCCTCCAAAAGCCGATTGAGCGCCTTGTTCACCGAAGAGCCAAGGCACAGCACAGGCCCCGCCCCCAGCTTGACATGGCCCGTCTCCCCCGGGTCCGTGCCCGGGGCGTCGCTTGCCCAGGTGACGTCCACCGCCAAAGCGCAGGTAGGCGAAAGCCGGGAGGCGGCGTAATAAGCGCCACGACCGGTGGTCTCCTCTCCCACCGTGGTGGCGGCGTAGATCCCGGCCGTGCTCCCCTTTTGGGCCGCCAATTTCGCGCTTTCCAAAATGACAAAGGCCCCGGTGCGGTTATCCAGCGCCCGGCCGGTAAACTGGTGGTTTAAAAGCTCTCTGGGCTCTGTGTCTGTACACACCGGGTCTCCCACGCTCACGGCCCCTTTGGCCTCTTCCTCACAGGCGGCTCCGATATCGATCAAAAGCTCCTGGGGCTTTACCTCCTCCTGCTTTAAAAGCTCCGGCGTCACCGCCACAACACCGCTGACCTTTTTTCCCTCATGGAGGATCTGCATCTGCGCGCCCACATAGAGCCGGGGCCGCACGCCTCCGGCCTTCGCCACATGCACAAGCCCCTTTTCATCGATATGGGTGACCACAAAGCCGATCTCGTCGATGTGCCCGCAAAGCAGCACCTTGCAGGGCGCGTCCGGGTTGACCACGGAAACGGCGTTCCCGCTGGGGTCGCTTATCTGCCGGTGGGCAAAGCTTTTCCCGAAGGCCAACGCCTTTTTCTGGATCTCCTCTTCCCTGCCGCTGACCGAACAGGTTCTCAGCAATTCCTTTAAAAACTCCCGATCCATCACATTTTCTCCTTTATCATTCCGATTTCATCGATCTTTTTCAAACCTTTCCCAACACTCTTCCCTGACAGACCAAATCGTCAAACGCGTGAATGGGAATGGGGGCGTAGCGGGGGTTCAAAGACAAAAGCTCCTGATGCCCCAAACGCTTGAGATACCCCTCGCCGTTCAAAATAAACACGCCGATCTCTCCCTCCTGCACCGAGCCGTCCAGGCGCTGTACAAAGACGATGTCCCCGTCGTGATAGGCGGGCTCCATGCTGTCTCCGTTGACCCGCAGGCAGTAATGGGCCTGCTCCGGCACCCGTTCGGTAGGGATCTCCAGGCGGCTTTTATAATAGGTTTCTCCCAAGGGTTCCCCCGTGCCGGCGGAAACGGCCAGATCATAACAGGAAATATAGGTGATATTGTCCCTGTGCACCAGGCTGTCGTCTTCATGGCGGACCATTCTGGAATACTCCGCGTCCAGCACCAGATCCACCACCTGCTTTCCGTGAACGTCCAGAAGCCGGTACTTTTTCAGCCTTGTCCACTCCTCTGCCGTGAAGGAGCTCCCCTGTTTCCACTGATCTAGAAGATAGGCTGCGGAAACATCCAGCGCATCGCACAGGCGGGAAAGCTTTTCCGCGTCCGGCCGGTTCACATCCTTTTCCCAGTTGCTGATCACCGCGGCGCTGACCCCTACCATGCGGCCCAGGTCCACCTGGCGCAGATCCTTTTCCTCTCTCGCTTTGCGGATCCTCTCTCCTAAAGTACCCATAAGGTTTCCCCTCTTTCCGGACCGGTTCCCGTCTGTCGGCCCGCTTTTCTCACAGCCGTCCGTTCTCTTTCTCTGTCATCCTCGGCATGGATCACACCAATTAGTATAAGGCATTCGAAGTAAATTATCAAGTTTTTCTTGAAAATTCATCTTGACAGTCAAGTAAATCTGTAATAGAATGGAATCAGCTCAAGAAAAACTTGATTTTAAGGAGGGGAAACTTATGGATACAAGGTGTATCGTTTGCCGGGAGGACGCGCCTGACGGGAAAACCATCGGCTTTCACCGGGTTTGCAGGAACTGTTTTCGGGAGTACTGCCGGACAGAGCCGGTGATCGAAGACTTTTCTCCCGATTTTCTGGAAGCTCAGGGAGCGGACTACTACCTTCACTGGTGGTGGGAAGGGGACGCCTATCTCAGCGAGGAAGAGAAGCTTTCGGCGGTAAAGGAGTTTTACCGGAGATGGGAAAAGCGGTATCCGGAAGAGATGAAGCAGGTGAGAAGGGAATATCTTCGAGAGGTATTCCCGGAATGGGAGGATTTTCTGATGTTAGGAAAGCTTCCCGGAAAAAGCAGAGCCTGAGAAGGGAGCATATCGATGGACGAAAAAAGGAAAAGCTGGGATACCCCCAAGGAATTTCTTTCCCGCTACAGAGACCTGGGCCGCAGCATAGAAAGCAAAAAAGAGCAGATCATGGCCCTGCGCCGGGAGGCTGTCAGCCTTTCCCAGGCAATTTTGGGAGATAGAGTACAGACCTCCCGCGTCTCAGACCGGGTGGCAAAAGCCGTTTCGGCTATTGCAGACCTGGTTCGGGATATCGAGCGCTCTATTGAAAAGCGCTGCGCCGCCATGAGGGAGATCGAAGAGGCGATCGAGCAGATACCCGACTATCTTCAGCAGGAGGTGCTCAGGCGCCGGTATCTTTTAGGACAGAGCTTCGATCGGATCGCCGAAAAGCTTACTTACAGCCGGATGCAAATAAACCGGATCCACGGGAAAGCTCTGGAGGAGATCAAAAAGCAATGGGAGGATGAGGAAAATGACAGCGAAAACCGATAATCTCCGGGGCAAGGCTTTGGAAGCGGAAATAGAAGCGCTGACCGACCGGTATTTTGCCCGCTGCCGGGAGGAGGAGATCCTCCCCACGATGGGAGGCCTGGCCTTTGCTTTGGGGTATTTGTGCCGGGAGGATCTGGAAAAGGATCGGGAAACTTTGAAAAAAAGCCCCAAAAGCGCCCGGGGGCGGGCGCTGAAAAGGGCGAGGGCCAGGATCGAAGAGGCAAATCTTCAGGCGCTGTACCGCCGGGAGACCTCCGCCGGGGCCAAATTCATCCTGCAAAGCGAGTTCGGATATCTGGACCGGGCAGAGGGAGAAGAAGGCCCCTGCGTCATTCAGGTACAGCTTCAGCCGGAGGGGGAGGAAGAAGATGCTGGTAAAAATTCCGCAAAGGATCTTTAACGAGTCGTATCTTCCCTATCTGAAGGATCAAAGCCACCGTTATCTGATCTTTTACGGCGGGGCGGGCTCCGGAAAATCCGTATTTGCCGCTCAGCGCCTTTTGATCAAGCTCTTGGATTCCCCCATGTGCAATCTCATGACCGTGCGGGCAGTGGCCGCCACCCACCGGGACTCTACCTTCGCCCTATTCCGGCAGATCGTTTCCGCTTGGGGGCTCTCCTCCCTGTTTCGCTGTACGGAATCGGATCTGCGCATCACCTGCAAAAACGGGAATTCCATTATTTTCCGGGGGCTTGACGATGTGGAAAAGCTGAAATCCGTCACCTTTCAGAAAGGGGAGCTTACCGATATCTGGATCGAAGAGGCTTCTGAGATCACGGAAAATGACTTCAATCAGCTGGACATCCGTCTCAGGGGAAAAGGGGCGCAAAAGCAGATCACCCTCACCTTTAACCCCATCTCCGCCATGCACTGGCTGAAAAAACGGTTTTTTGACAGAAAAGACCCCAGGGCCGCCGTACTGAAAACCACCTACCGGGACAACCGCTTTCTGGATCGGGAATATGGGAAGACCCTGGAGCGCTATCGGAAGACAGACCCCTATTACTATTCCGTCTATTGTCTGGGCGAGTGGGGCGTATTGGGACAGACCGTATTCCCCGCGGAAAAAATAGTCCAGCGCCTGAAGGAGGCAAGGGCGCCCCTTGCCCGGGGAGAATTCCTTTTTGACACCTATTATAACGAGGGGGCGCGCGAGGTGCTTATCGACCCCGAAACCATCCGGTTTTCTCAAAGGGAGGACGGCCCCGTTTTCCTTTACCGGGAGCCGGAGCCCGGCGTTTCCTATGTGCTGGGCGGAGACACCGCCGGAGATGGCTCCGACTTTTTTACCGCCCAGGTGCTGATAAGCGCCACAGGAGAGCAGGTGTGCACCCTGCGCCATCCCTTTGACGAAGACCTTTACGCCAGGCAGATCTACTGCCTTGGGATGTGGTACAATCAGGCGTTTACCGCCGTGGAAACCAATTTCTCCACCTATCCCGTAAGAGAGCTGGAGCGCCTGCGCTATCCCAGGCAGCTGGTGCGCCGCATGGAAGACAGCTTCACCCACAGGCCCAAAAGCTCCTACGGCTTCAAGACCACCTCAATTACCCGGCCCCTGATCCTTTCCGGGCTGATCGAAGAGGTGCGGGAGCATTGGGACCTGATACAGGACAGGGCCACGCTGGAAGAAATGCTCACCTTTGTGAGAAACGAGCAGGGCAGGCCCCAGGCCCAGCAGGGCGCTCATGACGACTGCATCATGGCGCTGGCCATCGCCCATTACTGCCGTACCCTGGAGGAGGCCCACAGAAGCTTTTCCTCCCGATGGACCCCGGATATGCGGGAGGATTACCGCTTAGCCTCCCCGGAGGAGAAAAGGCTTTTGGTCCTGCGCTGGGGGAGAGATGAGGGAAGCGGGGAAGAGCTTTAGCTTTTCAAAGAGAAAGGCGTAAGTATCATACAGCAAACACCGGCGTGACGATTTTCGTCACGCCGGTGTTTGCTTGGCTCCCGGGGGGTAGTTGTCAGATGTTAGATATTAGTTGTTAGATCAGGGCCTTGGCTCTCCCTATGGGAGAGCTGTTGAGCGCAGCGAGACTGAGAGGGCGTCAAGAGAAAGGGCCCCTTGCCTTTCTCTAACCACTAACGACTGAAAACTAACAACTGATTCTTGCCCTCTCCGTCATGGCTTCGCCATGCCACCTCTCCCAAAGGGAGAGGCAAGAAGAAATTTGCAGCTATTCCCTGGCTCCCCCTTTGGGGGCGCTGGTCGCCGGTGGCGACCGTTCAGCGCTGTTCTACGCTTCCGCTCCGGTCGTTGCTGGACGCATGCCACTGGCATGCAGCAACCGAGCCGGCAGGTGAGACGCTGTCACCGAAGGTGACTGAGAGGGAAAAGGCGCCGGTGGCGCTCTGTTTACCCCGCCTTTTGAGACAGCTCTTTCTTGCGTTCCTCCAAAAAGGCGGTATACCACTTGATCTTCCCTTCGATCTTGCAAAGATGCTTTTTGAGCACCTCGATCTCCGAAAGCACATGCTCTCGATGGTCCGTAAAGATCTCCAGGCGCTCGTCCAGGGTCTTATCTCCCTGGGCGACCAGCTCGAAATACCTGCGGATATCCTTTAAGGGCATTCCCGTGCTTTTCAGGCACATGGCCATTTCCAGCTCCTTGATATTTTCTTCGCTGTACATCCGGATCCCGCTTTGTGTGCGCTCGGGAGAGATGATCCCCTCCTTTTCGTAAAAGCGCAAAGTGTGGGGCTGGACCCCAAACCGCTGAGCGACCTGAGAAATGGTATAATTCATAGCGCGTTTCGCTCCCCCAAATAATTTTACTTCAAGTAAAGTTTAACTTTTACTTTTCTCCTTGTCAAGAGAAGAATTTTGGGAAGCGGCAAAGGTTATCCATATCGTTTTGCAAACAGGATCCCAAGGGCCAGCAGAAGGCAGGAGCCGCCCAGCAGAAGCCAGGTATTGAGGCCCCGCTCTGCCTGGGCTGCCTCTCCCTGAGGCGAGAAGCCGTTTCCTCCCGGGGCGTTTCCGCCTGGAAAACCGTTCCCTGCGGGGAAGTCTCCTCCCTTGGGAAACCCGCCCGGAAGCGCTCCCTCTCCGCTTTCGGGAAGCTCTGACGAGGTATTATTTTCCTGAGAGCCGGAGTCCGAGCTTTCGGAGGTCTCCCTATTTCCCTGAGCTTCCTTCTGGGCGTCCGGCTGGGAAGGAGTTTCCTCTTGAGCGGGAGTTTCCGCCCCGTTCTCCCCCGGCCGCTGAGGTAAAACACCGTCAAATCCTTCCGGGAAGCCTTCAGGCGGCTGCATATCGCCCTGTGGAGGTTCGCCGGGCTGTCCTTCTCCCTGCTCTCCCATTCCGGGGAATTTTTGGGAGCCATCTGCTCCTTTTTCCTGGGAAGCGCCGGGATTTCCCGGGAAGTTTCCTTGGAAACCGGAGGTCATGCCCCCCATATCCGAGATCACCAGGTCCCCCGCGTCCACGAAAGAAGAGCTGTCCTCCTTCTGCCCCTCTTCTGTAGAGGGGATCTCCCCCTTGAGCTGCCCCAAAACGCTTTCTGCCCGCTTCAGGCAGAATTCCAGCAGCGTTTCGCTGCCCTTTTCAAATTCCTCATAGGTGCAAAAGGCCGTGGGGTCCTGCTTGACATAAGGGGCAATGGCGGCTGTCACCTTGCGAAGCATCGTCTCAAAATATCCGCTTTCAAAATAGCTTTCGATCCATTCCTTCAGCACCCTGTGGTACTCCTCCAGGCTCTCCTCCTGTGAGAAGATCCAGCTTATCATCGGGCGCTCTTCCAGGCTTCCTCCGGACACGGGAGAGTCGATCGGGGAATTGATCAGAGACTCGGCGTCCTGTCCTTTCCCGCCCATGCTCATCCCGCCGAAGGCCAGGTTATAGTCCCAGGCGATCATGGAAAGCTTTCCATTTTCTTCGTGAAGATAGTAGTTGTGAAGCAGGTTTCCTGTGTAGCTGTCTTCGTTTAAGAGGAAATTGTGGGCGGCGAAATACCGCAGCACCTCCTCCCGGTCAAGGGAAGATTCTGTGTCTCCAGCGCTCAGCTGCTTTAGGACATTGATTAGGCGCTTTTCGTCTTTGGTATCGATGGAAAACACCGCGCTGTCAAAGAGATCCGGATAGCTTTCTGGAGAATCGTCCAGGTAGCTGAGAGTGAGGTCCTGTGAGGCCGTCCCGCTCATGGGATCCCCGCCTTTTCCTGCCTGAGCGCCTCTGCCCGCGCCCATATCCATGCTGTCCGGCTTATAGAGGCTCCCGTAATCCTCCCCATAGACCCGCTCACAAAAGCTTTCCTCCACCGCCTCTACCGCCAGGTAAAGCCCCCAGGGCTCCCCGTTGACGGTGAGAAAGGCGTAGCTGCACAGCGGCGCGTAGGCCCCGATGCTGTTCATCATCTGATAGGCTGCAAAGTCCTTCAGACAGGTGTTGTCCTGGATCAGGTTGTTGAGACAGAGCTTGTCAAGGCCGTAACAGCTTTGCCCTTCCTCGTAGTGGTCAAACTCGATTTTCAGACTGTACCGGTCTGAGCCGGAAGCCTCCACCGTGCTTAAAGAGGTGTTCCCCTTTGGGCGGATCGCCGCATGGGTCCACTGCTCGCCGTCGATCTCCACATCGCAGGGGATATACTCCTCCGCCATGGCGTTTTGCAGCATTTCCTCCCAGTCGCCTTCCTTTGCTGTGATCTCGATCTGGTGGACCTGATCTTCATCGGAAAACAGCTTCTTTTCGTAGAGAGGCATGGTGTCCGCAGACGCCAGAAAGCTTTTCCCGCCCAGAAGAAGCGCCCCGCTGACAAGCAGCATCACGGCTGTAAAGGCCGCGCAGATCCTGTTCATCTTCTTACTGTTACTCATGGTAAGACCCTTCCGGCTGGAACTCAGCCCATATATTCGCCGTTGTAGCTGACTAAGACCGCCTCCAAAACCCCGGGCAGGGCGGCAAGCTCATTTAAGAACCCCGTCTCCCCCTCCTTGAGGCGCACCTCGCAGTTGAGCTCGATATGTCCCGGAGCCACAGTCTTGCTTTTCACCGCGCTCTTTTCCACATGGGCCTTTAAAAATTCACCGGCCAGTCTTTCCGCCTCCGGGCTGTCGCAGGAGATCACCGCCATATAGGGAAAATGGTGGGGCTTGCGGTTCACGAAGATCAGCAGCATCACGCCGATCACCACGCTGCCGAACACGGCTAACGGGATCATCCCCGCCGCCAGCACGATCCCCGCCGCGATGGCCCAGAAGAGAAAGGTGATGTCCAGCGGCTCCTTGACGGCCGTGCGGAAACGGACGATGGACAAAGCGCCCACCATACCTAAGGAAAGCACCACATTGCTGGTCACCGCCAGGATCACCAGGGTGGTGATCATCGTCATGGCGATCAAAGACACGCCGAAGCCCGGGGAATACATCACGCCGCTGTAGGTCTTCTTATAGACGAGAAAGATAAAAAGCCCCAGGCAGAAAGCGAGCAAAATGGAAAGGACCATGTCAAAGATCGTAACGCTTGCAATATTCTCTAAAAAATTCGACTTGAAGATATCCTGAAAGGTTGTCATTGTTTTCCTCCTGTTTTTAAAGTTTGATGGAAGCGGCAAAGCGCTTCACAATTTCAAGGTTTTTATCCAAAGATCCGGCAGGCTGCGTATTTGGAAAAGGAAGAGGCCTGCCTGGCGGAAAGCCGCACCAGGTCCCGAATAAGTTCCGGCAGGAATTCATCATATTTGACCTCCATCAGCACGGTCCCCCCGCCTGTGGGGCAGGCCGGGGGAAGACGCTCCAAGGAGCTTCCCGGAACAAACAGCCGGGAGTGGATGGAGCTATCCAGCGTCACCCGCACGTTTCCCGAAGAAAAGAGAAAGGGCTCCCTGAAATATTCCACCAGCACCCGGGGGCGAAGCTGGCGGGTGGTCCACTTTCCCGAAAGCTCTCTCACCACCGGGCGGCCTTCTCCTCTCGCCCAGGAAAAGTCGCCCTGAAGCAGGCAAAAGCCCTCCTCCCGGCGAAGGGCATCGGACTGCTTATAGCAAAGTCCTCCCCGCTTCGCCTTCTTTTCCAGAGAGAAGAAGGAAAGGTCTCCGTTATAATACCGCAGGCGAAATTTTTCTCTCGGCTCTACACCGTCCAGCTTTTCCCGAAGCGCTCTGTCAAAGGGATCGTCAAAATACACGCTGGAAACGGTGTAGCCTCCCCTCTCTCCGGTATGCGGGTCCTGCCTCAGCACAGCTCTCAATCGGGAGCGCGCGGTGAGATAGTCCTTTTGGCTCAGCGCAAATTTATATTCGTGCCGTGGCTTTTCTGCCATTTTCTTTGCTCCTTTCCGCCGATAGTTCTGTGATTAAAAGTCATAAAGCCCTCTGTGTTTTCCCAATATAGGAGCAAAGCCTTAAAAAACCCTTAAAAAAACAGAGCTTCAGCTTCTTTTCAGTTTCTCTTCATAAAATGAACACAAAGCTTTTCTGAAATAGAGATAGGAAAATGACTGACTGTGAAAAGGAGCTGTCTTTTGTGAGGATCCTGGTAATAGAGGATGAGAAACGCCTTGCGAATACCCTTTGCGAGCTGCTTTCCCGCAATCGATACACCGCCGACGCAGCCTACGACGGCGAAAGCGGATTGGACTGCGCTTTAAGCGGAATTTACGACGCCGTTATCCTGGATGTGATGCTTCCGAAAAAGGATGGCTTTCAGGTGATCCGCGAGCTGAGGAAAGCCGGAGTTTCCACCCCTGTGCTGATGCTCAGTGCCCGGTCTGAGACCCAGGACAGAGTTCAGGGCCTGGACTTCGGCGCGGATTACTATCTCACCAAGCCCTTTGACACCGGCGAGCTATTGGCCTGCCTGCGGGCTCTGATGCGGCGGGGAGAGGATATCACGCCGGAAACGCTCTCCTTTCACGGCCTCTCCCTGGACCTTTCCTCCTGTCAATTGAGCTTCCGGCAGCGCCGGATCCGTTTAAGTGCAAAAGAATTCGAGATCCTGCGCCTGCTCCTTCTCAGCCGCGACGCGGTGGTCTCCAAAGAGACTCTGCTGCTGAAGGCCTGGGGGTACGATTCCAGCGCGGTGGACAACCATGTGGAGGTATACATCTCTTTCCTGCGCAAAAAGCTTGCCCATCTGGGCTGCCCCATCACCATTGAATCGGCCCGTCGGCTGGGTTATTATCTCAAGGCCCCAAAGCAGGAAGAAACACGGCCGGAAAGGAAGGACATATGATCCAAAAACTGCGTGTGAAATTTGTGGCAGTGGTGATGGGCGTTGCCGGGGCCATTCTGCTGGGAATGTTTCTTGCCCTGCTGCTGTCTACCCGCAGCGGCCTGGAGCAGGAAAGCAAAACCCATTTAAAAAAAGCCCTGTGGGAGAGCGCAAAAATGCTTTCTCAAAAAGGCGAGGAACCGACTTTTCCCGAAGAGAAGCCCGAAAGCCCGAAAAGAGAGGATCGCTATGTGCTGTTCACCGCCCTTCTGCAGGGGGACAAGGCCGTCCTGCTGACGCAGAACATTCCTCTGGACAAAGAGCTTCCTGAAGAGGACCTTCTCAAGCTGATGCGGCAGGTGGAGCAGGGAGAAAGCTTCGGCTCCTTTCCCGGGCTGCATCTGCGCTACGCAAAGCGGGAAAGGCCGCAGGGGCTTGTGGCAGCCTTCGCCGATACCTCCATGGAATCGGCGGCCATCGCCCAGCTGGTAAAAAGCTCTCTTTTGATCGGAGGGCTTACTCTGCTTGTCTCCTTTTTGGCAAGTCTGCTTCTTTCCCGCTGGGCGACCCGCCCGGTAGAGCGGGCCTGGCTTTCCCAAAAGCAATTTGTGGCGGACGCCTCTCACGACCTGAAAACGCCTTTGACCGTTATCCTCTCCAACGCCGAGCTGCTTGTGAGGGAAGGCTCTGAGGAAACCTTACGCTGGGCGGAAAACATCCGGGCAGAGGGCCTTCGGATGAAGTGCCTCACAGAGGAGCTTTTATCCTTGACTCGAGCAGAGGAAATTGGGAGGGCCCCCCATTTCCAGCGGGTGGATCTCTCCTATCTGGTCTCGGAGAATGTGCTTCTTCTGGAGGCTGCCGCCTTTGAACAGGGAAAAAGGCTGGTTTGCTCCGTCCAGGAGGGCCTCTTCCTCTCCGGCGACCCGGCAGAGCTTCACAAACTCATTGAAGCGCTGTTGGATAACGCCCTGAAGTACTCCTACCCCGGCTCCGATATCCGTGTAGGGCTTTCCGCCGCGTCCCGTCACGCGAAGCTCACCGTAGAAAACCAGGGCGACCCCATTGCGCCGGAAGCCCTTCCCCACCTGTTTGAACGCTTTTACCGAGGAGACCCGGCCCGGCAGGATACCGGCGGCCACGGCCTGGGCCTGGCCATTGCCAAGCAGACCGCCGAGCTTCACAAGGGAAAGCTTACCGTGCGTTCCGAGGGCGGGTCCACCTGCTTTATCCTTATCCTTCCCTGCGAAAAGAAGCGGGATAAGGCTCAGGGCAAACCCTAGAAATTTACAAAATATTCATATTTTTCCCACAGCTTTTTCACAGTTTTTTGTTAGACTTTTTGTTAGTAAGCTAACAAATTGGCGAAATATGGGATTTCTCCGCGCCGAGCGGGATCAGCAAAGAGGTATTTGTGCCTCTCCGGCGTCCGGAAGTCTCAAAAAATATAAAAAAGCGAGGTTTTCAGTATGTTCGGCGGCAAGATGGAAAAAGTGGCAAAAGCAGTGGAAAGCGGAAAGGAAGCAGTTCTTTTGAAGCTTTCCCGCGACAAGGATAAGACGGTAAGGCTTTCCGCTATTGCCGGAATGGGAAAGATCGGCAGAGATGACAGCTTTAATCTTCTGGTGCCCATGCTTTCAGAGGAGGACCCCGATGTGCGCGCGGCTGCGGCTGCCGCTTTGGGCGTTATGAAAAACGAGCATGCCAGCGCCCATTTAAGATACCGTTTAGAGCGGGAAAAGGACCCCAATGTGCTGTCTGCCATCAAGACGGCTATTACCCAGCTGGGCGGCGGACAATAACCTTCTCCTATCCAAAAAGGACCCAAAGCGGGAAACGCTTTGAGTCCTTTTTCTGTTTTGAGAAGACAGACGAAAAACTACTCCTCAATGGAATAGACGAGGTTCTCCCAATGGAGCTTCGTCCCCACATCCACTCCCTGGGGCAGCAGCGCCATGGCGATAAAAAGAGGCTCCTCCTGCTCTGGAAGGTCCTCTCTGCGCAGATAGGCGTATTCTCCCTCGATCTTTTCCACCACATAATCATAAGGTCCCATTAGCTTCTCACTCCCTGCCGTCGTCACTTTTTCAGGCGCTTCCCGCCTGAGCTCCTTTCACTATACGGGAAAAGAGAGAAAAAATCAAGCGCTGTCTGCTTGACAAAACAGCCCGCTCCCCCGATAATAAAAATATCTTACCGGCCCTTCCCGTCTGTTTTTCTCAAAACGCGGGCCGCAAAAAAGGAAGCGAGAATAAACCTATGGAAAAAATCGTCTTTTCACCTCTTCCGGATTCTGAGGCCCAGGTCATCGGCTATCTGCATGAGCCTATCACGGAAATGGAAACCAGAAGGGAGAAGTATCCCTGCGTCGTCCTGTGTCCCGGAGGCGGCTATGTCATGGTGTCTCAGCGCGAGGCAGACCCTGTAGCCCTGCGCTTTTTCGCCGCTGGGTATCAGGTGTTCACCCTCACCTATTCCGTAGAGGAAAAGGCCAAAGATTTCCGCCCCTTAAAAGAGCTTTCCGAAACGGTGGTCCAGATCCGTGAACGGGCAAAGTCCTATTATGCCGACCCCACTCACATCGCCGTGTGCGGCTTTTCCGCAGGAGGACATCTGGCCTGCTCGCTGGGAACCATGTGGGACGACCCGGAGCTTTTGAAGGGTTATGACAATCACGGCGGGAAAAACCGGCCGGACGCCATGATCTTAGGCTATCCCGTGATCACCGCCGACGAGTTTGCCCATGTAGGCTCCATTGAGCATGTCAGCGGCTGCAAGCCGGGCACGCCCGGCTATGAGTATTTCTCTCTGGACCGCCATGTAAGCGAAAAAACCTGCCCCGCCTTTTTGTGGCATACGGTTCCCGACGACTGCGTACCGGTGGAAAACTCCCTGAAGCTTATGGCCGCGCTCAAGAAAGCCGGGGTCTCCTTCGAGGCACATCTTTTCCCGGAGGGCGGCCACGGAATGTCCGTGTGCACAGAAGAGGTGGGCTCTGCCGACTCCCACAACGCCCAGTGGATGGACCTTTGCCTCAAGTGGCTTTCAAAAGAATTCTCCTATACACTGTAAGCCCAGTTCCCTCTGCGGATCCAATAAAACTACAAACGGGCAGCTGCCGCGATTGGCAGTTGCCCGTTCTTTTTAAGCCTCTATGAAGATCCTATCAGGCCTTTGCGCCCTCTGGCTCTTCCTCCTGCTGATGCTCCGCGTCATTCCAGCGAAATTTTCGCAGGCGAAAGCTAAAGAAGACACAGACCAAAACCCCGATCACGCCGATCACGAAAAACAGCAGCGCGGCGCCGGAGCCCTTGGTCTCGCCGAACACGGCCCGAAGAATACTGTCTGCGGGCTTTTGAGCCATCAGCGGCTCAAAGACCTTATCCACCAGGAAACCTCCTGACAAAAAGCCCAGGGGAATGGTGAAAAACTGAAGGGTATTGCGGCAGGAATAGACTCTCCCCTGCATCTCCAACGGAATGCTGTTTCGGAAGATCACATCCATATTGGCATTCATCAGGGGGATCAACATCCATCCCAGCACCGCCCCAAAGCACCACACCGCGGTATGGTTTCCGAAGGCCAGCAGGAAATTCTCGCTGCACATGGACACAAACAGGGTCAGACAGATGACCTTTACCCGGTTTTTGGGCGCGGGGAGCAGGGTGACGAAAACGCTGCCCAGCAGCGTCGCGATCCCGGCGCAGGTGTTGACCCACCCCAAGGCTGCTTCTCCGCCCTGGGGCTTCGACAACAGCATGGCGGGCAGGGCCGCGTCATACACAGAAGCCACCAGATTGATGCACGCGAGAAACAGGATGAGACGGGAGACCAGCGCGTTTTTCCGAAGCCATACAAGCCCCTGTTTTGCGGAAGACAGCAGAGATTCTTCCTTTTCCTTTTGCATCTCGCCCTCCGGGATCCGGATCCCGAAAAGCAGGGTGAAAAAGGCTATGAGGAAGGTGAAGAGGTCTACCGCGATCACAGCGTCTATCCCCAGGAAAGAGAAAAGCGCCGTTGCCAAGATCGGGGTCAGGATGGAGTTTAGAGACTGGGAAAACGAACGAAGCCCGCTGGTCTTCTGGTAGTAGTCCTTTGGGATCAGCAAAGTGGCGGACACCTCGCTTGCAGGCTGCTGAATGGTGTTCATCAGCCCGTTCAAGGCATTGAGAAGATACAGGTGCCACAGGCTCAGCGTGTCCGTCTTGATGAGCAGGAACACGGCCACCGTGCTCAAAGCGGCCAGGAAATCGCACACCAGCATGGTGCGCTTCTTGCTCCACCGGTCGCTCAGCGCCCCGGCGAAGATGCTCATGATCACATAGGGGGCGTAAGAGCATACAGACAGCATGGCCGTCTCCAGGGCGGAGCCGCTGCGAAGGTAGATCCACAGCACCAGCGCGTAGCTTGTCATCCCGCTGCCTAAGGCGGAAAAGGTCTGGGTGCCCCACAGCAGCAAATAGGATCTGAGTTGTTTTAAATTTTTCATTGACTTTGCTCCTTTGACTTTTCTATAAATGTCCGGTTGCAAAGCCTGAGGACCTTAAGGTCTCTCCATGCAGCGTCCTCAAACCTTGCATGGAGCCGCATCAATGATCAATAATATTCTTTTCACCTCCCTTTTAAAGCTCGCCGGAAAAAAGAACAGATCCCGGCGCCGAACTTATCGATCGCGGCGGCAGCGCGTATCGCATTTGTTTTCAAAAAGACGCCGCCGCAGGAAAACTCTTTGTTTCAGATCATTTGACCTGCTCTGTCAGCCAGCTGAGGATCCCGTGCTCATCGTGATAAGTCAGGATCCAGGAGGCGTGGTTCGCGCCGAAGCGCTCCTGCAAAGTAAGATCGGGTTCTGTCGCGATCCCATAGGCCTCCAGCTCTTCCGGGCTGTAAAGGGTCAGGCGGGCGTTTTGATTCCCCCTGTCCTTCAGCTCCATAATGCCGTCCACTATGTACTTGTGGCGGTAAATGGTGTGATCCACATAGGCTGTGGAGATCCAGATCTTCGCATGGGTAAGCCCTTTGAGGATCTCATAGATTTCCGGCGTCATGGTGGGGCAGATGGGAGCCGCCGCCGCAAACAGGTCTGCGCCCACGCTCATGGCGGTCAAGGTCCCGCCGCCGCCCATAGACATGCCGGTGACATAGACGCGACAGGGGTCTACCTTTCCTTCCTCGATCATCCTGCGGATGATGTCGCACACCTTAGAGAGATAGGACCGGTTCCATCCATATGCCGGGCTCAGGCTGCTTTCGGCAAAGCTTCGCGACAGCGGCGGAAGTGGGACCCCGGCAGGACGGGCAGGAGCCTGCGGCGCCATGACATACATATCCGGGTACAGGCCAGCCAGGTGAATGGCCCCGATGGTGCCCACCATCTGCGTAAAATTGTCAAAGCCCGACTCTCCTCCGCCGTGGAGAAACAGGATCAGGGGTCTGGGCGCCGAGCATTCCGGGCTGCAGAGCCGGTACAGCACCTCCCCCTCCTGCTTTGCCTCGAACCGGTCCAGCCCCTCTACCCGCTCTTCTGAGACATCCCGGCGGGTATAGGCTTTTCCGTCCACATACAGCGTCCAATCGGATCCATAGGGGAATTCGGCAGGTGTGACCACCAGCCGGCCGTCCCGGACCTCCGTGTTTTCGATGGCGGCCTTCACCGGCGCAGAGCTTCCCTGCGCCTTTGCAAGCTCCAGGCGGACCTCCGCCTTTTCTGCACCCTCCAAAGTAAAGCAGCGGCAGGCCCAGCCTCTGTCTCCCACATAGGTATCCACTGAAATTTTCATCACAAACAACACTCCTTCCACCATACTGTGTTTGCGTTTTCCTCCGCAGCGATCCGCAGAGAGAAAAGCGCGCGGCAGCTTCCTCGACAGAATTTTTTTCTATTTATGTTTTTTATTGTATATCTTTTCCCTGCCGGTTGTCAAGGGAAAGAGGGCTTTCCCTGAACCTGCCGGACACAACGGTTTTTGGTTGCCATTCCCCGGAAATTGATATATAATAGCGGAGATATCTTTTAAAAAAGCATCGAATCCATGATATGGGGGTCGTGTTCCTTATGAAGCTTGGCATCGTAGGCCTTCCCAATGTGGGGAAGAGCACACTTTTCAACGCCATTACCAACGCGGGGGCTCAGTCTGCAAACTACCCTTTCTGCACCATCGAGCCCAATGTGGGCGTGGTAGCGGTACCGGACAAAAGACTTGACGCGCTTGCCAAAATGTATGAGCCGGAGAAATTCACTCCTGCCACCATTGAATTTGTGGATATCGCGGGCCTGGTAAAAGGCGCCTCCAAGGGAGAAGGCCTGGGAAACAAATTCCTTTCCAATATCCGGGAGGTAGACGCCATCGTCCATGTGGTGCGCTGCTTTGTCAACGACGATATCATCCATGTGGAGGGCAGCATCGACCCGAAGCGGGATATCGAAACCATCGACCTGGAGCTGATCCTCTCTGATATCGAGGTGTTGGACCGGCGTATCGATAAAACCAGAAAGATGCTCAAGGCGGACAAGAAGTACCAGACAGAGCTGGACTTCTTCCTTCGGGTCAAAGACGCCCTGGAGGAAGGCCGCTCTGCCAGAAGCGTGGAGTGCACACAAGAGGAAAAGGAGCTGCTTTCCACCGTATCTCTTCTCACCAATAAACCCATTATTTTTGCCGCCAATATGAGCGAGGAAGACTTCCAGGGGGGAGTGGAGTCGAACCCCTATTTCCAGACCGTAAAGGAATTTGCCCAAAGCGAGCACGCGGCTGTAATGCCCATCTGCGCCCAGATCGAGGCGGATATCTCCGGCATGGAGCCGGAGGAAAAGGAGCTGTTCCTCTCTGACATGGGGCTGAAGGAATCCGGTCTTGACCGGCTGATCTCCGCCTGCTACTCCCTTCTGGGGCTGATCTCCTACCTCACCGCCGGAAAGCCGGAGGTACGGGCCTGGACCATCCAAAAGGGCACCAAGGCGCCTCAGGCCGCCGGAAAGATCCACACGGACTTTGAACGGGGCTTTATCCGGGCAGAGGTGATCGGATTTGACGAGCTGATGAGCGTAGGGTCCATGACTGCCGCAAGGGAGAAGGGCCTGGTCCGCTCCGAGGGCAAGGAATATGTGATGCAGGATGGGGATATCGTTTTATTCCGGTTCAACGTGTAGTTTCCGGCCCGCATGACGAAGGCGTCCTTCCGATTTCTTGCTTTAGTACAAGACCACTTTAAAACTTTTTCTTGACAAAGCTATTTTCCTGTGCTATAGTAGCGGCAATAGGAGAAACCTATGAATGGGAAGAGTACTTTTTGAAGCCCGTGTTTTCAGAGAGCCGGCGAGGGTGGAAATCCGGCAATGCGGCCAAAAAGGAATGGACCCATGAGGGCAAACCGAGCGCACCTTTGCAGGCAGTGTCTAACCCCAGTGGGCAGTGCAGAATGCAGGCAATGTGTGTTAGGGGAGACGGAGGCCGACCGTTACAGCGGCTAGCGTATGGCAGTACGCGAAAGAGCGCACCCTTCGGGGTGAATTTAGGTGGCACCGCAGATGTTTCAAAGCATTTGTCCTAGAATCAAGGACAAATGCTTTTTCTTTTGCCATTCTGAATTTTTCCTGAAACTTTTTCCCCTTGCTCCAATAAAATTCTTTATGGAAAGAAAGGATGATCGAGATGGAAAAAATCCCCTACAAAATTTTTCTGGAAGAAAAAGAGATGCCAAAAGCCTGGTATAATCTCCGGGCGGATATGAAAAACAAGCCTTCGCCCCTGTTGAACCCCGGCACGCTGAATCCCATGACCTTTGAGGAGCTGACTCCCGTGTTCTGCGACGAGCTGGTGCGGCAGGAGCTGGACAACAACACCCCGTTTTTTGAGATCCCCGAGGAGATCCTCACCTTTTATAAAATGTACCGTCCCTCTCCGCTGGTGCGGGCGTATTTTCTGGAAAAGGCATTGGATACTCCGGCCAAGATCTATTACAAATTCGAGGGAAACAACACCTCCGGCTCTCACAAGCTGAATTCCGCTATCGCCCAGGCCTACTACGCGAAAAAGCAGGGGCTTAAGGGCGTCACAACGGAAACCGGCGCCGGGCAGTGGGGCACCGCCCTCTCCATGGCCTGCTCCTATTTCGACCTGGACTGCAAGGTGTTCATGGTAAAGATCTCCTTTGAACAAAAGCCCTTCCGCCGGGAAGTGATGCGCACCTACGGCGCCTCTGTCACACCCTCCCCCTCTGAGAGCACTCAGGTGGGAAAAAGGATCCTCAAGGCCCACCCCGGCACTACGGGAAGCCTGGGCTGCGCCATTTCGGAAGCGGTGGAAGTGGCTGCCTCTACCCCGGGATACCGGTATGTATTGGGCAGCGTGCTCAATCAGGTGCTGCTGCACCAGTCCATCATCGGCCTGGAAACCAAGGCAGCTCTTGATAAATACGGGATCAAGCCGGATGTGATCATCGGCTGCGCGGGAGGCGGCTCCAATTTAGGAGGACTCATCGCCCCCTTTATGGGAGAGAAGCTCAGAGGCGAGGCGGATTACCGGTTTATCGCCGTAGAGCCCGCCTCCTGCCCCTCCTTCACAAGAGGAAAGTACGCCTATGACTTCTGCGATACCGGTATGATGTGCCCTCTGGCCAAAATGTACACCCTGGGCTCCAACTTTATCCCCTCCGCAAACCATGCGGGAGGGCTTCGGTATCACGGCATGAGCTCTGTGCTCTCCCAGCTCTATCATGACAAGCTTTTGGAAGCCGTGGCGGTGGAGCAGACCTCTGTCTTTGAGGCGGCCGAGCTGTTCGCCCGGGTAGAGGGTACCCTGCCCGCGCCGGAATCCAGCCACGCCATCCGGGCCGCCATCGACGAAGCGTTAAAGTGCAAGGAGACCGGAAAAGAGGAGACCATCGTCTTCGGCCTTACCGGCACCGGATATTTCGATATGACCGCCTATGAAAAATTCAACGACGGTAAAATGACCGATACCATTCCCACCGACAGCGAGATCGAGGAAAGCCTCGCCGCTCTTCCCGCTGTTGAGCTTTGAGTTCTTTCCTTCCAATCGGAGTTCTTCATTTTTCTTCATTTTGTTTTCGGAGAGGGCCGGTGCCGCGCTGCACCGGCCCTCTCTGATTTCCATCTCATATTCCAAATACTCGTTGAGAACAGCAGCTGCAGCCCTTGAGAAAAAAAGGGTTACGGCTGCAATAGCTCTTTCCCCAGCCGTAAAAGCTCGGGGACCGTTTCGCACAGGTAGTCTGCCCCGGCCGCTTCCAGCTCCCCCTTTTCCGGATACCCCCAGGCGCAGCCCACGCTTTCCAGGCCGTTCTTCTTTGCCCCCTCTATGTCAAAGCGCCGGTCTCCGATCATCACCGCTTCCCTGGGCGGCGGATCTCCCAAGCGGTGAAGCGTCTCCCGGATCACCTGGTCCTTTTCCGTCATGGTACCGTCCAGGTTCGCCCCCACGATCTGGGAGAAAAATCCATCGATCCCCCGCATGGCAAGGATCTGTCTTGCAAACACCAGCGGCTTTGAAGTAGAAAGGCAGACCGAAGCTCTTTGGGAGAGAAACTCCAGCACCTCCCGGATGCCGGGATAGAGGCTATTTTCAAACACGCCCTTTTCCCGGTAGCGCTCCCGGTACTTCTCCACAGCCCTTTGCGCCTCTTCTTTGGAAAACCCATAATAGGTTTCAAAGGACCAGGAAAGCGGCGGCCCTACGAACCGACGCAGCTTTTCTTCCTTTTCTTCCCGGATCCCGAAGGCCTCCAAAGCATAGCAAACGCTTTTCAGGATCCCTTCCCCGGTATCCGTGATCGTTCCGTCCAGATCGAATAAAAAATATCGCTTCATCCGCTTCTCCTCTTATGCTCTTTGAAAACGGGCCTCAGGCAGCTATCTGCCTCTTCCGGCTCCCCCGCCCCGGGTGGAGCCTCCCCGGCTGAAGCCCCCTCCTCTGGACGCTCCGCCGCCGTGATGGAAGCCCCCGGGGCGAGAGCCCCCAAAGGGAGAGCGGGGGCGCGAGCCTCCCATCGGAGGACGAGGGCCGCCAAAGGGCGGGCCTCCTATCGGCGGACCACCAAATGGCGGACGCCGCCGGTAGCTTCTGCCAATGGCCCTGCCCAGAAGCAGGCCCCGGAAAAATCCGCCGGAACCGCCGGAGCCGCCTTTGGGGCCTCTTCTGCCTCCTGAACTCAGCACAGAGACTAAAAGCACCAGCAGGATCACCACGACCACTGATCCAATGACCCGTACCACTATGCGAAGCAGGGAACGAAAAGAGGATTCCTCGAAATAGCCGTTATCCTCCCAGCCGTCTTCCCCATAGCCGCCGTCCTCCGGCTCGGCCCCGCCCTTTTGATAGTAAGCTTCCAGCTCATCCACCGCGGCGCCGAAAAATTTCCGGACTCCGGCATCATACTGCCCGGCCGCGAAATCCTCCTCCAAATTTTCATTGAGAAGCGCGTCCAGCCTTTCCCCGGTGAGAAAGTCTTCGATCCCATAGCCCGGCATGGCGTAATAGGTGTCCTCCGCCACGGAAAGCACCAGAAGCAGACCGTTATTTCTCTCGGAAGAGCCGATCTCCCAGCTTTCAAAAAGCTCGTAGGAGTAATCCCGGATGCTTTTTCCGTCCAGAAAATCCACTGTCACTACAACGACTTCCGCCCCGGTGCGGTCAAAAAGCTTCTCGTTTTCCCTGACGATCTCACGCTGCGTCTCACTGGAAAGCACATTCGCATTATCCAGCACATAGAGATTTTCCGGTCGCTCCGGGATTGCTGCCAAAGCTCCCGCGGCCATCGTTACGAATAAAAGGACAGCCGCAAAAAAGCTGACTGCCCTTCTTCCTGCCTTCTCTCTCATAGAAACTCCTCCCTTTCCGAAAACCCGGCGGGAACGCCTTCTCCTGCCATAAATCCTTCCTTACTCGCCATAGACCGGGAGAGGCTCCAAAAACGCCATATGCCGGAGAAAACGGATGGGGAATTTCTCAAGCTGTTCGTTATAGGCTCTCGCCGCGTCGTTGTAGCTGGAGCGTTCGATCTGATCTTCCTGTGAAGTCATCTCCCGGATGAGAGACTCCGGATACCGGGCGTCCTTCTCCGAAAGCTCTGTCTGGCCCAGCTCGTCGCATAAGGCCTCTGCCGCGGCACCCAGCGCCTGATTGGCCTCCACCTTTTCCTCGCTGTTTTCATAGGTGCTCTCGCTGAGCTTTACAGCCCGCTCCACCTCGTCGGCAAGCCCGGAAAGAGCGTCGTTTTTCCCCTCGTAGCGCCTGGAAAGCGTCACCAGATTCAAGGCCGCCTCTTCTCTCTTTTCCACTCCCTCCCAGATGGAAAACTGGGTGGAATCATAGTAGAAGTCTTCCTCCGCCTTTTCCCGAAGCCTGGAAAGAGAGGAGTGAGCCCCCAGCGGAAGAGACAAAATCAGCATTCCCGCCATGACAAGCGCTGCCGTAATGGTTTTCTTTTTCATAAGCTCTCTCCTTTCTCTTTCCATGGGTTTTTCTTCTCATCTTTTGGAAACCGTTGCTCAGCCCCGGATATCCAAAAGCTTCTGCTTGAGCTCTCCTTCCAGACGGCCCAGCTCCGCTTCCGCCTGACGGCGCTTTGCCCGGCCCTCGTCCTGGATCTTTACCACCTCGTCCAGCGTCTGGATCAGAGACTGGTTGGTACTTCGCAGGGTCTCCATATCCACCACGCCCCGTTCAGACTCCTTCGCGGTCTCGATGGTGCTCATCTTCAGCTTTTCGGCGTTTTTCTTCAATAGCTCATTGGTC
Organism: uncultured Acutalibacter sp.; assembly: GCA_964565505.1. Classification (GTDB taxonomy): domain Bacteria; phylum Bacillota; class Clostridia; order Oscillospirales; family Acutalibacteraceae; genus Acutalibacter. Next base: position 462 of record CAZMFF010000035.1, on the reverse strand, counting down.
ATATTGGATACTTCCCGCTGAGCCTTTACCGCCTGCTCGGAATGGGCAACCCCCAAGGCCAGCACCATCTGGCTTTTCCACAGAGGAATGGTATTGACCAGGGTGGACTGGATCTTCTCCGTCATGATCTTATCGTTATTCTGTACCAGACGGATCTGAGGAGACATCTGCACCGATACCATGCGGGTCAGCTCCAGATCGTGCAGCTTCTTTTCAAAGCCATCGCACTGCTGGGCAAAGTCATTGGCCGCCTGAGCGTCCTCTGCAAGGCCGGAGGCCTTTGCCTTATTCTGCAGCTGTACCAATGTGGTGGCCCGCTCCTTCTGCAGTTTCTTTTTGCCCGCCAGAATGTACATGGACAGCTCTTTGTGGTAGTTGAGGTTCATGTCGTACAGCTTGTCCAGCATCACGATGTCTTTCATCAGCTGCACCTGGTGGGCCTCCAGGGCGGTGGCGATTTTG
>CAZMFF010000034.1:0-31381 GCA_964565505.1 uncultured Acutalibacter sp. | reverse complement strand
CCATCGTGGCCATCGTGGACACCAACTGCGACCCCGATGAGATCGACTATGTGATCCCCGGCAATGACGACGCCATCCGCGCTGTCAAGCTGATCGCCGGCGCCATGGCTGACGCTGTGATCGAGGGCAGAGAGGGCCAGATGGGCGCCGCTGCCAGAGAAGACGAAGCCGAAGAGGGCGGAGTCGAAGAGGGAGAAGCTGAGGCCGAGACCGCCGAAGAGTCTTCCGAGGAAGCGTAAGCCGAATTCAGAAATTCAGAGAGCGCCCGTGGGTTTTTGACGGCGGGGTGTGTTCCTGAGGGCAGGAGCGGCCTGCCCGTCCGTTTCCCACGGCGTTTTCCGGTTTTGATAGAAGAAGAGAAACAGAAAGGATGAGCATGAAATGAATTTTACTGCAAAAGACGTTGCCGCGCTGCGGGAAAAGACCGGCTGCGGCATGATGGATTGCAAGAAGGCTCTCACCGAGTCTAACGGAGATATGGACAAGGCTATCGACTTCCTTCGTGAGAAGGGTCTGGCCGCTTCCGTCAAAAAGGCAGGCCGCATCGCCGCCGAGGGCGTGGCCTTTGCCACTACGGACGCGTCCGGCAAGGTGGGCGCTGTTATCGAGATCAACGCCGAGACCGATTTCGTGGCCAAGAACGCCGAATTCCAGGCCTTTGTCAAGACCTGTGCCAACACGGTGATCGACAAAGCCCCCGCCGATGTGGAGGCTCTGCTGGCAGAGAAGGCTTCCGGCTCTGAGGAGACCGTAGACGCCCTTTTGAAGGAGAAGATCCTCACCATCGGTGAGAATATCAAAATTCGCCGCTTTGCCCGCTATGAGGGCGTTGTGACCTCCTATGTTCATGCCGGAGGCCGTATCGGCGTATTGGTAAAGTTTGACACTACAGACGCCGTCGCGGGCACAGACGCTTTCAAGGCTTACGCCAAAAATATCGCCATGCAGATCGCCGCCATGAACGCAGAGTATCTGGACGAGAGCCAGGTCCCTGCCGAGCGCGTGGAGAAGGAAAAAGAGATCCTCACCCAGCAGATCGTGGACGAGGGCAAGCCTGCCAATATCGCTGAGAAAATCGTTTCCGGCCGGCTGAGCAAGTTCTTCAAGGAGATCTGCCTTGTGGACCAGATCTATGTGCAGGACAGCAGCATGACGGTGAAGCAGTATACCGAGTCTGTTGCCAAGGAGCTGGGCGGAGACATCAAGATCGCCGCTTACACTCGCTTTGAAAAGGGCGAAGGCCTGGAGAAGAGAGTGGACGACTTTGCTTCTGAGGTAGCGGGGATGGTAAAGTGATCGCAAAGCGATCACTTACGAGAACCCCTGAAGTGCGAAGCACTTCTCTTTTCCTTCGGAAAAGCATCGGGCTTCTCCAAGCGGTTTAAATTGTTACGGCTCTGCCGTTGTTATTCTGGAAGAAGTCCTGGGGCGCGAAGCGCCCCTCTTTTCTTTCAGAAAAGCACCGGACTTTTTAAAAGCAGATAGTTTTTTAACGGCTCTGCCGTTGTTATTCTGGAAGAAGGTCTGAAACGCGAAGCGTTTCTCTTTTCCTCCGGAAAAGCACCGGACTTCTTCTGGATCGTTCTATGAGTCCGGTTTTGAAATAATCGCAAAGCGATCACTTTTAGCAGTCTGAATCACCGAAAACACCACAAAAAGCCCCCGGCAAATGCCGGGGGCTTTTTGCTCTTAGGCTCCCCTTGTTTTTAAGGAGAGCTGGCGCGCAGCGCCTGAGGAGATAAGAAAGAGTACAATCCTCTGTCAGTTTTACCGGGCATTTCAAGCATGTTAGTCGTCAGAAAAAAGCTCTTCTCTAATATCTAACATCTAATGACTGACAACTACTTGTGCCGCCTCTTCCAAAGTCATTTTTGGGGAAAGCTTTTGAAAGCTGTCTTCCTGATAGAGAAGCCGGTCTGTTCCCTGCAAAATCAGAAGCTCCAGGTCTTTTTCCTCCAGAAGAAACTCTCCCAGGTCGCTCCAGTACAAAACAGCGCCGTCTGTTTCCAGGGTTTTCCCCCCGGCAGGCGTGAGAGTGAAGATCCCTTTCCTGCCTTCCTCCGGCAGTTCCCAGGGGCCTGAAGAGAGCCCCTTCAGCACGGCTTCCGGCAAAGTTAGCGTAAGGGTATCGCTGGGCGTTTCTCCTGTAAGGCGGGAGAGCACCTGAAGCGTCACCACTGCGCTCCGGGTGAAAAGGGAGCCGTCTTCCCGAAAGATTTGAAGAAACCTGATGGAGGAGACTTCTCCCAAAACGGTCAAATCGGACTTTGCGGCGCCGGAATCAGCCGCTGTTTTTGATTCGGGAGCAAGGGAGTCTTCCGAAGCGGAAAAATCAAACGGGAAGAACGCTTCCGGGTTTTCCTCATAACAGGCATACAGCCCGGAGGAATCCTTCAAAACCAGCTCTTCGGCTTCCTGCTGCGGGGCCGCTTCCAAAATGAGTTCGGCCTTGCTGTCACAGGGAGCTTCCTCGCATGCCGGAAAGCTTTCTTCCGATGCTCTGCCGGTATTGGTGTCCTGCGCGGCAGCGCCGGTTTCACCCTGAAGCTGATCCGGGAGAGGAGAAATCATTCTGAAAAGCGGAGAAAGGCAGAAAAACAGCAGCAGGCAGCCTAAGGCGAGCACCCAGGCGTTTCTTCTCCGGGAGGCCGCCTGAAAAGTTCGGGCTGGGGAAGCGGGCGCGCGCTTTTCCTCCAGAATATGGGCAAGCATCCTCTCCTTGGCCTCTTCACCGGGCGTGAGCCTTTCCCAGGCGTCGCGCAGGCGTTTTTGTTCCGGGAAAGCTTCTTGGGAGCCCCGGTCAAAACGATCATCCTTCAAAAAGATCACCTCCCAGTTTGCTGCGAAGAAGTTCTCTGCCTTTTTGCAGATAGGTGCGCACGGTGGAGGGCGGCTTTTTCATGAGCTGGGCGATCTCCCCGCTGCGGTAGCCCTCATAATAGAAAAGATAGAGGGGGAGCTTGTATTTTTCCGGTAAAGACAGCAATACTTCAAGGGTCTCGTCCGGACCTAAGAGGGGAGAGGCCTGCGCCTCTTCGTGCCATTCCAGCGGCTCTCGCTTTCTCCACCAATGCCGAAGCTGGTCCCGGCACAGATTGGAGGCGGTGACGATCAGCCAGGCCTTTTCGTGCTCCTGATCCTGAAACTGCGGATTGGCCGACAGCAGCCGCAGAAAAGTATTTTGTACCGCGTCCTCGGTATCTGCCTGATTTTTGAGAAAGGAGAAGCAGATGCGGTATACAAGGTCTGCCCGACGCCGGTAGATCTCCAAAAACCGCTCCTGCGCTTCACAGGGCGGCGCTTCGCCGCTCTGCAAAGCAGGCTGTGCTTTTTTCACCGAACATTTCCCCCCTTCCAATAGAAAACGCAGAAACGGCGGCTTCTGTCGAGGACCGCCGGCGCGTTTTATTGACGCTCAGACTCTCTCGAGTTCAAGCCTTGCGCAACAAACAAAAAACCGTGAGGGCTCAGCCTGCGACTGATCCTTCACGGTTTTGGTCCGAGTGGCGAGACTTGAACTCACGGCCTCTTGACCCCCAGTCAAGCGCGCTACCAGCTGCGCCACACCCGGACAACATATTCTATTATATTCGATAACTTCTTAAAATGCAAGAACTTTCTGAAAAGAAAAGGGAAAATTTTGTTTCGGCAAATCACCGTTTCGAAAGAGGCGGGGCGGAAATCTTTTTTCAGTGGTGCTTTTTCCTGCAAATAACTTGGAAAAGTCCTTGCTTTTCATTTCAGTCCGCGGTATACTTTGCGCTGGACAAAAAAGGGGGAAGGGAAATGAAAGTGGAAGAGAGGCGCCGCGTCCTTTTGCGTGGAATGCGGGACGGCGTACCCATTGCCGCAGGCTATTTCGTGGTGGCTTTTACGCTGGGCTTTGCCGCGAAAAAAGCGGGATTTTCTCCTTTGGAGGCCATGACGGAAAGCTTTTTGAACAACGCTTCCGCCGGAGAGTACGCGGTGTTTTCTCTGGTGGCCGCGGGCGCGGGATACTGGGAAGTGGCTGTGATGACGCTGGTGGCGAACGCCCGCTATCTTTTGATGAGCTGTGCCTTGAGCCAGAAGCTTTCCCCGAAAACGCCCTTTTTTCATCGATTCCTCCTGGCCTTTGATCTGACGGACGAGCTGTTCGGGATCTCCATTGCCTATCCCGGGCCCCTCGATCCGAAGTACACCTACGGCGCAGTGGCGCTGGCTCTGCCGGGCTGGGGGATCGGCACCTTTTTGGGGGTGGCGGTGGGCAACGTGCTTCCTTTGAGGCTTATCAGCGCTTTGAGCGTGGGGCTTTACGGCATGTTTCTGGCTATCATCATGCCCCCCGCGAAAAAGGACAGGGCAGTGCTTATACTGGTGCTTTTAAGCTTCGCGCTGAGCTTCTTTGCCTCCCGTGCGCCCTTTCTTTCCGGCATTTCTCCGGGGATCAAAACCATTGTCCTTACGGTGCTCATCTCTTTCGCGGCGGCGGTCCTCAAGCCGAGGCCAGAAGGGGAAGGCAGTTATTAGTTGTTAGAAATCAGTTGTTGGAGACTTGGCTGCCGGCCGCACTCGGCTTCAGCGGATCTGCGGCCTGCCGAATTTCAGGGGACGGTGAAGAAATGAAGAACATCTGGATCTATATTTTGGTTTCTGCCCTGGTTTCCTATCTGATCCGGGTGACCCCTCTGGTGCTCATCCGAAGAGAGATCACCAACAGGACCCTGCGCTCTTTTCTCTATTATGTTCCCTATGTCACCCTTTCCGTGATGACCTTTCCCGCCATCATGGACGCCACCCGAAGCCCCATAGCAGGGCTTTTGGCGCTGTTTACAGGAGCGCTTCTGGCCTGGAAGGGCAAGGGCCTGTTTCTGGTGGCGTTGTCCTGCTGCGCGGTGGTGTTTCTTTTCGAGCTCTTTGTGTGAGTTTTTCCTCCCTGTATGCCGGAATGCCGGCGGGAAAAGCGCTCTTTTGTCCACTTGCTCTAATTTTTTTAACATCAGAAAAGAATTTATTGGATATGACTGTTTCAAAATTGCACCTTGCTTCTTAAACTGAAAAACTTTTCTTTTTTTCAGCTTTTTCCTTGACAATCCTATGATTCCGCTGTATATTTTCAGACAGGAGTTTTCCTTTTCAGCACATAGATTTGAAGGGAACGCTTGAGAAACTTGCAAAAAAGAGGGTAAAAGGTATGAAAAAGTTTTTGAGAGCGGCAGCTTTGCTGTTAGCTGCCGTCATGGTTTGTGCCTGCTTTGCCGCCTGCGGCTCTGAGGGGCATACCGCCAACAATACGGAATATGTGATCGGCCTGTCCGGCCCGCTGACCGGCGGCGCCGCCGTGTACGGCGTAGCGGTCCAGAATTCCGCCCAGATGGCCGTAGACGAGATCAACGCGGCAGGAGGCCTCAATGGGGTGAACTTCAAGGTGATCGCCAAAGACGACACCCACGACGCCGCCAAGGTGGCCGCCAACTATTCCTCTCTGATGGAGGAGGGGATGCAGGTGTCTTTGGGCACTGTCACCACGGCCCCCGGCCTGGAGTTTACCAATCTTTCCAAGGAAGACAACCTGTTCTTCCTGACTCCCTCCGCCTCCGGCAACGACATCCCGAAGAACGACAACGGCTTCCAGATGTGCTTTGCAGACGGCAACCAGGGCGCTGTGGCCGCCGGATATGTGAATTCCACAGGCCTTAAAAACATCGGCATTTTCTATAAGTCTGACGATCCCTATTCCAAGGGTATCTACGACCAGTTCATGGAGAATCTGGACAGCTCCATCGAGACGGTAGAGGCCGTGTTCACCGACGCCAATACCTCTGATTTCTCCGCGCAGATCAGCACCCTGAAGGACTGCACCTTCATCTTTATGCCCATCTATTACACGCCCGCCTCTCTGTTTATGACTCAGGCGAAGTCCATCGTCAGCCCCACCGCCACCTATTACGGCTGCGACGGCTTTGACGGGATCGAATCGGCGGAGGGCTTTGATATCGCTGCCATCCCTCAGGAGGTCACCATGCTGTCTCACTTCAATTCCAAGGCGACCGACGGCGCCGCCGCGGAGTTCGTGAAGAAGTATACGGAGAAGTACGGCGCAGACACGCTCAATCAGTTCGGCGCTTCCGCCTATGACTGCGTGTATGCCATCTACAACGCCATGAAAGAGGCGGCGGACGGCGGCAAGGAGATTCCTGTGACCATCTCTCCCTCTGACCTGTGCAATATCCTGAAGGAGAAGTTCACCGGCGGCTTTACCTATTCCGGCGTCACCGGCAGTGAGATCAAGTGGGAAGCAAACGGCTATGTGTCCAAGGAAGCCGTGAAATATGTGATCAAAGAGGCAGACTGAACGAAATCAAAAAGTCTTGAGGACTGAACGCTTCGGGGAGGGACATCTGAAAGGGAGGAAAGCTCCCAAAGGCAGCCTGCCCTTCGGACAGATGTCCTTTCTGAAGCATACCGGCGCCGGCGGGGAAACCCTAACCGGCGCACTGCGTTATAGAGGATGGGGAAGCTATGGAAATTTTGGAGACCTTGATCAACGGCCTGAGCTCCGGCGGCACCTATGCCATGATCGCCCTGGGGTATACGATGGTCTACGGCATTGCCAAGATGCTCAACTTCGCCCACGGCGATATCATCATGGTGGGCGGGTATACGATCTTTGTGACGATGGGGCTTACGGGAAATCCCCTTCTCGGCCTGCTTGCCGCCGTACTGTTCTGCGTGGTTTTGGGGGTCGTGGTGGAGCGTGTCGCCTATAAGCCTTTAAGAGGCGCTACGCCCCTTGCGGTCCTGATCACCGCCATCGGCGTCAGCTATCTGCTGCAAAGCGTGGCCCAGATGATCTTCAAATCCTCGCCGAAAATGGTGATGATCGCTGATCTGGGCAATGTGGAGCTGTTCGGGCTTTATATTCCTATGTATATCATCGTCACCCTGGTGTGTTCCATCGCCATCATGGTGGTTCTAAGCCTTTTTGTGCGCTTTACCAGAACGGGACGGGCGATGGTGGCGGTATCAGAGGACCGGGGGGCCGCCCAGCTGATGGGGATCAGCGTCAACCGGATCATCACCGTCACCTTTGCCATCGGCTCGGCTCTGGCGGCCTTTGCCGGCTTCTTCATGCTGATGAAATCTCCCAGCCTTACCAATACGATGGGAGCCATGCCCGGGATCAAGGCCTTTACAGCCGCGGTGATCGGCGGGATCGGGTCCATCCCCGGAGCTATGGTGGGCGGGATCGTGCTGGGGCTGATCGAAGCCTGCTCCTACAAGATCACGGCGATCGCCCCCTATACGGACGCCATCGAGTTTCTGATCCTGATTTTGCTTTTGCTGGTTCGTCCCACCGGCATTTTGGGCAAGAAGAGGAGGGAGAAGGTCTGATGGTGGAAAAAATGAAGCGTCTCAAATGGAAAAATTTGATCAATTATGTGGCTGTGGCAGCCTTTACGCTGGTGTTCGGTATCCTTTCCCTCACGGGCAGTCTCAACGGCTCTGCCATCATCCTCATTGAGCGCGTCGCCATTTCCATTTTGCTGGCGGTGTCCCTGAGCGTAGTGGTAGGCTTTCTGGGAGAGCTCTCTCTGGGCCATGCCGGCTTCATGTGTATCGGCGCTTATCTGGGAGGCAAGGCGGCGGTGCTCCTGGAGCCCGCGCTGGGCGCGGGCGTGCCCTCGCTTTTGATCTCCCTTCTGGTGGGCGGCGTCTGTGCCGCGGTGTGCGGGCTTGTGATCGGCCTGCCCGCTTTAAGGCTTCGGGGAGACTATCTTGCCATCGTCACTTTAGCCTTCGGCGAGATCGTGCGCTCTTTGTTTATGAATTCCTCTGACGAGAGCTTCGGCGGCGCCTTAGGGCTGGAAACGCCTCGCTTTGACAAGCAGAGCCTGTTCATTTACGCCTTTATTCTGGTGCTTCTGTGCCTTGTGGTGATCCAGAACCTGCTGCGCTCCAAGCACGGCCGGGCCATTACCGCCATTCGGGACAATGAGATCGCGGCCAGGGCCACAGGCATCAATGTCACCTATTATAAGCTTTTGGTGTTTTCCGTATCCGCCTTTTTTGCCGGGATTGCCGGAGTGCTTTACAGCTTCAGCAACTTTACGGTGCAAAGCGGCAAGTTCGGCTATAACTACTCCATTGAGATCCTGGTGATGGTGGTGCTGGGCGGCATGGGCAGCATCAACGGCTCCATGATCTCCGCGGCGCTCATCACCTTCCTGGATGTGAACCTGCAAACGCTGCTCACCGGCGATATGGCGGTGCTCAAGAACTTCCTCTACGCGCTGATCCTCATCGGCCTGGTGCTTTATAACAACGCTCCCGCCCTTAAGGGCTTCCGGGAAAAATACCGGCTGCGGGCGGTGATGGAGCGGATCCGGGAGAGAAAGCCGGACCCCTCAAAGGAGAGGGACGACGAGGCCAAGTGGGATAGAGTCCCCACAAAGATCAATATGGACGAGGTGCTTTCCGTCTCCCCACTGAAATCTCAGGGAGATCCGGAGGAGACGCCCGTGCAGAGCGAGGAGGAGCGGCCATGAGCGAGCTGATGCTGGAAACCAGAGAGCTGGGCATTACCTTCGGCGGACTGAAGGCCGTGGAGAATGTGAATTTAAAGGTGGAAAAGGGCTGCCTTTACGGCTTGGTGGGCCCTAACGGAGCGGGGAAGACCACGGTCTTCAACCTCATTACCGGCGTGTACCAGCCCACCTTCGGCACCTTCCTTTTGGACGGGGAAGAGCTGAAGGGCAAAGGGCAGGAGGCCATCTGCCATAAGGGTATCGCCCGCACCTTTCAGAATATCCGGCTGTTCAACAATATGACGGTGATCCGCAATGTGATGGTGGGCCTTCACAACCTTCCGGAGTATGCCTACAGTCCCTTTGCCGGAATGCTGCGGCTGCCCAAATACTTTGAGGCGGAGCGGAAAATGCGGGACAGGGCCAAGGAGATCCTGAAAATTTTCGACCTTTATGAGGAGCGCAACGGCCTTGCCTGCAACCTGCCCTACGGCAAGCAGCGCAAGCTGGAAATGGCCAGGGCCCTGGCTACAGCGCCCAAGCTGCTTTTGCTGGACGAGCCCGCGGCGGGCATGAATCCCAATGAGACCGCTTCCTTGATGGAAACCGTGCGCTATGTGCGGGACCATTTTCAGGTGACCATTCTGCTCATCGAGCACGATATGAAATTTGTGTCCGGGCTGTGCGATGAGATCACGGTGCTCAATTTCGGTACAGAGCTTGCCAGCGGCCGGCCCGAGGAGGTCCTGAAGGATCCTCAGGTGGTGGCGGCCTATCTGGGAGAATAGAAGGAGGGAGAGGTCGTGGCATTATTGGAGGTCAGAGATCTCGCTGTATACTACGGAGTCATCAAGGCTCTTGACGGGATCTCCTTTGAGGTGAATGAGGGAGAGGTGGTCGCGCTCATCGGCGCCAACGGCGCCGGAAAAACCACCACTTTGCATACGGTCACGGGGCTGCTTCCTCCCAAGAGCGGCACGGTGTGCTATCGCGGGCAGGAGATCACCAACCTGCCTGCCCATAAGATCGTGACCCTGGGGATCGCCCATGTGCCGGAGGGCAGGCGGATCTTCCAGCAGCTTTCCGTGCTGGAGAATTTGAAAATGGGCGCCTATACCAGAAAGGACAAGAAGGAGATCGCGGAGAGCCTGGAGCAGGTATACGCTCATTTTCCCCGGCTGAAGGAACGGAAAAACCAGGTGGCGGGCACTCTTTCCGGCGGAGAGCAGCAGATGCTGGCGATGGGCAGGGCCATGATGTCCCGCCCGAAGCTCATTGTGATGGACGAGCCCTCTATGGGGCTTTCGCCTCTCCTGGTCAAAGAGGTGTTCAAGATCATTCGAGACCTGCATAAGGCGGGGGCCACCATCCTTCTGGTCGAGCAGAACGCCCAGATGGCCCTTTCCATCGCGGACCGGGCCTATGTCCTGGAGACCGGCCGGATCGTAACGGAGGGCTCCGGCCAGGAGCTTTTGCAAAGCAACGAGATCAAGAAAGCTTACTTGGGTGGGTAGTTGTTAGATGTTAGATATTAGTCGTTAGAGAAGCCAAGGGGAAAGGGCACAGCCTTTCTCCTTGGCTTTCCTTTGGCAGCTGGTTGTTAGATATTAGATATTAGATATTAGTCATTAGACTTGGCTCCCTCCTTGGTAGTTGTTAGACATTAGATATTAGTCATTAGACTTGGCTCCCTCTGAGGAGGGCGCTGGTCGCCGGTGGCGACCGTCTAGCGCTGACCGAGGCGGCAGCCGAGACGCTGTCAGCCGATAGGCTGACTGAGGGAGAGATAACGAAAACCCATTCCTTTTTCAAAAGCTTTGTGAAAAGCCAAACTTTTAGAGATCTCTCCCTTTGCCTCCCTCGTCAGAGGGAGGCAAAGGAGAGGACCCCTTGTTTTTCTCTAACCACTAACGACTAAAGGCTAACAACCAATTCTTACCCTCTCAGTCTCGCTAATGTTCGACAGCTCTCCCACAGGGAGAGCCAAGGGGTTTCTGCGTTTCGCGGCTCTGCAGCCCCTCACTTGGCTCCCTCCTTGGGGGGAGCTGGCACGGCAAAGCCGTGGCTGAGAGGGGAGAGGTAAGGAGAAGGGGAGGTAAAGTAATCCGCAGCTTTCTGTTTCAGAGGGAGGCAAACCTTCTCTAACCACTAATGACTAAAAACTAACAATTAAGCAGGAGAGGTAAGTCCTTTCTAACAACTAACAACTGCCCCGTGCCGGAGGAGTTGATTTTCCCGCTTAGTTATGCCATAATATTCCTGTATGTATTTTTGGGAAAGGCAGGTATTTTATGTCTAAGGTAAAAACGAAAAAGGGGCTGATCCGCAGATTTCTCCCCTATTTCAAAAAGTATAAGGCCGTGCTGTTTTTTGATCTGTTCTGCGCGGCCCTCACAACGGTGTGCGAGCTGCTTTTGCCGATGCTGGTGCGCTATATCACCAATATGGGTATCAACGATCTGAGCGCCCTGACGGTGGAGATCATTTTGAAGATCGGTGTTATGTACCTGTTTCTTCGCATTGTGGACGCCGCCGCGGACTTTTTCCGGGCCTCTGTGGGGCATATCATGGGTACGAAGATTGAAACGGATATGCGCTCTGACCTGTTCGCCCATCTGCAAAAGCTGTCTTTCAACTATTTTGACAACCACAAGATCGGGCAGATCATGTCCCGCATCACCTCTGACCTGTTTGATGTGACGGAATTTGCCCATCACTGCCCGGAGGAGATCTTTATCTCCGGCATTAAGATCATCGGCGCCTTTGTGATCCTGTGCGGGATCAACCCGATCTTGACGCTGGTGGTGTTCTCCGTTGTGCCCTTTATGCTTTTGGCCGCCGCCTTCTTTAACTCCAAAATGAGAGAGCAGTTTCGCCGCCAGCGGACGCAGATCGGCGAGATCAACGCCCAGGTGGAGGACAGTCTGTTGGGCGTGCGGGTGGTCAAATCCTTTGCCAATGAGGATTTGGAAACGGGGAAATTTGAAAAGGGAAATCGGGTTTTTTATGACATCAAGCGGAAAAGCTATCTCTATATGGGCGGCTTTGACGCTTCCAACCGGATGTTTGACGGCCTGATGAACCTTCTGGTTTTGATCGTAGGGGCGCTGTTCATGATAAAGGGCTGGATACAGCCGGCCGACCTGGTAGCCTATATGATGTATGTGAGCACGCTGATCAGCTCCATTCGCCAGCTGGTGCAGTTTGCCGAGCAGTTCCAGCGGGGCATGACGGGCATCGAGCGGTTCTTCCAGATCATGGACGCGGATGTGGAGATCTTCGACGAGCCTGACGCCAAGACCCTTCAGGTGAAACAGGGCGATATCGATTTTGAAAATGTGAGCTTCAGCTATGCCGACGACGGAAAGCAGGTGCTCTCTCAGATCTCCCTTTCGGTGAAGGCTGGGGAAAATGTGGCGCTGGTAGGCCCCTCTGGCGGGGGAAAGACCACGCTTTGCAACCTGATCCCCCGGTTCTATGATGTGACCGAGGGGAGGATCCTCATCGACGGCCAGGATATCCATCATGTCACGCTGGATTCCCTGCGCTCTCAGATCGGCTTTGTGCAGCAGGATGTATACCTGTTTTCCGGCACGGTGTTTGAGAACATCCAGTACGGCAAACCCGGCGCTTCCAAGGATGAGGTGATCGAAGCTGCGAAGCAGGCGGGCGCTCATGAATTCATCATGGGGCTTTTAAACGGATATGATACTTATGTGGGAGAGCGGGGCGTCAAGCTTTCCGGCGGGCAGAAGCAGCGCATCAGCATTGCCAGAGCCTTCTTGAAGAATCCGCCCATCATGATTTTAGACGAGGCCACCTCCGCTTTGGACAACGAAAGCGAGCGGATCGTGCAGGCCTCTCTGGAAAAGCTTTCCAAGGGGCGCACCACCTTTACCATCGCTCACCGCCTGACCACCATCAAAAACGCCACCATGATCCTGGTGCTCACAGACCGCGGTATTGAGGAAAAGGGCACCCATCAGGAGTTGATGGCGAAAAAGGGGATCTATTATCATCTCTATAACAGCTATTCTGACGACATGGGCGAGGACCATGCTCAAATATCACAGAGAGAGGAAGGGCCCGCGTGAAAGTAGAAGAGTATTTTCAGAAGATCAAGGATAAAACGGTGACCTTCTGCGGCATCGGCCGCAGCCATCTGCCCCTGATGGAGCTGTTTCGCGAGAGAGGGATCTCAGTCACTGCCAGAGACCGCCGCACCCAGGAGGAGCTGGGGGATACGGCCCGGCATTTAAAGGAGCTGGGGGTAGAGCTTATCCTGGGGGACGAGTATCTCTCCGACCTTTCGGAGGATGTGATCTTTCGCACGCCGGGCATGAAGTATTTCCTGCCGGAGCTTACGAAAGCCAGAGAGCGGGGCGCCCAGGTCACCAGCGAGATGGAGGTGTTTTTTGAGCTTTGCCCCTGCAAGATCTATGCCGTGACCGGCAGCGATGGGAAGACCACTACCACCACCATCCTCTCCGAGTTTTTAAAGGCTCAGGGGAAACGGGTGCATTTGGGGGGGAATATCGGAAAGCCCCTGCTGCCGGAGATCGGGTCCATCATGCCGGAGGACGCGGCGGTGGTGGAGCTTTCTAGCTTCCAGCTGATCTCCATGCGAAAAAGCCCCCAGGTGGCCGTGGTCACCAATCTCTCTCCCAATCATCTGGATATGCACAAGGATATGCAGGAATATATCGACGCGAAGAAAAATGTGTTCCTCTATCAGGGGGGAAATTCCCGCACGGTGCTGAACCTGGACAATGAGATCACCGCCTCCTTCCAAAACGAGGTAAAAGGGGAGCTTTGGGGCTTCAGCCGGAAGCAGCCTCCCGAAAACGGCGTGTTCTGCGACGGGGAAACTATTCTTGTCAACGGGGAACGGCTGATGTCTGTAAAAGAGATCAGGATCCCCGGCTGGCACAATGTGGAAAACTATATGGCGGCCATCGCCGCCGTGTGGGGGGAGGTGGAGCCGGAAAAGCTCCGGCAGGTGGCCGCCTCCTTCGGGGGCGTGGAGCACCGGGCAGAGCTGGTGCGGGAGGTGGACGGCGTGCGCTATTATAACGATTCCATCGCAAGCTCTCCCACCCGCACGATCTCCGGCACTTTGTCCCTCTACGACAAAAAGATCATCCTCATCTGCGGGGGCTACGACAAGAAGATCCCCTATGATCCGCTGGGGCCGGTGATCTGCAAAAAGGTCAAGGTGCTGATCACTATGGGAGCTACCGGGGATAAGATCCGGCAGGCGGTGGAGAGCGCCCCGGAATTTCAGGGAAGCGGCCTGAAGCTATTGCGGGCGAAAAATATGGAAGAGGCGGTAAACGCCGCGAGAAATGAGGCGAAGCCGGGGGATATCGTCTCCCTGTCGCCCGCCTCCGCTGCCTTTGACCTCTACCCCAATTTTGAGGTTCGGGGCAGGCACTTCAAAGAGCTGGTAGGTAAGCTGTAAGCAGGGGAAAGCTTCCCCGGAAAGGACTTTATGCCAAGAGAGAAAAGAAACAGAAAAGGCCGCCCGCTTCCTTCGGGGAAAAGCGCCAAACGGTCAGGGAAAACGGCCCGTGGGAAAAGGGCGCGCTCCTCTGTGAAGCGGGAGCCGGCGCTTTCAGCCCTTGAGAAGGAGGTGCTGTTCCTTCTCGGAAAGACAGATAAGGAGGGCTTTACCTATACCCGGCTGAAAAAGGAGCTGGCCGCTTCTCCCTGGGAGCTGGAGGCCGCCTTGAAGCGGCTGGTCAAAGAGGGGAAAATCAAAAAAGAAGAAGACCGCTTCCTGGCCCTTTCCGGGAAGCGGGAGACCTGTCTCAAAGGGCAGATCGTCTCCCTTTCGGAAAATTTTGCCTTTGCAAGGTTATTAGAGGGGGACGAAGAGGACGTCTTCATCCCGAAGCGGGAGCTGCAGGGCGCTTTTTTGGGAGACGAGGTGCTGATCACAGACATCCAAAATAGGGAAAAGGGCCCAAGCGGCAGAGTGCTGCGGGTCATAGCCCCCGGCCCCAGACTCTTGACCGGCACCGTCCGATCGGACCGTCCGGCGCCCGGGTCGCATTGGACCATGCGGTGCGCTATGAACTCTCCCTTTTGCCCGGCGCACTTTTGGGAGCAAAGGACGGGGACAAGGTGCTGGTGGAAGTCCTTGAGGACCGCTTCGGAGACTGGACCCGGGGCGAGGTCAAAAAGGTGTTCGGCAGCGGAAGCTGCGCGCGGGTGTGCGCAGACGCCGTGGTGGAGCGCTTTGAGATCCCGGTGGAGTTTTCCCGGGAAGCTCTTAAGGAGGCCGAAAGGCTTTCCGGACGGCAGGTCGCTCCCGAAGAGCTTCAGGGCCGTCTGGACCTTCGGGAAGAGCCCATTTTCACCGTGGACAGCGAAAGCGCCAAGGATCTGGACGATGCCATTTGCGTGAAAAAAAGCCGCTGGGGCTATCAGCTGGGGGTGCATATCGCGGATGTGTCCCACTATGTGAAGGCGAAAAGCGCCTTGGACCGGGACGCCTTTGAACGGGGCACCTCCGTGTATTTCGCGGACCGGGTGATCCCCATGCTGCCGGAGGCTCTTTCCAACGGGGTCTGCTCCTTAAACGCGGGGGAGGACAAGCTCGCCTTTTCCGCCCTGATGTCCTTTGACAAAGAGGGGAATATGACGGGCTATCGCTTTCAAAAAAGCGTGATCCGCTCTAAGGTGCGGGGTGTTTACCGGGAGGTCAACAGCCTGTTTGAGGGGACGGCCTCCAAGGAGCTTCAGAAGAAATATGCCCCTGTCAAAAACAGCCTGAAAAACGCCAGAGAGTTAGCGTCTCTTCTTCGGGAAAACGCCCGGGCAAGAGGAGAAATGGAGCTTTCCAGCACCGAGCTGCAATTTGAGCTCAACGAGGAGGGCGTGTGCACCGGTCTTTCTCTCAGGACCTCCGGGGAAGCCCAGGAGATGATCGAGCAGCTGATGATCAGCGCCAACCGTGCCGCGGCGAAAACGGCCTTGGACTACGGCTTGCCCTTTTTGTACCGGGTCCATGAGAAGCCCCGTCAGGAGCGGGTGGAGGAGCTTTCCGCACTGCTGTTAAGATTGGGCATTCCCTGTAAGGAACTGCAAAAGGGAAACCCCACGGCAGAGGATTTCACGGCGGTGCTCAGGCGGGTGAAGGGCTCTCCCAGGGAAGCCCTTGTTTCCCAGCGGGTGCTGCGCACCATGGAAAAGGCCCGCTACTGTGAGGAAGAGCTGGGCCACTTCGGCCTGAGCCTTCCGGAATACAGCCATTTCACCTCTCCCATCCGCCGGTATCCCGACACGCTCATCCACCGGATATTAAGCGAGCTTTGCGCGGGAGAGGATAAGAGGACCCTTAAAAGGCGGTATTCGGCCGTTGTGGGGGAAAGCGCCGCTCAGTGCTCCAAAAATGAGCTGAGGGCCGTCTCGGCAGAGCGGGCGGCGGAGGATTGCTATACGGCGGAATATCTTCACGCCCATCTGGGAGAAAAAGCGGCGGGGATCATCAGCGGCGCCACGCCCCGGGGCGTTTTTGTCCGCCTGGAAAACGGGGCGGAGGGGTTCGTGAGCCTTACTGGCTTTGAAAACGCCCGGTTCCAGTTTGACGGCGACGTCTCCCACCGGGACCCTGTTTCCGGCAGAGTGCTGATGGTGGGGGAAGCGCTCCCTGTGATCATCGCTGCGGCCGATGTGGCCACCGGCCGGGTGGACTTCCTTCCCCAGGACCCCTAAAAGGCTGAAAGCGGACAGCCGAAGCCAAGGCATAACGAGGGCTTGTTTTTCATAAGCTTAGCAAAAGAGCAGCTGAGATCCGTTTTCCGGGTTTCAGAGATCCGGGCTTTAACGGAAAAACAAAAAAGAGAGGATCCCCTAGCTATGAAAAGCTTCCTTCTGTCCGCGTTTTTCGGCTTTTGCGCTTTGGCCGTCCTGAATTTATTAGGGCCCTATACCGGGGTGACGCTTCCGGTAAGCCGCCTGACCCTGTGCGTCTCAGGAGGGCTGGGAGTTCCCGGAGTCACCCTTTTGGTGCTGCTGGACCTTTTTCTTTAAGGGACTTTTTTGCAAAGGAACGGGGAATTTTTAAGAATCGAAGAAGTTTCGGGAGGGGCAGCCTTTCCGTATAACAGGAAGAAAAAAGGAGCTTTGTCATGATTTTTCGCGGTGTTTCTTATCTCAACGGAGAGTTTCAGCTGGTTTCGGGAGATATCGAGATCGAAGATGGACGGATCCTTCGGGTGGGTGAAAAGCTTTCCTCTCAGGGAGAGGAGCTGGTGATCGAGTCTGAGGGCTACACCATCGTGCCCGGCTTTGTGGATATCCATATTCACGGCTGCATGGGGGCGGATACCTGCGACGGCAGCCGGGAGGCCATCGATACGATGGCCCGGTTCCTCCTGAGCCACGGCGTCACCTCCTTTTGCCCCACCACCATGACCACGGGCACCGAAGTGATCGAAAAGGCCCTGAGCGCCGCAAAGAAATGTGCAAAAAATCCCTTGCAGGACGGAGCGCGGGTAGTAGGCGTGCACCTGGAGGGGCCCTTTATTTCCAAAGAAAAAAAGGGCGCTCAGCGGGAAAGCGCCATCCTGCCGCCGGACTCCCGGCTTCTTTCTCAATGGTACCGGGAAAGCGAGGGCCTTGTGAAGCTGGTGGTGGCCGCCCCGGAGACGGAGGGCGCCATCGCCTTCGGAGAAAAGGCCTCAGAGCTCTGTACGGTTTCCGTCGCCCATACGATGGCAGACTATGAAAAGGCAAAAGAGGCCTTTTCCCACGGCTTTACCCATGCGACCCACCTCTTCAACGCCATGACGGGGCTCAGCCACCGCACTCCCGGCGTAGTGGGGGCCGTGTTTGACGACCCGGAGGTGACGGCAGAGCTGATCTGCGATGGGATCCATGTGCATCCCGCCGCGCTGCGCATCGCCTTTCGCCTTTTAGGAGACCGGGCCGTGATCGTCAGCGATTCCATGCGGGCAAACGGCCTGGAGGAGGGAGTGCCCTTTGATCTGGGCGGCCAGATGGTCACCGTAAAAGAGGGGAAAGCCACCCTGCCGGACGGTACCATCGCGGGAAGTGTGACAAACCTGCACCAGGAGGTGAAAAACCTGGTAAGCTGGGGGATCCCCTTCCCTCAGGCGGTAAAGGCCGCCACCCTCACTCCGGCAAAGGTCATCGGCATGGATCATGAGATCGGCAGCATCGTTCCGGGAAAGCGGGCGGATCTGCTGGTGCTGGATGAACGCCTGGAGATCGTGGGGGTTTACCGGGGGTAATTGTTAGAGGTGAGTTGTTAGTAGTTAGAAAGGGCTTTTATCCCTTCGGCTCCCCTTGTCCCTCCTTCTTGCCTCTCCCTTTGGGAGAGGTGGCGCGGCTTTGCCGCGACGGAGAGGGCGGCTTTTAGCTGTTGTTTTTTAGTCGTTAGTTGTTAGAAAGTGCTTTTATCCCTTCGGCTCCCCTTGTTTTTATCAAGGGGAGCTGGCGCGAAGCTGACTGAGGGGATACGGAAAAGCTTCCTACCCCTCCGTCATGGCTTTGCCATGCCACCTCCCCTTAGAAAAGGGGAGGCAGGGTGGGGAGCAAGGAAAGGCAAAAAGAAGCGGACGACAAAAAAGGTTCCCCGGTGGGGGAACCTTTTTATATCTGTGATCTTTGTACAGAACCGAACGTCCTTTTCCAGTATCCAGTATCCAACATCTAATTACTAACAACTGCTCACCGAAAAATTAAAAGATTATTCAAGGGTCTTGATTGAGGCCCCAAAAGCCAGAAGCCGTCCACATAAAGGGTGGAGGAACCGCCGCCGTCCAGATTCATTGCGTCCCGGCAGCCTAAGGAGACCATGAGGGAGGAGAGCTCCCCTAAGGTACAGTAGGCGCTTACGATCAGCAGAGAGCCGTCCTTTTTGATGCCGATACACATTCTTCTGGCGGAATAGGTGGTGATGTTGGGGTCCGTAAAGCCTTCGTTTTGATAGGTGGAAAGGTCCCCGTAAACCTTCCCGTCCTTTACAAGCCTGGGCCCCGCCCCGATGGAAAGCTCCGGCATTCCGGATCCAAGCCCCTCACAGGTGCTGGAGAGGTCAATGAAATCTCCCACTTCGCTGCCGGTGAAAAAGAGCCCCTCGTCAACCGTCCGCCGAGACCGCTGAGCAAGCACATAGCCCTTATGAAGCTCCGGAATGGGGATCTCTGAGCCCTTCTTGTTCTCATATTTCGCGGTCACCTGGCCGGTCTCATCCACCCGCAGGGCGCACCAGGCGGGAAAGGCCAGGTCGCGTCCCCAGTCTCTGGTGAAGACGATCCGGGTGCCGTCAGTATCGGTGGCGGGCCACTTGTTGAAAGCCACCTCCCGCACCTCAGAAACGCTCCCGTCCTGGCCGTACCGGGTGGCGGTGTATCGCAGGGCAAAGCTTTCAATGGAAAAATTTCCCAGGGCGTCCATAGTAAAGGAGGGGCGGTCCGGCGCGTGGTCGTTATCCACTGTGAGGACACGCCCATGCTTGATGATGGTGGAATAGGGCATATAGCTGTTCATGTCAAAAAAGGCGGCGTCCACAGCAATCTTCGCGCTGCTGCGGGAAACCATGGAGGAGGCGCTTTCGCTGCCGTCCACCAGGTCGCGGCCCATCAGGACATCGGCCCGGTAAAGGGAGGGGTCGAATTCTACTGAGCAGAAGGAAACGCCGTTTATCCGCTTGCGGGAGATCTTGTAGTCGCCGGAAAGCAGACAGGAGGAGAGAAAGCGGGAGTAGAGCGCGGCGGCCTCCGCACGGGTGGCAAGACCCTTGGGGCGAAAGGAGCCGTCTTTATAGCCCGTGATGATCTCGCAGCGCTGGCACAGGGAGACGCTGTCTTTTGCCCAGGAGGCGATTTTTCCGCTGTCGGTAAAAGAGGCGGAGGAAACCGAGGGGACCATTTTCCGGCCAACGGCATTGGCGAAATTCGTCACCATCTTGGCAAGCTCCTGCCTTGTGATCCGGCGCTTCGGCTGAAAGGTGCCGTTTTCATAGCCGGACACCACACCGTTTTCCACAGACCAGTTTACGGCGCTGTTATACCACTGTGAGGGGGCGACATCCTTGAACCTTCCCTGAAAATCATAGGCCGAAAGCTCCTTCTCTGTCAGCACCGTTTTGGCGAGGATCGTCACAAAGGCCCCTCTGGTCAAATAGGACTTAGGGGAAAAGGTGGTGGGGGAGGTGCCGGTGATGATGCCCTGCTGGGTGAGGTTCGTCACATAGGGCTCATACCAGGCCCCCGGCGGCACATCGGAAAAGTCTGCCGCCCCGGCGCTTAAGGGAAAAGCGGAAACCAGGAGAAGGCAGGATAACGAGAGGGAGAGAAAGCGCCTTTTTAAGTGGTGAGTGATCTTTTTTGTCTGTTTCAATGCCTGCTCCTCCTGTGAAAATATGATTTTTTAACTTGCTTTTAGCCGATCCTGTTTTACCGTTTTGACAAGGAGAGGATCTTCCGAAAATAGTTCTTTTCGGAAAGATCCCCGAAAAAACCCGGCGTTTCTTATTCTACTCCGCTTTACATAATTTGTCCAGCCCTCCGAGGAGAAAAGCGGGGCTTTTGCTTTTTCTGTTGCTTTTTCTCATCGGTTCTTGTATGATAAGGTCAGAAATCTCCGGAAAATGCCGGAGGCACTTTTTTCGCACAGGAGGCGTTGAAATGATTTGTCCGCACTGCAAAAGAACGGTGCCCGATGACGCCATATGTCCCTGTGGGGTCGCGGACCCCATCCTTTCTTCCAATCAGGTGATCAACTCCTTGAAGCAGCTGGGGTCTTCGCGGCTGTTTCTCGGGGGAGCGTTCCACTGCCTCATCTCTTTCGCGGTGATCGCGGCGTGGGGCGCGCTGGTCTGGCGCGGCAGCTCGGAGTTGAACGCCTTTACCGTTGTGTGCGCTTTTGCTCTGCCTGTCTTTTACGCCGTCATGACACTGGGCCTTTTCTGCCACTATTTTGCCAGCAAAAGCAGAAACACAGGGGAGCTTCCCACCCTTGGGCTGAGCATTTTGCGGGTGCTGTTCCTGGTCGCGGCGGTGTGCTGCGGCTGTTGTCTCTTTTGGCAGGGGATCGAGCTTTTCCTGAAGGCCGGTGCGGGAAGCGCCCCCCGAGCCTCCGGAGGAAAAATGGATCACTCTCTGTCGTCTGGACTTTTCCTGATCGCCGTCCTCATCTTTTTCCTGGTGCTGCTGATCCTGAGCGCAAAGCAGGTGGGGGCCATCCGGGAGACGGCGAAAAGCGGCATGGCAGACTCCATGGTGTTTCCCTTTTTGAGCAAGGTGCTGCTGGTTGCCGGGGTCATGGGGTCCCTGGTCGTGCTGATATCCATCCGCCGGGCTGGGATGAGCTTTGCCCTGTTCTTCTACCTGGCTTTGCTGTCTCCTCTTGCTACTCTGTCCGTCATTCTGGATCACTACCGGCAGCGGATGGAGGCTCTCGTTGACCTGCGCAGAAGGTCCCCGGAGGAAGCCAAAAAGGAGATCTTCGGCGCGCCGGGCTATGGGGCCCGCCCCATCTGCGATCCAGACTCGATCCTTGGGAAAGAGGAACCCTTCGAGGAAAAAAGGAAATGACCTTTGCTTTTTTCTGCGGTTCCTGTAGAATAAAAAAGGCTTCTGAAAGGTTTTGGGAAGCCGCCTATTTTAGCTTGGAGGTATGAACTATGATTTGTCCCAACTGCGGAAGACAGCTGCCGGATGGGGCCGTGTGCCCCTGTGGCGGAACACAGCGGCTGCTCTCTTCCAACCCCGCCCTGCACGCTTTGAAATCCGTAGGCTCTTCGCCGGCGTTTCTGGCGGCGGCGGTTTTGAATTCCATTGCTCTGGTGCTTTCCCTGATCTCACTGTTTTCTACCGGATCCGTGGATTACGGCGCTTACTACTATTATGTGAACGATGGCGGCTATCTGGTGGGCAGGGTCCTGGGCACTCTCATTGCCAGTGTTCCGGGGATCCTGATGGCGATCGGCCTGTGGATCCACTACTCCACCTGCAAGCAGACTCAGTCCGGAAATATCTCCACCGTGGGTTTGACCATGTGGAGAGTGTGCCAGATCATTACGGCCTGCCTGTGCGGCCTCCTGATTCTGGTGTTTCTTGTGGTTATGATCTTTGTCAATCCCTTTTCCCGCAGCGGACCCGTCTATTCCGGCGGCGGCTATGCCACGCCTTTTGGCTCTTTCTATAGCGAGGCGCTGGTGTTCATTTTCATTATTCTGATCCTCGCTTTTGCCCTGGTGCTGTGCTTTGAGATCGCCTACGCGAAAATGCTGGGCCGGATCCGCAGTACGGCTCTGTCCGGCGTGCCGGACAACAGGATCTCCGGCTTTGTGATCGGAATGCACTGGTTTTTGGGCTGTGGAAGCGGTCTGATCGGTTTATCCTCCCTTTTTGACATGGATACCTTCCTGGGGGGAGTTTCTTCCTGCTGTTCGGCGGCGAGCATGATTCTGCTGGCCATTTTATTTTCCCGGTACAAGAAGCGCATGACGCTGCTGATGTATCCTCCGGTGCAGCCGGTGTATCCTGCCGGGTACAATGGAGCGCCCAATGTCTACCAGGCGCCGGGAACGCAGCAGAGCTATCAAGCTCCGCAGAGCTATCCGGTACAGCCTCCCCAGGTACCCCAGGCTCCTGTGACTCAAGCGCCGCAGAGCTATCCCCCTCAGGCAGCGGCTCCTCAGCCGGTGGTTCCTGCTCAGGAAGTGCAGTCTCCGGTTGTGCCGAACGCTCCCCAGCCGGAGAGTTCCGTACAGGAGTCCGAGGCTCCGGTTTCTCAGCCTGAAGCAGCTCAGCCTGAGACTGTACAGCAGGACGCTGCACAGTCCCCGGAAGACGGGAATGAGTAGTTAGTAATTAGCGATTAGTCGTTAGAAAGGACTTTTTCTAACAACTAAAGCGAAAAAGGCTCCCCAAAAGGGAGCCTTTTTGATGTTCTTGGCACTCCTGCGTAAGAAGAGCTGGCACAAAGCGCCTGAGAGGTCATGCCTTTTACGCCTTTTCTCTAGCGTCTAACATCTAACATCCAGCATCTAGAATCCAGCATCTAGAATCTATCGAATCACCCTGACGCGGATATTGGATTCCAGCGCCTCCAAAGCGGCAATGGCAGCTTCGGTCACCGTGCCGGAAACATCCAGAATGGTGTAGGCAAATTCGCCCCTGGACTTGCTCTGCATATTTTCGATATTGATCCCGGCGTCGCCGCAGGTAGAGGTGAACAGGCCGATGGTATGAGGCACGTTTTTGTGCAGGATACAGATCCGCTCTGTGCCCGGCTCACGCTCCATGGAGATGGCGGGAAGGTTCACGGAATTGATGATATTGCCCCGCTCCAGGTATTCCTTGAGCTGGTCTACCGCCATCTGAGCGCAGTTGTCCTCGCTTTCCGGGGTGGAAGCGCCCAGGTGGGGGATGGCGATCACATTCTCGGCCCCTAAGAGGCTGTCGTCCGGGAAATCGGTGGCATAGGCCGCCGCCTTGCCCTCTTTGAGGGCGGAAAGCAGGGCGGAGGAATCCACCAGCTCGCCTCTGGCAAAATTCAGAATGCGCACGCCGTCCTTCATCTTGGCGATGGACTCACTGCAGATCATGCCCTTCGTGTCTCCGGTCAGCGGCAGGTGCAGGGTGATGTAGTCGCAGTTTTGATAGATCTCATCCAGTGAGCGGGCGTGGCGGACGGCTCTTGACAGGTGCCAGGCAGAGTCCACCGAAAGGTAGGGGTCAAAGCCGTAGACCTCCATGCCCAGGCTTTTGGCGGCGTTCGCCACCAGGATACCAATGGCCCCCAAGCCAATGACGCCCAGGGTCTTTCCCTTGATCTCGGGCCCTGCGAAGGCGCTTTTGCCCTTTTCCACCAGCTTGCTTACTTCCGCTCCCTTGCCCTTTAAAGTCTTGATCCAGTCCATGGCGGGCGCGATCTTCCGGGAGGTGAGAAACAGAGCGCACAGCACCAGCTCCTTGACGGCGTTGGCGTTGGCTCCTGGGGTGTTGAACACCACGATGCCCTTTTTCGCGCAGTCCTCAATGGGAATATTGTTGACGCCGGCTCCGGCCCGGGCAATGGCCAAAAGCTCTTTGCCCATCTCCATCTCGTGCATGGAGGCGGAGCGCACCAGGATCCCTTCGGGGGAATCCATCTCCGTGGAGAAGCTGTAATCCTCCCCGAACCGGTCGGTTCCGATGGGGCTGATTTTGTTAAGGCATAGAATCTTGTGCACGATAGATCATCCTTTCTTACGGTATCAACGGGCTTTTCAGCCGTTGTTCTTTTCAAATTCCTTCATGAACTCCACCAGCTTTTCCACGCCTTCAACAGGCATGGCGTTGTAGATGGAGGCTCTCATGCCGCCCACGCTGCGGTGGCCCTTCAGGTTGACAAAGCCCGCCGCCGTGCTCTCCTTGACGAACTTCGCGTCCAGCTCCTCGTTCCCCGTGACAAAGGTCACGTTCATGATGGAGCGGCTGTCCTTTTGGGCGCAGCCTCGAAAGAGCTTGGAGGAATCGAGAAAATCATAGAGCATCTGAGCCTTTTTCACATTGCGCTCTTCCATCTTTTTCAGGCCGCCGATCTCGTCTTTGATCCACTCCAGCACCAGCTTGCAGATATAGATGGGGTAGCAGGGGGGCGTGTTGTACATGGACTCATTTTCCGCCATCACCTGATAATTGAGCATGGTGGGAGTGCCCTTCTGGGGCTCGCCCAAAAGGTCCTCCCGCACGATGACGATGGTAAGCCCGGCAGGGGCCACATTTTTCTGAGCTCCGGCGTACAGCAGGCCGAATTTCGACACGTCGATGGGGCGGCTGAGAATGCAGGAAGAAATATCCGCCACCAGGGGCACGCTGCCCGTTTCGGGGAGGGTGTTCCACACGGTGCCGTAGATGGTGTTATTGAGGCAGATATGGAAATAGTCCGCGTCCGGACGAAACTCTTTTTTGTCCAGCTCCGGAATATGGGAAAAGGTGTCCTCCTTGGAGGAGGCCACCGCCTTGCAGTCGCCGAACTGCTGGGCTTCCTTGTAGGCCTTGGTGGAGAATTGGCCGGAAAGCACGTAGTCCGCCTTATGAGACTTGGTCATGAGATTTAAGGGCACCGCGGCAAACTGGGTGGAAGCGCCGCCCTGCAAAAACAGCACCTTGTAGTTTTCCGGGATCTCCATCACTTCTCTCAAAAGCCGTTCGGCGTCCTTGATAATGCCGTCGTACACCTTGGAGCGGTGAGACATCTCCATGACAGACTGGCCGCTGCCCTCATAATCCAACATCTGGTCCGCAGCCTTTCTGAGGACGCTTTCGGGCAGCATGGAAGGCCCGGCGGAAAAATTGTAAACGCGAGACATATTCTGTACCTCCTGAAAATAATTTACCGGATTAAATTCATAAAGCGATTTTACTTATTATATCGGGAATCGAAGGGAAAAGCAAGAGAAAATCCCGGCGGAAAGGGCAGAAAAAACAGAAAAATCGAAAAAAAGAGAAAACCGCCGAAAAAAGAAAAAAATCCGATACAGTTTCTTCCAAAATAATTGCTTTGCGAGGAATGTTTGTGGTATAATCTTCTTAAAATTTCGAGAGCGGATCCGCTTTCGAAAGAACGGCTCTGAAAATCGTCAGTTTCCGGAAGAACTGCGGACCTTGAGCCGCGGCTCTTTCGGCCCTTTCAACGCCCGTGCTTTCCTCTTATGGGGAAAGCGAATCACAGCGAGGAGGAACGCATATGAAGGTAAAAGAAATCGTAGAGATCTTAAAGGCAGAGATCCTCAGCGAGGGGAATCTGGAGGAAGAGGTCAAAACCGCCTGCGGAAGCGATATGATGAGCGACGTGCTGGCTTTTGTGAAGGACCAGTCCGTGCTTCTGACGGGGCTGATGAATCCCCAGGTGGTACGCACGGCGGAAATGATGGATATGCACTGCATCATCTTTGTGCGGGGCAAGAAGACCGACGACTCTGTGGTGGCTCTCGCCAAGGAGAAGGACATCACGGTGCTCGCCACGCCCTACCGGATGTTTACAGCCTGCGGGCTGCTCTTTTCCAACGGCTTGCGGGGAGGGTGTGATATTTCATGAGTATGCTGCATCTGACCTATCAAGTCCCCGGAGATGATTTTACCCGGGCGGGGGAGGCCTCCAGCGATGTAAAGCACAAGCTCAAGAAGCTGGGGTATGAGCCGGACGCCATCCGCCGGGTGGCCATCGCCATGTACGAGGGGGAGATCAATATGGTCATCCACGCAGGCGGCGGAGAGGCCGTTGTGGATATCGACCCGGACCGGGTGGAGATCCGCCTTCAGGATCAGGGCCCCGGCATCGCCGATGTGGAGCAGGCCATGCAGGCCGGCTGGTCCACCGCCCCCGACAATGTGCGCACCCTGGGCTTCGGGGCGGGCATGGGGCTTCCCAATATGAAAAAGTATACCGACGAGATGACGGTGGATTCCCAGGTAGGCGTGGGGACCACGGTATTCATGAAGGTGTTTCCAGGCAAAAAAGAATGAAGGAAAGCGGCGGCCTTTTTGACCGCCGTCAGGGAGGTACAGATCGGTGGCTGAATTTTATCATGCGGTAACGCTGAACGAAGAGATGTGCGTAGGCTGCACAAACTGCATCAAGCGATGTCCCACGGAGGCCATCCGGGTGCGAAACGGCAAGGCGGTCATCTCTTCCGAGCGGTGCATCGACTGCGGAGAATGTATCCGCATCTGCCCTCACCACGCGAAGAGGGCGCGCTTTACCCATTTGACGCGGCTGTCTGAATTTACATATAATATCGCCCTTCCCGCACCCACCCTTTACGGCCAGTTCAACAATCTGGACGATATCGACTATGTGCTGACAGGTTTGAAGGAAATGGGCTTTGACAGCGTTTTTGAGGTGTCGCGGGCGGCGGAGCTGGTCAGCGAGGCCACCCGGAAGCTGATGGAGGGGGGCACGCTCAAGCGCCCGGTGATCAGCTCAGCCTGTCCGGCTGTGGTGCGTCTGATCCGGGTGCGTTTTCCGGATCTGTGCGACCATGTGCTCCCGCTGAAATCTCCGATGGAGACAGCGGCCGCTATGGCCAAGGAGGAGGCCATGAAGGAGACCGGCCTTCCTTCTGAAAAGATCGGCTGCTTTTTCCTCACGCCCTGTCCCGCCAAGGTGACGGATATCAAGATGCCTTTGGGCATTGAGAGATCCATGGTGGACGGAGCCATCGCCATCAGCGAGGTGTTCCCGGAGCTCTCTCACAAGATGGACCGGCTGAAATCGGTAGAGCCCATCTCCAACTCCGGCATCATCGGCGTGGGCTGGGCCACCAGCGGAGGAGAATCCGCCGCGCTGCTCAACGAGAAGTATCTGGCCGCGGATGGCATTGAAAATGTGATCCGGGTGTTGGAGGAGATCGAAGACGAGCGCATCGGCGACCTGGACTTTATCGAGCTTAACGCCTGCTCGGGCGGCTGCGTGGGGGGCGTGCTGTGCGTGGAGAACCCCTATGTGGCCAAGGCCCGGATCCAGAAGCTGAGAAAATATCTGCCGGTGTCTCAGAATCATTTAAAGGGCGGGCCCATTCCCCCGGTGATGGAATGGAACGGTGAGCTGGAGTTTTCCGATGTGCTCACCCTGTCAAGCGACTTGAACCAGGCCATGCAGATGATGCAGCAGATCGACGAGATCGAGGCGCAGTTCCCGGGCCTGGACTGCGGCGCCTGCGGCGCGCCCACCTGCCGGGCCTTCGCCGAAGACGTGGTCAAGGGCGTAAGCCGGAAGACGGACTGCGTGTTCGTTTACCGGCAGCAGATGAAGAAGGTGGCCAGTACCCTTTCCCAGCTGGAGGGGGACGCCGCCATCCTTCCGAAAAAAGGAGAGAATGAGGATGCAGATCAAGGAAATGGCTGAGCGCTGCGGCTGGAAGCTGCTGTGCGGAAAGGCGGGAGAAGAGAGAGAGGCAAAAGGCTGCTATATCGGAGACCTTTTAAGCTGGGTCATGTCCCGGGCGGGAGAGGACAATGTGTGGCTGACGGTGATGGGAAATATCAACGCCATCGCCGTGGCGGCCCTTACAGACGTGTCCGCCATCGTGCTCACGGAAAGCGCCTCTCTGGACGAGGAGGCAAAAAACAGGGCCGAGACCCAGGGCATCCCCGTGTATTCCTGTGAGGAAAACACCTTTGACACGGCGGTGAAGGTGTATGAGCTGCTGAAATGACCGGAGAGCTTTTTTACGATTTTCATGTCCACTCCTGCCTGTCGCCCTGCGGAAGCGACGATATGACCCCTTCCAACCTGGTGAATATGGCGGCCCTTTCCGGCTGTGAGATCATCGCCCTCACAGATCACAACACCTGCAAAAACGCCCCTGCCGCACTGAAGGCGGGGGAGGAGGCAGGGGTGCTGGTGATCCCCGGCATGGAGCTGTGCACCGCGGAGGAGGCTCATGTGGTGTGCCTGTTTGACACGCTGGAAGGGGCTTTGGGCTTCGGGGACTATGTGTATGCTCATATGCCCCATGTGAAAAATAAGCCGGAGATCTTCGGCGAGCAGCAGATCCTCAATGAAAAGGATGAGCTCGTGGGCATAGAGGAAAACCTTCTCTTGGTATCCTCCTTTATCGGGGCCAACGAGGTGATGGAGCTGACGGGGAAATTCGGCGGGGCGGCCTTTCCCGCCCATGTGAACCGAGATTCCTACAGCCTGTTAGCCTCTCTGGGGGCCATCCCTCCGGAGGCCGGCTTCTTTGCCGCCGAGGTGACCCGTGACTGTGAGCTGGAGGCTCTGTGCAAAACCAATCCGGAGCTTTCAGGGCTCAGGATCTTCCGGGATTCCGACGCCCATTATCTGGAATCCCTGGCAGGCGAGCCCTTAAGCCTTTCCCTCAGGGAGAAAAGCCGAAAAGCGGTGCTGGAGCTGCTTTGCGGCTGAGGTCTTTCGTTTATCAATATATCGATATCGATATTATGATAATTATTTACAGAAATGGGAGTTTTTCCTGCGAAAAAATTGTCATTTTCAAAGTTATAGTTCTTTTAAAGAATTATAACAACGCCGCTCTTTGTTATATTTAAAACAATGCTTAAAAACAATGCCGGAAAGCAGAAACCATTAATATTATCCCCAGGAGGAACCATCATGCAGAAGCGTATCAGTAATTTGCCGTTTCACGACACTCCCGAGCAGGCAAAGAAGCTCGACGAGGTCATTGAAGGGCTGAAGGGGCAGCAGGGCGCTGTGATGCCTGCCCTTCACGAGGCGCAGGAGATCTATGGCTATCTGCCCATCGAGGTGCAGAAGAAGATCGCCGACGGCCTGGACGTCTCTTTGGAGGAGGTGTACGGCGTCTCCACCTTCTATTCCCAGTTTTCTCTGACGCCTAAGGGACGCAACCATATTTCCGTCTGCCTGGGCACTGCCTGCTATGTAAAGGGCGCGGATAAGATCCTGGACCGGCTGACCCAGCGTCTGGGGATCCAGCCTGAGGAGTGCACGGAGGACGGGGCCTTTTCTCTCACGGCCTGCCGCTGTATCGGCGCGTGCGGCCTCGCTCCTGTCATGACGGTAAACGAGGACGTATACGGCCGCCTGGTGCCGGAGGATATCGACCAGATCCTCGCAAAGTATCTGGACTAAGGCTCATGCGGGAGCTGTCTTTAAATGTGATGGATATCGCTCAGAACTCCATCTCCGCCAAGGCGACGCTCATCACCCTGCGGGTGGAGGAGGACATTCCCGGAGACCTGCTTTCCATCACCATAGAGGATAACGGCTGCGGTATGACGCCCCAGCAGGTAGAGCATGTGATCGACCCCTTTTACACCACCCGCACCACCCGAAGCGTGGGGCTGGGAGTGCCTCTTTTCAAAATGGAGGCGGAGATGACGGGAGGGGATTTTACCATCCGTTCGCAGGTGGGAGAGGGGACTACCCTCACCGCCCGTTTCAAGCCCTCCAGCGTAGATATGATCCCGCTGGGGGACATCAACGGCACCCTGCAGCTTTTGATCACCTGTAATCCGGGGCTGGACTTTCTTTTCACCCGCAGCTATCAGGGAAAGACGGGGGAGAAGAGAGAGTTCTCTCTTTCCACCCGGGAGCTCAGAGAGGTGCTGGGGGACGAGGTTCCTTTGGATTCGCCTGATGTGGCGCTGTGGATCCGAGACTATCTCAGCGAGCAGACCAGCGAGCTGCTGGGCGTTTCCTAAAGCTTTCTGTATGCAGTGAAAGACGGGGGCATCCCGATAAAAAAGGCGCAAAGACCGGGCCGAGGCGCGGGCGTGTTTTCCGCCAAGGCCGCAACCATTATTTTGAGAGAAAGGAAAAGCGCTATTTCCCGATA
Source organism: uncultured Acutalibacter sp. (assembly GCA_964565505.1). GTDB lineage: Bacteria > Bacillota > Clostridia > Oscillospirales > Acutalibacteraceae > Acutalibacter. The sequence continues at coordinate 1,567 of CAZMFF010000034.1, read as the reverse complement.
ACTCGGGGAAGCGTTTGGTGAAGAGCACATGAAATCGTTAGCAGAACTTCAGGCGATCAGAGACAAGGCCCGCGGCGCGGTGAATATCCGCGAGAACGCCGAGGCCCAGACCAGGATCCTCGTGGGTATGGCCACCTGCGGTATCGCCGCAGGCGCAAAGCCTGTTTTGAACGCCTTTGTGGAAGAGGTGGCCAAAAGAGAGCTTCAGGATGTGATGGTCACCCAGACGGGCTGCATCGGCATCTGCCAGTATGAGCCCGTGGTGGAGGTGGTGACTCCCGGCAAGGAAAAGGTCACCTATGTAAAGATGACGGCGGAAAAGGCCCTGCGGGTGGTCAACGACCATATCGTCAACGGCAATGTGGTCACCGAGTACACCATCGGCGCCAATGCCATCGGCGCGAAATAAAGGGGAGGGAAAGCAATGTTTCGTTCGAATGTGCTGGTTTGCGGAGGTACCGGCTGTACCTCCTCTCACAGTGAACAGATCATCGAAAGGCTCAATGAAGAGATCAAGGCCCAGGGTCTGGAGAAGGAAGTAAACGTCATTCGCACCGGATGCTTCGGCCTGTGCGCGTTAGGCCCCATCATGGTGGTGTATCCGGAAGGCGCCTTCTACAGCCGCGTCACGCCGGAGGATGTGCCGGAGATCGTTTCCGAGCACCTGTTGAAGGGCCGTATCGTCAAGCGCCTTCTGTACCAGGAGACCGTGGTGGACGACAACACCACCAAGAGCCTCAATGAGACCACCTTCTACGCCAAGCAGATGCGTATCGCCCTTCGCAACTGCGGCGTCATCAACCCGGAGAAGATCGACGAGTACATCGCTCTGGACGGCTACGCCGCTCTGGGCAAGGTGTTGACGGAAATGACCCCTCAGCAGGTCATCGACCTGATGCTGGCCTCCGGCCTTCGCGGCCGCGGCGGCGCGGGCTTCCCCACAGGTCTCAAGTGGAAATTTGCCGCAGCCAATGACGCGGACCAGAAGTACGCCTGCTGCAACGCCGACGAGGGCGACCCCGGCGCGTTCATGGACCGCTCTGTGCTGGAGGGCGACCCCCACAGCGTATTGGAGGCAATGGCCATCGCAGGCTATGCCATCGGCGCGTCTCAGGGCTATATCTACATCCGTGCGGAGTACCCCATCGCCGTAAAGAGACTGCAGATCGCCATTCAGCAGGCCAGAGATTACGGCCTGTTGGGCAAGAATATTTTCGACTCCGGCTTTGACTTTGACATCGATATCCGTCTGGGCGCCGGCGCTTTCGTGTGCGGCGAGGAGACGGCTTTGATGACCTCTATCGAGGGCAAGCGCGGCGAGCCCAGAGTGCGCCCGCCCTTCCCGGCTCTCAAGGGCCTGTTCGGCAAGCCCACCGTGCTCAACAATGTGGAGACCTATGCCAATATCCCTCAGATCATCCTGAAGGGCGCAGACTGGTTCCGTTCCATCGGCACGGAGAAGTCTCCCGGCACCAAGGTGTTCGCCCTGGGCGGAAAGATCACCAACACAGGTCTTGTGGAGGTGCCTATGGGCACCACCCTCAGAGAAGTGGTAGAGGAGATCGGC
>CAZMFF010000033.1:0-32043 GCA_964565505.1 uncultured Acutalibacter sp. | reverse complement strand
TACTAAGAGGGAGCCAAGGGACCCTTTCCCTTGACCTTATCTAACATCTAATATCAAGCATCTAACAACTACTAAGAGGGAGCCAAGGGACCCTTTCCCTTGACCTTATCTAACATCTAATATCTAGCATCTAACAACTACTAAGAGGGAGCCAAGGGAAAGGACACGCCCTTTCTCTTGACCTTATCTAACATCTAATATCTAGCATCTAACAGCTACTATTGCGTTAAGGTCAGCGCAATATTCCGGTTTTTAGGAGAGATGATATGAGGGCGAAAAGAAGAGCAAGTTCTCGAAAAGCGAGAATATCCGTACTTTCCCTGGTTTTTGCGCTGGCTGTTTTGTTTATCGCGGGAAATCAATGGGAGAACTTTTCCTCTTCCCGCAAAGGCGGCGCCGCTGCGTTTGACGTTTCCCTGCGGGAGGGAGACGGCCGGGCCCAGGTGTTTTTTCTGGATGTGGGGCAGGGGGACAGCGAGCTGATCCGCGTTCCGGGAGAAAGCGGGTATTTCAATGTGCTTCTCGATACCGGAGAGGCGGAATATGCCGAAGGGCTTGCCGATTTTCTCAGAAGCCTTGGAATAGAGCGCATCGACGTGCTGTTGGAAAGCCACCCGCACAGCGACCATATGGGCGGCATGTACCGTATCGTGGAGGAATTCGAGATCGGCAGCGTCTATCTGCCCCGGGTGCCGGAGGAGCAGACGCCCACCTCCAAAGCCTATGAAAAGCTTCTGGATTCCATTGAGCGAAAAGGCCTGGTGATCAGCCAGCTGCATGCGGACGCCAGCATCGAGGCCCCGGGGCTTGCCAGCTTCCAGGTGCTGGCTCCGGAGAAGACCCAGGTGTGGGAAGAGCTGAACAATTATTCGGCGGTGATCCGCTTTTCCTATGGGGAGAATACTTTTCTGTTTCCCGGAGACGCGGAAAGCGAGGTGGAAAAGGCTCTGCTGGAAGAGGAAAGAGAGCTTTCCGCCCAGGTTTTAAAATGCGGGCACCACGGGTCGAAAACCTCCAGTACGGCAGATTTTCTGCGGGCGGTTTCGCCCTCCTACGCGGTGATCAGCTGCGGGGCGGACAATAGCTACGGCCACCCCCATAAGGGCACCCTTCAGAAGCTTTCGAAGCTTTCCTCAGAGGTGTTTCGCACCGATGAAGACGGCACCATCCTGATGCTCTCTGACGGAGAGGATCTTACGGTAAAGACCGGACTTGCGTCCGTGAAGGCCCAATGACTGAAAAAGAAAACGGAGGTAGTAAAATGGAAGCCTATCAACAGGAATTTATTGAGTTTATGCTTTCTGCCGGAGTGCTGCGCTTCGGAAATTTCGTGACCAAAAGCGGCAGGAACACCCAGTATTTTGTCAACACCGGAAACTATAAAACAGGCGCTCAAATGGCCAGACTTGGCAGCTATTACGCAAAGCTTGTAAAAGAGACGGTGGGAGACGGATTTGACGCCATGTTCGGCCCGGCCTATAAGGGGATCCCGCTTTCCTGCGCCTGTGCGATAGCCCTTTTTAACGACCACGGGATCGACCGGCCCTATTTCTTTAACCGGAAGGAGCTAAAGGACCACGGCGAGGGCGGCAATGTAGTGGGCTATCAGCCGAAGGACGGCGACCGGGTGATCATCATCGAGGACGTGATCACCGCGGGCACCGCCGTGCGGGAGACCATGCCTGTGCTTCAGGCCTGCGCCAAGGTACAGGTCCCGCATATGTTCATCAGTGTGGACCGCTGTGAGATCGGTACCACTCCCGGGAAAACCGCCATTATGGAGGTGGAGGAGACCTTTGGGATCAAGGTGCATCCCATCGTCACGGTAAAGGATATCTATGCCTATCTGAAGGAAAAGGGAGAAGACCCTGAGCTGCCTCGGGCGATGGAGAGCTATATGGAGCGGTACTGCGTGCTTTAATGGAAGGTGAGAGAAAATCCCGGACACGGTTGAAGGTGCTTTTGAGGAAACGTCCTCACGCTTTAGAAAGCTTTGCCTGGGTTTGATGCGGTTATCCTGACTGAAAGAAGTACTGCTCTGCAAAACTCGTTTTGCAGAGCAGTGCTTCTCAGTTTCAGGGTTGTCTTCAATGCCTGTGGCAGGTCCCGTTCATCGGGCAGCCCTTGCAGCCGCCTGAACAGGAGGATTTTCCCGCCTTTTTGTTTCTTGCGAGATTCCATATAACGGCGGCCACGATGATCAGCAGAATGAGGCAGATCAGAATGGTGGGGAGAAATTCCATGAAATAAGAAAGCATGAAGAAAACCTCCTTTTACTCACGCGCGAACCTTGATGGAAAACTCAGAGGATTCTTTGTAGGGCCTTACCAGCAGGAAGATCATTCCGGCAAGGATCAGAAGAGCCGCTATGAGACCGATGATATGGAGGCTCCCTGTAAACGCGCAGCCGATCTGATAGATCATCAGGGAGACAGCATAGGCGAAGCCGCACTGGTAGCCAATGGCAAACCAGGTCCATTTTGCGCTGTTCATCTCTCTTCTGATAGCGCCGATCGCCGCGAAGCAGGGGGCGCACAGGAGATTAAAGGCAAGGAAGGAGAAGCCGCTCAGGGCGGTAAAGGCGGCGGCAAGATTGGAGTATACGCTGCCGGAGCCATTAAAGAGAATGCCCAGAGTGCCTACGATATTTTCCTTGGCGATGAGTCCGGTGATGGAGGCCACCACAGCCTGCCAATTCCCCCAGCCCAAAGGAGTAAACAGCCAGGCTATGGCGTTTCCCGCCATGGCCAGCAGAGAGAAGCCGATCTCGTCTTCACAGAGCATCCGGAAGGAGCCGTCTACAAATCCGAAATAGGTGGTGAACCACACCAAAATCGTGGAAAGAAGAATGATGGTGCCCGCCTTCTTGATAAAGGACCAGCCTCTTTCCCACATGGAACGCAGCACATTCCCGACAGTAGGTAAATGGTAGGCGGGAAGCTCCATGACGAAGGGAGCAGGGTCGCCCGCGAACATTTTGGTCTTTTTCAGCATGATGCCGGAAAGAATGATAGAGAGAACGCCCATAAAGTAGGCGGAGGTGGCGACCCAGGGCGAGCCTCCAAAGACAGCGCCGGCCACCATGGAGATAAAGGGGATTTTCGCTCCGCAGGGAATAAAGGTAGTGGTCATGATCGTCATGCGGCGGTCCCGCTCGTTTTCAATGGTACGGGAGGCCATGATGCCGGGGATCCCGCAGCCGGAGCCGATGAGCATGGGGATAAAGGATTTTCCGGAAAGGCCGAATTTGCGAAATACTCTGTCCAGCACAAAGGCGATTCGAGACATGTAGCCGCAGGCTTCCAGAAACGCCAGCAGCAGAAAGAGCACCAGCATCTGCGGGACAAAGCCGAGCACTGCGCCTACACCGGCTACCATACCGTCCAGGATCAGGCCGTTGAGCCATTCGGGAGTGTTGGCAGCCTCCAGGCCGGAGGCGATCAGGGTGGGGATCCCGGGAACCCAGACGCCGTAGAAGGAGGTGTCCGGAGCGCCGTAATGTTCCTTGTATTCGGTGTTAAGATAGGCGCTTACCGCTTCCTCAAGCTGTGCCTTGGAGGCGCCGGAAACCTCGGTGACCTCCAGGGTTTCCTCGTCCTCCAGCTCATAGGTGACGCTTGCATCCTTTGGTGTCGCCAGCAGCAAGGCGCCCAGCGCGGACTTTGCGCCCTCATCACTGTAGTCTTCTGACTCCGGGTCAAGAGCTTCGGCCATTTCCTCATTGCCGTATTGTGCAGCAAAGGCTTCCAGGATGGCGTCGGAATCCCCATAGCTTTCCGCGGCCTCCTCATAGGCAGAGGAGCCGATCCCAAAAAGATGCCAGCCGTCTCCAAAGAGGCCGTCATTGGCCCAGTCAGTGGCGGCAGAGCCAACAGTGACCATGGAAAGATAGTAGACCAGGAACATCACCACCGCAAAAATGGGAAGGCCCAGCCAGCGGTTGGTCACCACTTTGTCGATCTTGTCTGAGGCGGAAAGCGCGCCGGAGTGTTTTTTCTTGTAGGAGGCCTTCAGAATGGAGGCGATGTAAAGATAGCGCTCATTGGTGATGATGCTTTCCGCATCGTCATCCAGTTCTTTTTCCGCCGCCTGAATATCCTTTTCGATATGGGACAAAACGGCAGGGTCCAAATGCAGCTGTTCCATGATCTTGCTGTCTCGCTCAAAGATCTTGACCGCGTACCAGCGCTGCTGCTCTTCCGGAAGCTGATGGACTGCCGCCTCTTCGATATGGGCAATGGCATGCTCCACCGAGCCGGAAAAGCTGTGCATGGGAATGGTTTTCGGCCCTTTGGCCGCGGCGATGGCAGCCTCGGCCGCCTCAAAGATCCCCTCGCCCTTCAAGGCGGAGATCTCTACCACTTTGCAGCCCAACTGCAAAGGGAGGGCGGCGGTATCGATCCGGTCCCCGTTTTTCCTCACCACATCCATCATATTGATGGCTGCTACCACCGGGATCCCCAGCTCTGTCAGTTGAGTGGTGAGGTACAGATTGCGCTCCAGATTGGAGCCGTCGATCACGTTGAGGATCACATCGGGGCGTTCTCCGATCAGGTAATTTCTGGCCACCACCTCTTCCAGCGTATAGGGAGAAAGGGAATAGATCCCGGGAAGGTCGGTCAGAATGACTCCCTCGTGTTTCTTTAGTTTCCCTTCCTTTTTCTCCACGGTAACGCCGGGCCAGTTCCCCACAAATTGGTTGGAGCCGGTGAGGGCGTTGAATAAGGTGGTTTTACCGCAGTTTGGGTTTCCGGCAAGGGCAATTCTCAATTCCATCTTTCAAACATCTTCCTTTCCTGAGCCCGGGAAAAGACCCGGGCGTTTCATTGGCCGCGGTTTCTTTCCCGGAAGAAGAGAAACCGCTTTTGGGTTAGCTGTGGCTAACTTATAAGCTGAAAAACAGCGCTCCCTCTGGGGAACGCACAGCTGCCCCAGGCCCCGGAAGAAAAAGCGGGCCCTCTGACGGGCTTGGATCCGGCGCCGCTTTCATTCCACTTCGATCATTTCAGCGTCTGCTTTGCGCAGAGAGAGCTCGTACCCCCGCACAGTCACTTCGATAGGATCACCTAAAGGGGCAGCCTTGCGCACATGGATCTGGGTCCCTTTTGTGATCCCCATATCCATGATGCGGCGCTTGACCGCGCCTTCCCCATGAAGCTTTGTCACTTTGACAGTCTCGCCGATGCCGGCGCCTCTCAATGTTTTCATGCTGATGTTCACTCTCCTTTCCATCTTTGGCGAAATCTTTCACCCTGTGATAACGAACCCCTTTTTCACAGGATGCGGCGTACTTTTGTCAGACCAAGACTTTTTTTGCCATCTCTTCGCTGATGGCCACCCGAGTATCCTTTACAGTGACGATCACATTTCCGGAAAGGGAAGTGAGAACAGTCACGGTGCTGCCCACCGTGAAGCCCAGATCCTCCAGGCGTTTTTTTACCTGCGGGTTTCCGCCCACTTTTTTAATGGTGTTTTGTTCCCCTGCGGCTGCCAGTGTCAACGGCATCATAAGTCCCTCCATCTGAGCTCCCTTAGTTAGCTTGCACTAACTAAGGGAGGAAATTTTTGGTTAGCCGAAACTAACCAAAACAGAATATACCAGCTTTTCACTGCGCTGTCAACCCCTTTGACCAATTTTTTTCGGAGAAACGGGAAGAAAGCGCCCATGCAATTTGACAACGCTGAGCCCGCTTTGTAAAATAAAAAGCAGTAAGCTGTGAAGCAAAGCGGGAGGAAGAGGAGGAGAGACACATGAAATATTGCTTTGCACGGTTTCCGGGAGGCAGGCCGAAGGCGGTGACCTTAAGCTATGACGACGGGGTAAAATACGACCTGGAGCTTGCGAAGATCATCGGCCGTTACGGGATGAAATGCACCTTCAATATCAACAGCGGCAGCATTGCGCGGGAGAATGGTCAATACCGGCTTTCCGCCCAGGAGATCTCAGAATATCTGCTCAAGCAGGGACATGAGGCGGCCATTCACGGCGAACGCCACAATGCTCCCGGAAAGTGCCGGAAGACAGACCTTGTAAAGGAGGTCCTTTTTTGCAGGATGGCGCTGGAGAAGCAGCTTGGCCGGATCATCCGGGGCATGGCCTATCCGGATTCCGGGATCACCGTAATGCAAAACGGCGCCGATTACGAGAGCATCCGGGAGATCCTTTCCAGCCTGGGCGTAGTCTATGCCCGTACCTTGGGGGGAGACAACAACGGGTTTCTGCTGCCCACTGACTGGTACGCCTGGATGCCCACCGTACACCACAAGAACCCTCAGGCGCTGGAGTTTGCGAAAGAGTTCACAGCCCTTGACTGCCAGGCGGGCTACCCGGCAGATTGGATGCCGAGGCTCTTTTATCTGTGGGGCCACAGCTATGAATTCCATGAGGACGGCAATTGGGAGCTGCTTATTTCCCTGTGCGAGGAGCTTTCCGGCAGGGAAGACACCTGGTACGCGACCAATATGGAAATTTACGATTATATGGCTGCCTACCAGTCGCTGGTATTCAGCGCCGATGACACGATGATATACAACCCGACCCTGAAGGAGATCTGGTTTAATATCGATGGAGAGGACTATCACATCAAAGCGGGGGAAACCTTGCAGATCAAGGGGTAAAGGTCCTCTTACACCGACGGGACCCCGGGAGAACAATAGGCTGCCCTCCAAGCTTCAATGGGCCTGGAGGGCAGCGAGCTGTTTTTTGGGAAGCGGCGGGAAAAGGGGCGCACAGTGAAAACAGGAGAGTCCTATAGCCCTCTGAGGGGGAAAGGGAGCTCGTGCCCTGTACAATTTTCGGAAAAAGCGGTAAAATAGAGACAGCATTTGGGGAAGTGGGGAGAAGAATGTGAAGAAAAGCAGCGTGGACTTGACCCAGGGCAATATCGCAAAGCTGATCGTCAGCTTTGCTTTGCCCATCCTGATCGGTCAGATCTTTCAAAACCTCTATAACAGCGTGGATTCCATCGTGGTGGGGAGATATGTGGGGACCACAGCTCTGGCGGCGGTGACCTCCTGCAGCGATATCTCCCATCTGCTGGTGGGCTTTTTCACGGGACTTGCCACCGGTGCGGGCGTGCTTTTTTCCCGATTTTACGGGGCGAAAAACTATGAAAGGCTGCACGACGCCATTCACACCGCCGTCCTGTTCGCCCTGATCCTGGGAGTGTTCATGGCGGCTTTGGGGGCGGCGCTGACCCCGGTGCTGCTGAGCGTCGTGAGCTGCCCGAAGGATGTTTATCCGGAAGCCTCGCTCTACTTGCGGATCTATTTTGTGGGGATCCTCTTTACGGCCATCTACAATGTGGGCTCCGGCGTGCTGCGGGCCGTAGGGGATTCCAGAAATCCTCTTTACTATCTCATCGTGGCCAGCTGCATCAATATCGTTCTGGATCTTCTCTTTGTTAAATGGCTTTGCTTGGGGGTTTCCGGCGTGGCGCTTGCCACCATCATCTCCCAGTGTGTTTCGGTGGTTCTGGTGTTTCGCAAGATGATCAAAACCCACGACGTGTACCGGCTTGTGATCCGGGATCTGAAAATCGACAAAGAGCTTTTGCTGCAGGTGATGAACCTGGGCCTGCCCGCCGCCATTCAGACCAGCCTGATCGCCATCTCCAACCTCTTCGTCCAACGCTATGTCAACGAGTTCGGCTCCTCGGCTATGGCCGGGATCGGCGCGGCGAAAAAGATCGATAAGTTCGTGGGGATGATCGCCCAGTCTCTGGGCCTTGCCATCACCACCTTTGTCAGCCAGAATATCGGCGCGCAAAAGACCCGCCGGGCCTTTCAGGGGATCCGGATCTGTCTTGCCATGGCCTTTGGGGGCATTGCCGTGCCGGGGGTGATCATCTATTTCTTCGCGCCCTTCTTTGTAGAGATTTTTACAGATTCCCCGGATGCCATTTCCTATGGCGTTTCCATGATCACCACCATGATCCCCCTTTATTATTTCCAATCGCTCAATCAGGTGTTTTCCAATGCCGTGCGCGGTTTTGGAAAATCCAAGGCTGTCATGGTGCTTTCCCTTCTGGGAATGATCGGCTGCCGCCAGCTGTGGCTCTTCATCTCCATGAATCTTCACCGCACGGTGACCAATGTCTATATCGGATACCCGCTGGGCTGGTTTTTTTCGGCGCTGTTCGTGATGATCTACTATTTCACGGCGATTCGGAGAAACTATCAGAAAAAGGACGGTTAAATAAACAGTGGGCGGAAAAATCCGGTGGTTTAAGCGCTGCCGCTGCCCAACCTATATTTTTGGATTTTGCAGTTAAATCAGGGAGGAGCGGCTATGAATTTTTACAAACGAGCATTGGAGCTGCGGGAGGAGACAGTTGCCCATCGCCGCTGGCTGCACAGCCACGCGGAGACCGGTTTGAATATGCCGAAAGCGCAGGCCTACGTTCTGGAGCAGCTGAGAAACTGTGGACTGGAACCTCGGCCCTGCGGGCATGGCGTGACTGCTGAGCTAGGCCGGGAAGGGGGCCAGGTCCTCCTGCTTCGGGCGGATATGGATGCGCTGCCCATGCCGGAAGAGAGCGGCGAGCCCTTTGCCTGCCCTACCGGCACAGAGGCCCATACCTGCGGCCACGATTTTCATACCGCTATGCTGCTGACGGCGGCAAAGCTGCTGAAGGAAAATGAGGCTGTGCTCTCCGGTCGGGTCCGATTTATGTTCCAGACTGCCGAGGAGACCTTTGAGGGCGCGAAGGATATGCTGGCAAACGGAATATTAGACGGAGTGGACGGGGCCTTGGCCTATCATGTGGGATCCGGCAGGATGCCGGTAGGGTTGTTCATGTATAACAGCGGAGGAGTGATGATGTATTCAGTGGATGGCTTTCGGATCACAGTCCATGGAAAAGGCGCCCATGGAGCCTATCCCCACAGTTCTATTGACCCCATCCATATCGGTGTTCATATCTATCTCGCTCTGGAGGCGCTGATTGCCCGCGAAGCGGATCCCAGCAAAGCCTGTGTACTGACCATCGGCAATTTTTCCGCGGGCTCAGCTCCCAATATCATTCCCGACACCGCCGTCCTTCAAGGGACTCTGCGCACCAATGACAGCGACAGCCGTGAGAAGCTGGTGCGCCGGCTGAAAGAAGCCGCCCAAGGGACTGCGAAGGTATTTGGCGGCAGGGCCGAGATCGAGATGATCTCCCAGGTGCCGCCGCTGGTCTGCGATCCGGCCATCACAGACGAAATGGTGCGTTATATGAAGGAGCTGCCGATCCCCGGCTTGACTCCTGTTCCCAACACCTCGGCCAGCGCCTCTGAGGACTTTGCCTCTATTGCAGAAAAGGTACCCAGCACATTCATGTATCTTTCAGCAGGTTATCTGGATGAACGGGGTGATGCCCCCGCCCATAATCCGAAAGTCAGGTTCAACGAGGACGTTTGTCCCATCGGCGTTGCCTGTCTGGCTCACTGTGCGGTCCGCTGGCTGGAAGAGCATCCGACCGGTTCTTTCGGTGGCAAAAGCGCTTGAATTCTCTCTCTGCCTGTGGTATACTCCTGATATACTATAAAAAATCGAAAGGAGGGTGCGGGATGTCTGATTCCCTGTTTTCACGAGCCAGAATTCTGAGCAGCAGTAGTCTGGTTCTTTCGTTCCCTGCAGGGCTTGAGGGGATTTCTGCGCCCTTTTTTAAGAGTTAGGCGGATTTTCACTTGTTCCTGCCTTTGATTCCTCTTTGAACTGCTGCAGAGATTCCCGGGAGACTCTTCCTGCCGTTTAGCCGGCAGCGGATGGGTCTCTTTTTCTATGCTTTCAAAACCGGCCCGGCCTAAGGCCTCGCCATTCATAGAACAGGAGAAACTGCAATGATTGAAATTGGAATGAATCAAGTTGTAAAAAATTATGGCTTTCATAAGGTGCTCACCGGAGTCTCTTTGGAAATCATGACCGGTGAACGGGCGGCTCTGGTAGGCCGCAACGGGACCGGAAAATCTACGATTTTTCGATTGATCTGCGGCGAAGAAGATCCGGACGGCGGTGAGGTAAGCCTGCGCCGGGGTGCAGCTGTGGGAATGCTTCCACAGATTCCTCGTTTGCGAGAGCCGGGGAAAACTGTGGAACAGGTGCTTTTAGAGCCTTTTGCCGATGTGCTGGACTTAGAAAAAAGCCTGCGTGAAATGGAAGCGGAAATGGCAGTGCCTGAGGCTTCTCTGGATGCGGTGATGGAGCGGTACACAAGGGCCCAGGAGACCTACACTGCCCTGGGCGGCTGGGAGATGGAGGAACGCCGGAGCAAGGTGGTCCAGGGCTTCCGGCTGACTGACTTGCTTGACCGGGAGTACAATGTGCTCAGCGGCGGCCAGAAGACCGTAGTAAATCTGGCGGCTGCCGTGCTCCGCCAGCCGGATATCCTGCTGCTGGACGAGCCTACCAATCATCTGGACATGGAGACTTTGGAGTGGTTTGAGGGCTTTTTAAGCAAGTACCGGGGCACGGTTGTCCTTGTCTCCCACGACCGCTGGTTTTTGGACCGGGTGGCCACCCGCACGATTTTATTGGAAGGGGGCCGATGCAGCTCCTTTGCCGGAAACTACTCCTTTGCCCAAAAAGAGCAGGAACGGCTGATGCTTCTGGAATTTGAACAATACAAGAATCAGCAGCGGAAGATCGACGCCATGAAGGCCGCCGTCAAGCGCTTTCGGGAATGGGGAAGCCGGGGGGATAATCCCAAGTTTTTCCGCCAGGCAGCCCAGCTGGAAAAGCGGCTGGAAAAAATGGAAATGATCCGGCGCCCTCAGTTGGAAAAAAAGAAGCTGGACCTTACCTTCCGCGGCGGCCGCACCGGGGAAGAGGTCTTGAGGCTGATAGATTTTTCTCTGGGGTTCCCCGGTGCTCCTCTGCTGGAGCACAGCGAGCTGACCGTGCGGGAAAAGGAGCGGATCTGTTTGATTGGCGGCAACGGTACAGGAAAAACGACCCTGCTCCGAGTCATATTGGGGGAGCCTGTGCAGTATGGCGGCAGGATCGTCCGAAACCCAAGCCTTCGCATAGGATATATTCCCCAGGAAATTCGTTTCCTCCCGGAGACGGATACCGTGCTGGAGGCCTTTCGCCGGGAGGTTCCGGGGACAGAAGGGCAGGCCCGAAATATCCTGGCAAAATACTATTTTACCGGAGACAGCGTGTTTCAGAGCACAAGCGCACTGTCCGGCGGTGAGAAGGTGCTGCTGAAGCTGGCGATCCTCCTCCAGCGGGAAGTGAATTTTCTGATTTTAGACGAGCCCACCAACCACATCGATATCGAGACCCGGGAAATTCTGGAGGACGCGCTGCAGGAGTTTGGGGGAACCATGCTGTGCGTTTCCCATGACCGGTATTTTATGGAAAAAGTAGCGACCAGGATCGTCCGGATACGGGAGCGGGAAATCGAGGAGCTTCATGGAGGCTACTCAGCGCAGGCCGCGTTCGCTGTTTGTAAGGAATTCCCCACTCTGTGATAGAATGTTTTTGAATGCAGACAGCTAAAGGTAAAAATCACGCGGACCTGCCATTTCCTTGTCTTTTCCGGCTGAATATGCTACCATAAAGAAAAGCGCTGTCAGTGCTATGATACGCCTTGGCAATCTGGTTTTATAAAAATGCTCTGCCTGGCGGCAGGGCATTTTTGATATATTGGTATGGAAACTGCATTTTCCGGCAGCCTTAGGAAGCGTTATTCAATGGGTCAAGGTCAAAACTTCATGACAGGCCGCTGCCGGCACAGAAAAAACGATTTTGCTTACCCGAAAAAACGAAAAGAATGCTGCACTGGAAGATAAGGAGCCGGGTCATGAATGAAAATATTTTGATTGCAGACGATGAAAAAGAAATTGTTGATCTGATAGAGGTCTATCTTAAAAACGAGGGATACCGTGTAAATAAGTTTTATAACGGAGCCGAAGCGCTGGCCTTTGCACAGTCGAATGAGGTGGATTTGGCAATACTCGATGTTATGCTGCCGGACATGGACGGGTTTTATATCTGCCAAAAGATCAGAGAAAGCCATACATATCCGATCATCCTGCTGACCGCAAAGGACGAAGAAACGGATAAGATCACAGGCTTGACGCTGGGCGCGGATGATTATATCACAAAACCGTTCAAGCCCCTTGAATTACTTGCAAGAGTCAAGTCTCAGCTGCGCAGATACAAAACGTATAATTCCCCGCGGGCCGAGGAAAAGAGCGTGATAGAGCATGCCGGCCTGATAATGAATATTAAGACGCACCAATGCGCTTTAAACGAAAAAGAAGTGATATTGACCCCAACGGAATTTTCGATCCTGCGTATTCTCTTAGAAAGCAAAGGGGCTGTGGTCAGCGCTGAAGAGCTTTTCCACCGTATTTGGAAGGATGAATATTACAGCAAGGCCAATAACACCATAACGGTTCATATTCGGCATTTGCGGGAAAAACTAAACGATACGTTAGAGGATCCCAAATTTATCAAAACAATATGGGGAGTCGGATATAAAATTGAAATCTAAAATGGCAGACGAATACAAGGCGTTCAAACGGAAAATAATGCTGCGTTTTTTCATTACAGCAGCTGCAGCTGCTGGCGTAGTTCTGCTTTTTTACATTTTAGTTTGGTATGAGCGTGTGGGTGATTGGATCGTATCGGCCCTTCATGCTTTTGGAATGACAAAGCAGGAAGCCTTTGAGTTTTATCATATTTCGATCCGCCAAAATAAGCCCGCCTTTTTTACCATTGCGATCATACTGATTTTTTTACTATTGCTTCGGTATCTCTTTGTGTGGATCGTGCGATATTTCAATCATATCAACGACGGTATTGACAAGCTGCTTGCGGACGATGATCGGCCGCTTCACCTTCTGCCCGAAATGGAACCGATGGAGAAAAAGCTCAATACAGTGAAGCGGACGCTATGGCAGCGCAAACAGGATTCGCTTCTTGCGCAGCGGCGGAAAAACGAGGTGGTCATGTATTTGGCTCATGATATCCGCACGCCCCTTACCTCTGTTATCGGATACCTGGATCTTCTGGAAGCGGACCCCGAAATGCCTGTAAAACAGCGAGCAGAATATGTACATATAGCATTGGATAAAGCCTGCCGCTTAGAAAAAATGATCCATGAGTTTTTCGAAATCACCCGCTATAATTCAGGGCAGATCACGCTGTCTAGGTCTACTATTGATCTATATTATATGCTCGTGCAGCTAACGGACGAGCTTTCTCCCAGCTTCGCAGTCAGAGGAAATTCCGTTGTGTTAAATATGAAGGAGGATTTGACCATTTATGCGGACGCCGACAGAATGGCGCGGGTATTCAGTAATATTTTGAGGAATGCGGCCGCATACAGCTATCCCCAAACCCCCATTATCATATCGGCTAAAAAAACAGATAAACATATAACGGTATTTTTTCAGAATAAGGGCAAAACCATTCCAGAAAATGACAAAAGACATCTGTTCGATAAGTTTTACCGTTCCGATAAGGCGCGAGGCTCCGATAAGGGCGGAACGGGGTTGGGCCTGGCGATCGCAAAAGAAATCGTGGTTTTGCACGGAGGCAAGGTCCATGTGAGCAGCAAAAACGACACCGTCATCTTTGGCGTAAGGCTTCCCGCGGAAAATTAGGAAAGCCTGTGCTGTGCATTAGGATTTTTTTAGGAAATCATCAAATTCATCTTAAAAACACAAGTGCTTCTGTTCGGTATCATGATGACGGAACAGAGGCACTTATGCTTTTTGAAAGGAGAATCAAATATGGAACACAAAAATGTTCAACGCGATCGCAGACGCGCTGGGCGGCGCAAATATCCTTTGATAAGCTGCGCTCTGCTCGTAACTTTATTATTCAGTGTAGTTTTTTTATGGAATTACGGAAAGGAGGCTGAGGACAAGAATATTGTCGATCCGCCTATACCAATTACCAAAAGCAATGCGGTAGAAAATGGAATGGATCCCAGTGAGACGCAAAGTCCTGAAGATGAAACAGACTTGAATCTCATATTGGTGAACGGGCAAAATGCCGTTCCCGCCGGTTATCAGGCAGACCTGGTGGAAGTTCCCGGTGGGGAGAAGGTCGACAGGCGGATCTATGAGCCGCTGATGGAGCTGTTGGAGGCTGCGAAAGAGGGAAATTGGGATCAGCTGCCTATGGTGGTATCCGGTTACCGAACACAGGCAGCACAGCAAAAACTGTATGACGGCAAGATCTTAGAGTATCAAAAAGAAGGATACTCCGAAAGTGAGGCCATAGAGCAGGCAAAGCAATGGGTGGCTGTCCCCGGTTACAGCGAGCATCAGCTTGGTTTAGCGGTAGATATTAATGGAGCGACCTATGATGTTTATTATTGGCTGCAGGAAAACAGCTATAAATATGGTTTTATTTTCCGCTATCCTGCTGGAAAGACTGAGATTACAGGTACAGCTGAAGAAGTTTGGCATTACCGCTATGTGGGCGTTGAAGCGGCAGCGGAAATATATGAAAGAGGAATATGCCTGGAAGAATATTTGGAAGAAAGGCAAGGAAAGGGCGGAGCAGTATGATCACAGGCGATCCTGCGACAACCGGCGAACGAATGAAGCAGGCTGGAAAAGGGAAAAAATGACGCACCGGGAATTAGCTCATAAAACGGGGATTTCGCCTCAAACTGCCGCGCGTTACCGTATAAAAGGGTCCATCGTATGGCCTTACAGCCATACGATGGACCCTTGGTCCGGGTGACACGACTCGAACGTGCGACCTCTTGCTCCCAAAGAATACAAGGAACTTTTTTATAACATTTTCTGTACGTTTATAGCTGTTTCTGCTCCGTTTGATA
Source organism: uncultured Acutalibacter sp. (assembly GCA_964565505.1). Classification (GTDB taxonomy): domain Bacteria; phylum Bacillota; class Clostridia; order Oscillospirales; family Acutalibacteraceae; genus Acutalibacter. The sequence continues at coordinate 17,254 of CAZMFF010000033.1, read as the reverse complement.
TGTTCTTTGGAACGCTCTAACCGTAGGTTCTCCGTGTACTCCACCCCCGACTGTGGCAGAATATGTGGTCAAAAACGCTTCCCGGCCTGGGACGGTGATTTTACCGCCCCAGGCCGGGAAGTGTTTTGTGTTTCAGGTTGGTTGGATTGTAACTCTGGGGGAGGGGTTATGCAAGGGTTTCCTGAGAAAGGAGCAGCTCAAATCTTGAGGGACAATAGACAAGGAAGAGGCGGCGACCGCTCCCTGGCAGCTTACCCCCGCCAATTTGCAAGGGGATAGTTTCCGTTCTTGGCCTTGTAGTCCGCCAGAAGCTGCCTTTCCCGAGTCTCTGCATCCTTGCATTCCTCAAACGCCAGCAGCAGGAATCCGGCATCCTCGATCTGCCAGATTGCCCGGCCGCCTTTGTGGTTTGTGGCCTTGTCCCATCCGTAATTCATGTACTGCTTCAAGCGTTGGCGCAGGCCCCTTTTTCCATCTGCCTTTCCGATGTAAAGGATCTCCTGATCTTTACAACCTTCATATTTATGGGAAAGGGCCTCCACCGGATAGATCTTTGCAGAGTGATTATATGTATGCTCGGTAAAGCGAATCGGCATCCCTTCTGGACGAAGTACACGATAGACCCCAGAAACCTCTGGAATACAGTCACACTCACAGCGGTAGAGCGTTTGAAGCGTGGTGGCCGGAACTGTGGTAGTGCAGAGCGACAGTAACTGGCGAAGCAATCGAAGCATAACTCCTTCTGCAATGCTTTCGCTGATAAGTGACCCTTCGCTAAAATGATCTCTGCGGAAGTGCCAAGCAATACAGGCCAATACACATAAATAGGGCTGTGTCCCCAGCCATGTTGGGTCAGCGGCCGCAATGCTCCGCTCATCAAGTTGCCACCGCAGAAGAACCTCTTGATAGTTTGTGATGACCAATCCGTGCTCGTAGACTCCGGTCATAAAATCATCCAAGTCATGGGACAGCTCTTCCTGCCCCGGGTTGGAGGAATATACCGAGTAATGGTGGCACCATGCTTTCTTTTCTGGGGAGTTTTCTATTTTCTCCAGCAGATTGATTGCCCAGTTCAAAAATTCGGATCCAGTCATGAATGTGCCTCCACTATTTAGCTCTCTTTATTTTGGGGGAAATTATCGGAGTTCAACCACCATAGCTCTTTCGTAGCCACTGAATTTTTGGTGAAAGTACTTATCATAAACTTGATTCACCGCTTCAACATAAACAATGAATGACGGATGGCTTTTATCTTGACACGATAGATACATATTCTTTAGATCAACGTATCGTTCTCTAACCTCAAGCCACAATCCCTCCGATTTGATTTGTTGGGCTTTTTGCGCTATATCATGAGAATTACGAACTTCATTCCAAACATACTGGTCATTAGCAAATCCAAAAGCATTTTTATTGTGACGCAGCCTACAAAGAGTTCCGTTGGAGTTTCTCTTAACGATCGCAACATCAAAACGGAACTTAACCGAAGGTTCATCATCAAAATGAAGTAAAGCCGTCAGACAGGATGTTGAATCCTGCGCTTCGGAAAAGCAGCTTTCAATCCTTATTGCTTTATCCAGAGAAACACGAACAGTATCCTTCAGACGGCGTAAATCATTTTGATATACATCTGTTGCCTTGATGATTTCAAGATTGTAATCAAGGTCAAAGGGTTCATCCCCATTTCTTGTGACCATATTCCTTGCGCCGCTACCCACAAGAGTAAACTGTGAAATAATTCCTTTTTTTCTGAGTATCGAGCATGCCTGATCCAGTGTGGTTGAGCAATCTGAACGATATCTCTTGCCTTCCGCTTCATCAACCAGTCTGTACATATTTACTCCTCCTTTTCCCCATGCCTCCCATTTAGCCACACTGAACTAAATCGTTGTATTATAGCAGAGAAAGCAGACTTGTCAAGACTTTTGGAGAAATATGTATCGCCATATACCGATCAATTATGTGGGACAGTAAAGGCCACGATAGCCTCTACTGTCTGCCAGAACTCCGTGATTGCCAGCGCAATAGTCCGATATGTAGGTATAATTGCCAATCTCAAGGAGAAGAAGGAGCGCCAGGCATACTGAAAGAATGATTTTTGTTCACTTTTTCATATGATGATCCCCTCGCAGTGGTCGATCTCGTGCTGGATGATCTCCGCCGTCCAACCGGTAAAAGTCTTGAGCCGTGTCTGGAACTTCTCGTTTTGCCACTGCACCTTGAGGGTTCGAAAGCGCTTCGCTTTCCGTGTACCGGTGAGGGACAGACAGCCCTCCTCGGCCTCATAGGGCCCGGACCGCTTGACAATGACCGGATTGAACATGACCATGTACTCGCCTTCGCTGTCAAAGACGATGATGCGTTTGTTGACACCGATCATGTTGGCCGCCATGCCCACGCAGCCATCCTTGTGGGCGATGAGGGTGTCCAGCAGATCCTGGGCTACGCCGAGGTCGTCCGCCGTGGCAGGCTCTGCCTTCTGAGCGAGAAAGGCCTCGTCTTTACATATCTCACGGATCATATATGTCCTCCGGTGCTGCTGCAGTTGTCTACGTTTAGTATATCAATTTTACGCCTCCTGCGCAAGAGCGAGAGATGTGTACCAGCTTCCAAAGCAATAATAATCGTGTGATTGCATTATTTTCTTGCTTTTTTCGCCAAAATCTGATAACATGAATTACAACGCTGTCAGTGTTGGGATACGCCTCGGCAGTATGGTTCAATAAAAATGCTCTGCCGGGCGGCAGGGCATTTTTTGCATATCGGTATGGAGGAACTATGCTATGGCGGTCAGTTATAAAAAACTCTGGAAGCTGCTCATTGACAAGGATATGAAGAAGAAAGACCTGTGTGCCAAAGCGGGTATCAGCTCGGCCTCCGTCACTAAGATGGGTCATAACGGACATGTTACTACGGAAATTCTCCTGAAAATCTGTACTGCGTTGGATTGTCAGGTGGAGGATATTATGGAGATCGTGCCGAACAAAAAGGAATTATAACTTGGCGGGGTGTAGTGTGATGGTACCATCAAGAAATAATGCAATTGAAGAATACATATCTCTGCTAATCCAAACCCAACAAGAAAATGAATTTGTGGACTTTAAACAGTTTTATTATCACAATGATAAGAAATACGATTTGATTAAGGATATTGTTTCCTTCTCAAACGAGTCAACTTCTGTAGACAAATATATCGTATTTGGAGTTATCAATGAAACGTGGGAAGTTGTAGGGATTAACCTGCCCCAAATGCCAGATGTTTCTAATATTAACGATTTGCTTCATATGTATGTTGAACCATTTATTTATGTTGAGGTTGGCCAAATCAAATATAACGGTAAGGACTTGGGATATATAAAAATCCCAGTAGATCGTGCCGATAGACCTTATGTTATCAAGAAAGAGTATAGCAAGCAGGGGAAAATACATCTGCGAGAGGGCGAGATATATGTAAGGAAAAACGCAAATAACTTTATTGCGACAAGACGCGATTTGGATCATATATATAAAAACAATGGCTCCTTTCAGATTGCTGTATTTGAACCCACTGCAGATATTGGTTTCGTACAGATTCGTAACGACCGAAAATTGTTTGTGCAAATTAGAACAGTACTGGCCAATAATACGAACCACTCAATAAATATTTGTAGGGGTAACTGTGACATTTCTACAGCAAAAAATACCACGCAGTATGACTGTATTTACTGTGAAGATAAGAGTCGCAAATTCTCAAGTGTTCCATCGACAATCAGCGATGTTCCCGTTTTTATTTCTTCTGGAATGGAGATCCAGAAGAGCTTGTACTTTTCAATTTCGGAAGAAAGTGCAAAGCTTCTTTTGAAAAAGCAGCGAGAAGGAAATCGCTTTTATATTAAGATTGAACTTTTTGATGCCAACGGGAACAAATATACCACTCAGCCATGTGAAATTGCTCCGTGCTTTTATGGGGATACCGGTATCCTGTAGGAGGTAATATGGCTATGGAGAAGGAAGTTAATGCTATGAATTACTCGCCCTTACGTTACCCCGGAGGGAAAAGCAGGCTTGCCCCCTTTATTTCACTACTAATACAGAAAAGTAAAATTGAAAATCCGATTTATGTAGAGCCGTTTGCGGGTGGAGCGGGTGTTGCATTATCTTTGTTACTCAGCGCCAACGTAGATGAAATTGTAATCAATGATTATGATAAAGCAATTTATTCTGTGTGGAGAGCGGTGCTTACTGAAACAGATAGCTTTATAGAAATGATTAGGGACACTCCGCTGAATGTTGAAGAATGGAGAACTCAAAAGCGAATTTACGATGAACAAGGAGGCAAGTACTCCTTAGAGTTAGGTTTTGCTGCGTTTTATCTGAATCGTACAAATCGGTCTGGAATTTTGAGCAATGCAGGCCCAATTGGCGGGTTCGACCAAACGGGTAATTATCTGATTGATGCCAGATTTAATAGGCAAGAACTTATACGACGAGTCTGCGAGATAGCGAAACACAAATCAAAGATACATCTTTATAACAGAGATATCCGACTTTTTCTGAAAACGTATATGCCGAAGTATCAGGAAAGAGCTTTCGTATATTTCGATCCCCCTTATTACAAAAAAGGAAAGGCTTTGTATAAAAATTTCTTCTCACCATCGGATCATCAAGAAATTTTTGAGTGTATCAGCAAACTCGACTGCCCTTGGATTGTAACATATGACGATGTTCCTGAAATTCGAAAAATATATTCTTCCTATGGTGGAAAACAGTATGATTTGATTTATAGCTTAGCTAATAACGGGAAAAATTCAGAACTCATGTTTTTGAGCGACGATGCCCTGTGGCCTACTGAAGATGAACTAAAGAAAGGGCAGATTACAATTAATTTGCGGGGTGAAGATAATGGCGAGTAATCATATTAATGAACTTGTAACAACAGATGAGTTACTTCAACTGATTCAAAAAGATAATTTTGTTGGATGGGTTTTCTCACTGGATTATGATAATGCATTAGTTGTAACGAATGATGCATGGAAATACGCAGTAAAAGGTGTCCCCCATAATGCCTTTTTGCTTGCCTCTACGTTCACTCCAGACAATTATGCAAATGTGGACGAAATGGATCGTGAAGTTATTCTGTTGCGAGTTATGGGAACTTGCAAATTGCCTCAGGACGACGATGCAATAAGGACAAAACTTGATAGTTACCAAAATTTGACAGAATTATATCCAACACAGGGGCGAGAAGATTTCGATGCAATTACAAAGAATAAGCTACAGTTTGGCGGTTTAACGTGTAGGGTACTTGGTACCTTTTACAATAAGAACAATGAACTGAATTTAGGGAGCGATATTGAAACCTTTTCTGTTTCTATGAAGATGGGCGTATATCTTCCCAAAGGTAATGCCCTTGAAACAATCGTAAACTACGTGGATCCTATTCGAAAGAAACGCTCCAAAGAAGAATTCAAAGCACTGGGCATTACAGCAGATGTTCCTCCCTTTAAAATTGGTACTGTAAGATATACCTCAACCGATCGTTTGCATCGCGCCCAGGATGTAGATAAGGTTCCTTTTAAGATTCAACCTTCGGATTTCTTATCCCGGCGTACAGCTGTATTAGGAATGACTCGTACCGGTAAATCCAACATGATCAAACAGACCATTTCTGTGGTTAAGAATGTCTCTGATCAAAGTAGACTTCCTATTGGTCAATTGATTTATGACCTTAACGGAGAATATGCTAACGCAAACCAACAAGATAGTGGTTCTATAGCGGAAATTTACTCAGAAGAATGTATTCGTTATCGTATGGTTCCGACTACTGGCTTTCAGCCCATATTAAATAATTTCTATGAGCAAATTGCAGATGGATATGTGACTATTTGTGAAACAATTAGTGAAAATCCCAACAGTTCGGCTGTAGATATTAAAACTTTTTTGAATACATCATTTGATGAACCGGACAAGCAGGATCGCTCCTTGCACTACAAATGGCAGGTTAGAGTCGCTATATATAAGGTTCTGCTATACACTGCGGGTTTTGATTGTTCCTCAAATTATAAAATTTCTTTTCCTACTAATGAGGCTGTAAGAAAAGTTGTAGACGAATCAGTCAGCAGTACAAACAATTTAACCTTAGATCAGGCAAAAGAATGGTTTTTGAAAGCCCGGGAGCATCGCAAAGAACTGTTTAGTAGTAGCGGAAAGCTTTGGCTCGAAGATGACTGCGTATCTATGCTGAATATGATTGCTTGCAAAAATGGTGACGACCGTTATTTTAATGGATACAAGGTGCTTTTTGGGGCAAAGATGTATCACACTAAAGAGCGGACAGTAGACGTATCCTACGAGATTTATAGACACTTATGCAATGGTAAAATTGTAATCTTGGACTTATCCGTTGGCAACGCAGCTTTACGAGAAAGGCTAAGCAAAAAAATTGCAGCATATGTTTTTAATTCGTCAATGGAGCGTTTTACTCGCGGAGAAACACCCCCGAATATCGTCTTATATATTGAGGAAGCGCATAACCTTATTGGTAAAGAGAACAAGTTGACAGATACTTGGCCCAGAATTGCAAAAGAAGGTGCAAAGTATAGAATTTCTTTGGTATATGCAACCCAGGAGGTTTCTTCTATTCACCCCAACATTCTTGCAAACACCGAGAACTGGTTCGTATCTCATATAAATAGTGAGAGAGAAGTTCGAGAGCTTGCAAAATTTTATGATTTCTCTGATTTCAGTAAGTCCCTGCTTCGTTCCCAGGATGTTGGTTTTTCAAGAGTAAAAACATTATCCAGCCCCTTTGTTGTCCCAATTCAAATTGACAAGTTTGATCCAGAACAGATTAAACGTGAAAGGAATTCTCAATGACGCACGATACCGCTGATAAAACAACACATATAGACATTGTTCAAAATCCAGACATAAAACGATTTCTGGATGAATGTGATTATATGGTGCCACCAACAGGAGCTGAACTCTCAGAAATTGTGAGTGAATTTGTTTCGGTCCCATTTTGGAATAAAGAGTTGCCAACAAAAATAATTGCCCTTGATGGAAGTAGCTATGAAGCCACGGTTAATCCTCAGATTCCATTTACAAGATTCGGGTTTGTCAAGATAGGACATTTATTGATCGATAGAGATGGTTTTAAAGGGTTGAACAGTGGAAAATTTGTTGACCCCTTTGCTGTTGCTCGGCTTAGCGAGGAGAATAGTTCGTTGCTTTTTTCGTTTCCAAGTTCAAATATGTCTTATAAGGGACAAAAAAATGTGCGAGATAGTTTCCGATTGGCTATGGATGAGGCGTTATATAAAAAACGCTTTATTGAGAGCGACCCTCAAACAAGCATAAGGACAACGCTGTTTCATATTGCTGCAAATCGTACAGGCAAACTTCACAGTGACATCCCGAATAGACTGTTTTTGCATAAGTGCCCTTCTTGCGAGGCAGAGATGATTGAGGTTTGGGATATTCCAGAGGCCCAAAAGTGCCCTCACTGTGGCGCATATGTGTATCCCTCTGATTGTCTGCGCATATGGGAAGAAGTTCACGATGCTGCATCTAATCAGTTGGCATTGACGCGTTTTACCAACGCAATAATGCATATTTTGATCATGCATTATGTTCGTCACTTAAAGGAAAGATTTCCGAACTCGTATCTGGGCGTTCTTAGTAACATGTGTTTCTTTATTGATGGACCGCTGGCTGTAAGTGGTACTGCTGCATGGATTAAAAGTAGCCTTCAAAAGAGTATTTATGATATTAATATGGAGCTTCAAGAGGCTGAGATGTCGCCTTTGATGGTTATCGGTTTGCAAAAATCTGGTAAGCTACATGACTATATTCATTTAATTGGGGGTTCTATACGTCCCGGTTACATCTGCTGTGTAACGGATGATTTTCGGAACAGTTATGTCGATTTCAATAAGACGCCTTCGGGTACTACATATGGCAATGAGACTTATTATGGACAAGATTTTCTATTAAAAACAGTGTCTGGAAAGCTATTCGTGTTTAATGTGCCATATCCTTTTCCAAACAAAGATAACATTGCAGTCTTTAAAAAAGAAAAGGCAAACATTGAACACTACCCAAATATTGGGGCGTATGTAAGGCTCATTGAAGACTTTGAAAGTGACCTGTATGAGAGTGCTGTTATACCAATTGCTTTGGCGCAGAAATACACAGCTATTAGTTTGCAGCCTGGTGGGAAGGTTCTGGATATTTTGGCGCAGGCAGCTGTTCAGCGATAATCGCCCGATCAATCTGATCTTTTCTGTGCGAAGAAGGTATTGTTATGCTACATCCCGGCCTTTATGAGCAAGTCATCAATAACGCCCTAACCAGCGAGCTTGCAGGAATCCCAGAAGCTCGCAAGGCTGTTGCACCCATTGATACGGCAGAAGCGTCCAAGGTATTGGCACAGTATCTTGCTGACGTGGTTCAGAAAGGCTTGGACAACGTGCTGGACAATGGTGGAGATATCTCTGCCCAGATCGAGTTGACCAATCAGATTGTAGACCTCATTCAAAACACAACCAAAGAAGCTGACTTTGCTGCGTTGGGTGTTGACCAACGGGCAGAGCAGCTTCTTGCCCTTTTGCGAGAGTCGGACCCTCGGTTGGCTGTGGGCAAAACTGCCGCAGATTTGAGCCGCCCGGAGAGCTCAATTGCGCAGAGCTCATTATTTACCGGTGCGACCCATGAGCCACAGTTATATGCCGAGCTCAAGAAAGAGATCGCTTCAGCAGACCGCATTGATATGCTGGTGTCTTTTATCAAGTGGAGCGGCTTGCGCCTGTTGATGGACGAGCTTCGGGAGTTTACTCAAAATGGTGGCGAACTGCGTATTATCACAACCTCCTATATGGGGGCCACTGATGTAAAGGCGATCGAGGAGCTTCGGAAGCTCCCAAATACTCAAATCAAGGTCAGCTACAATACCAAGATGACTCGCCTCCATGCAAAGGCATATATTTTCTATCGCAACACAGGGTTTACGACCGCTTATGTGGGATCTTCTAATCTCTCCAATGCGGCTTTAACCAGCGGCCTGGAGTGGAATACCAAGGTAACCAAGCGCGATCTGCCAGAAACCATTGATAAAATCACTGCCACTTTCGAGTATTACTGGAATGACCGTGAATTTGAGTATTACGATGAAGGCCAGAAGGAGCGACTGGCTCGTGCGCTGAAGGCGGAAAAATATTTTGATACCAATAATGCCGAAGTGTACACCATGGACATCACGCCGTACTCCTATCAGCAAGAGATTTTGGACAAGCTGGAGGCTGAGCGCAAGATTCGGGGCTATACTCGCAATCTGGTGGTGGCAGCAACCGGTACAGGAAAGTCGATTATTTCTGCACTGGATTACAAGCGTTTCCGTAAGCAGAATCCGGGCAAGCCCTGCCGCTTGCTCTTTGTGGCACACCGGGAGGAGATTCTTAAGCAGAGTCTGTACACCTTCCGTGCCGTACTCAAGGATGCCAACTTTGGCGAAATGTTTGTGGGCAGTTATAGGCCCGAGAGTATCGACAATCTGTTTATTTCTATCCAGACTTTCAATTCCCAGGACTTTACTGCAAAGACTGTCCCGGAGTTTTACGACTACATCATTGTGGACGAGTTCCACCACGCGGCAGCGCCGACCTATCAGAAGCTGCTGGCCTACTATCAGCCTTGCATTCTGCTGGGCCTGACAGCTACTCCGGAACGTATGGACGGCAAGAGTGTATTGCCATACTTCAACAACCGCATTGCGGCGGAAATCCGCCTGCCGGAAGCCATTGATCGGAAACTTTTATGCCCATTCCAGTATTTTGGCGTTACTGATACTGTGGACCTGGATACATTGAAGTGGAGCGCCGGAGGCTACGACAAAAACGAGCTGTCCAGAGTTTATACCCTTAGCGGAGCGATGGCTGCCCGCCGCGCTGATCATGTTGTGTTTTCTTTGCTGAAGTATGTAACTGACATCGACGATGTGAAGGGCCTTGGGTTTTGTGTGACAGTAGATCATGCAGAGTTTATGTGTCGCTATTTCAACGATCACAGTATCCCTTCCATGTTTTTGACGGGACAGTCACCTGACGAGGAAAGAAAGACCGCCAAGCAACGTTTGGTGACTGGTGAGGTGCGATTCATTTTTGTCGTGGACATCTACAATGAAGGTGTGGATATCCCTGAGGTCAATACGGTCCTTTTCCTTCGTCCTACTGAATCTCTAACTGTATTCCTGCAGCAGTTGGGCCGTGGTTTGCGTTTGGCGGAGGATAAGGAATGTCTAACCGTTTTAGATTTTATTGGTCAGGCAAATAGAAAATACAACTTTGAAGATAAATTTGCGGCACTGCTCAGTAATACGACTCGAAGCATCAGTCGAGAAGTCAAAGACGGCTTCGGCTCTGTACCCAAAGGGTGCTATATCCAGCTGGAAAAGAAGGCGGCTCAGTACATACTGGACAATATCCGCGCATCTTATGGCAATACCGCTGGATTGGTCTCCCGCGCTGCCTCCTTTACCGAAGATAGTGGTTTGGAGCTGACGTTGGCAAATTTCTTGGATTACTACCACCTGGATCCCAGGGCGATCTATAAGTTTTCATCCTTTTCTCGTATTTGCGCCAGAGCTGATGCGATTGAGGACTTCACTGAGCCACTGGAGGACACATTGACGAAGGCCTTTGCCCGGCTTGCGGTGATTGACTCCCGGCGCTGGATTTCGCTCCTACTGGATATTCTGCCGCGACTGGACAACATTGACTTTGCCGCCGTAACAGATACGGAAAAGCGCATGATGCAGATGTTCTACATTACCGTGTGGGGGAAGGCTGTAGAAGATTGGAACAGTGCAGAGGTGTTGGATAACCTTAGTGCCTTGGCCAATAGTACAGTGTTGTTAGATGAGCTGATGAGCCTGCTTCAGTATCGTTTTGGGCAGATCGACTTTATCGATGAGCCGATTGACCTTGGCTTTGATTGCCCGCTGGATCTACACTGTACCTATACTCGAGATCAGCTTTTGGTGGCCATGGACTTTATGAAGCCCGCTACTGTGCGTGAGGGTGTCAAATGGTTGTCGGACAAGCAGCTTGATGTGTTTTTCGTGACGCTCAACAAGGCCGACAAAGACTATTCGCCTACGACTATGTACAACGACTATTCCATCAATGAAAGCCTGTTCCACTGGCAGAGCCAGAGTACCACGGCGGAGGATTCACCTACTGGACAGAGATACATTCACCATGCGGAGCGGGGCAGCAAGGTGCTGCTATTTGTTCGTGAGTTTAAGTCGGATCGCGTGACTGGTGGCGCTGAGGCATATACCTATCTGGGGACTGCAAGCTATGTAAAGCACGAAGGATCTCGACCGATGAATATCACGTGGCGTTTGGACCGCCCAATCCCAGCGAGATTCTTGAAGAAGACAAACAAGTTGGTGGTGGGGTAAGGAGTGTTAAAGGTGGATAAACTCGAGCTTCAATTTGAAAATGAACTCAGAGATAAAATGTTGCGCGCAAAAAGAGAGTGCAAGTACAATCCGACCAGATTTAATCAAATGCTTGCACAATACGGGGGAGTAGAGACTGCAAAACGGTTAATTGCCAACGGAATAGCTACGGGCATGCCATCAGATGGATATACCACTCTTTATCTGTGTAGACGGTTAGATTTAACTATGGAACATTCCGTATGTAGGCCTGAATATCGCGAATTGTTTACGAAGGAAGAAGTGCATTATTGTATTAGCCTGCTGGAGGCAAAGTAATGAAATATACGATAACTGAAGTGGTTGCAGCACTGATTTGGGCGCAGGACAAGTTTATGATCTGTCAGCGTCCAGCCCACAAGGCCCGTGGTTTGCTGTGGGAATTCGTGGGCGGTAAGGTGGAGCCAGGCGAAACCAAGGAGCAGGCCCTTGCTCGGGAGTGTAGGGAAGAGCTGGGGGTTACTATAAGCGTGGGTGAGATGTTTATGGATGTGACCCATGAATACCCGGATCTGACTGTTCATCTTACTTTATTCAATGCATCTATTCAAAAGGGCGTTCCCCAGAAACTGGAGCATAATGATATCCGCTGGATCACGGTGGGGGAGATTGATCAATATTCTTTCTGCCCGGCAGATGAAGAAATATTGAGGAGGCTGCGAGATGTCCACTAAAACTTACAACAAACTCGTCCGTGACCGCATTCCTGAAATCATCGAAGCAGATGGGAAAACCTGTATTTGTGAAACTCTTTCTGCTGAAGACTATCTCCGCACGGTTGATGCCAAGTTGGATGAGGAGCTGGCTGAATACCACAAAGATCAGAACATTGAAGAACTGGCTGATTTACTCGAAGTGATTTATGCGGCGACTAAAGCTCGCGGCTATTCTTTGGAACAACTTGAGGCGGTTCGAGTAGAGAAAGCTGCTAAACGAGGTGGCTTTGAAAAGAAGATTCTTCTGAAAGAAGTAATCGAGAACTGAGGTGATCCTATGCCTGCCTATCACTCTGCTTCTGGCAGCAGTGCCGAGGACTTATTTATTGAGCTGTTCTCAGACACCTTTGGCGCTGAGAAAGCCGGCTATCTATACTCCCGGTATCCATTCTCTGACATCTACCAGAATAGCCGTTTTGCCGACTTCTTGATTGAAAACGGCGGACGGAAGGTGGCCATCGAGATCGATGACGAAGCCTCTCACAACCCCAAACTGGTTTCTCAGGATAAGTTCTATGACGACCTGCTCAAGCAGAATAGTATGATTTATCTGGGCTGGGATGTGTACCGCTGGGCGGTGCGGCAGATGCAGCAACAGCCGGAAACGGTTAAGGATGAGCTCCGGGTATTTCTGGGGCAGCACCCCAGATTTAAGGAGATTGAGGACTACCTTCCCACCCAGCGGGGCAAGTCTCTTGACGGTTCCAAATTGGAGCTGAAAGAACATCAAAAGCAAGCGCTTGCAGCTTTGGAGGAGATGCGTCACAAGTTCGAAACTATCGCTCTGCTGTACCATGCCACTGGCACTGGCAAGACGGTGACCGCTGTTATGGACGCCAAGCGACTTGGAAAACGAACTCTGTTCCTGGCTCACACAGTAGAGCTGGTGGATCAGGCAGCCAAGATCTTTCGGGAGTTGTGGCCGGAGACTACCGTGGGGCGCTATGTGGAAAGCACAAAACAGGATGACGCCTTTGTGGTCTGTGGCAGTATCCAGAGTGTAGCCCTCAATTTGGAGCAGTTCAAGCCGGACGATTTTGGCTATATCATTGTGGATGAGGCCCACCATGCCTCTGCTGATACATACCAGAGAGTCCTATACTATTTCACCCCGGAATTTACCCTTGGGCTGACCGCCACGCCGGAGCGGGCTGACGATAAAAATATTCTGGATATCTTCAAGAATACTGCCCACAAGCTGGATATTCAGACTGCCGTGGAGGTTGGCGAGCTGGTGACAGTGCGGTGCATCCGCATTCACACCAACATCGACCTGACCAAGGTGAGGTTTAACAGCGTCCAATACAATATCCGGGATTTGGAAAGCAAAATCTACGTGCCAGAGCGGAATCAGCTCATTGTAGATACTTGGCTCCAATATGTGAAGGACAAACGGACGGTGATTTTCTGTGCTTCGGTCAAGCACGCCCAGGAGATTGCCAATCGGCTCCATGAGTCCGGCGTGACTGCCGAGGCCGTGTCCGGCGAGCTCAAGGTAAGTGACCGCCGGGAAGTTTTGGCACGGTTTGAAAAGGGAGAGATCAAGGTGCTGTGCGCCTGTGATCTGCTCAATGAGGGCTGGGACTGTCCAGCCACCGAAGTGCTGTTTATGGCCCGCCCCACGATGTCTAAGGTGCTCTACACCCAGCAGTTGGGACGTGGTATGCGATTGTCTCCTGGCAAGGAAAGCTTGATGGTTTTCGATTTCGTGGATAATGCCAGTCAGTACAATATGCCTTATTCTATGCACCGCCTGTTTCGACTGAAAGAGTACAAGCCAGGTGCTCTGGTGCTGGGCAACAAGCAGCAGAAGGCCGCCGAGCAGGGCCTCTATGACCGGGGCGAGAGGCCGGACGCGCTCATCGACTGGCCAGTAGATGCCACGGACTACGAACTGGTGGATATCTTCAACTGGCAGGAGGAAGCTGCCGGGATGATCTCCCAGATGGAGTTTGTCCGCAGGGTGGATGTGCAGACGGAAACCATAGAGAGATATGTCCGTGAGGGTAAGCTGATCCCGGATTTGGTGGTACCTATGAGTGAGCATCGGGCCTTCAAGTATTTCAAAGAGGAGACCCTTCATAAGTATGCGGAGCAGTATGGTTGGACGTTGATTGATGACTCCAATCGGAAAGATATGTTTATGGACATGGTCCGACAGATGGATATGAGCTATTCTTATAAGCCGGTCCTGATCAAGGCAATTCTACTCTATGCGGACAACAAGGGACGCATCAAACTCGATGATATTGTTGCCTATTTCAAATCTTATTACGAGGGGCGCAGAGCTGCTGGGCTTCCGGTTGAAAAGAAGAATAGTATCTTTGCCAAAGGTGGGTACACCGATAAGGAGGCCGAACGAAATATCCTCGCCAATCCATTCAAACGCTTTGAGGATATGCAGATGCTTCGCCACACCAAGACCTTGGGGATCATCCAAATAGACGAGGCGGTATGGAAACGATTGGGGAATGACGAGAAGGCAGAAATTGAAAAAATCTGCGATGCAAAGCTGGATAGCTACTATGCTCGTTTTGAGTGATGGGAAGTGCTACTGACTGGTAAGCCTGAAAAATGGCCAGCGTTTCCTCAAAAGTTTTAGTAGCTATTTCCTTCCTCTTGTGGTATATGTTTGTGCTGCAAGGAGGCGAGCACATGAAAAATAGGTTGCTGAAAGATCTGTACGACAGCGTCTACATCCCGCCGGAGTTCTTGGCGCAGAGGCAGGAGATCAAGGAGTGCCATCAGACGCTTATTGAAGCGATGGACAAGCAGGAGCGGCGGCTGATGCTTCAGATCATCGATGTCAAAGACTATATGATTGAGAACATTTCCACTGATAGCTTCATCTCTGGCTTTGAGCTGGCGTGGAAGCTCTCCGCGGAACTGAACCACTATGAAAAAGAGCATTCAATCTCCTGCCGCAAGGCAAGAAAATTGAGTGCTCGTTTCCTATTCAAGAGGGAGGAAGAAAAATGAGAAAGTACATCATGGTGGTCGTAATCGCCGTTTGTCTGGCCTTGTGTGCCGCTGTGTGGCCACGATACGAAGAGGCCGAAGAAATACCCAAACCAACACAAACAACCGCAGTAAATACTCCGGAAGCGCCTGTTGCGACACCGAAAGAGAAAGCCGAAATTTTACCGCAGACAGAGAAAGAATATACCGAGCCCCAGCAGCCGGAGCCGTCCATGGAAACCGTCCTTGAGCCAGAGGTTACTCCCACGGCAACACCTGTTGTCGCTAAAGTACAGCCGACACCGGAACCAAACCCTACCGCAGAACCCACTCCTGAACCTACCCCGGCGCAAATGGTCGTTGACCCGCAGCCCGACAACATGGTCTATGTTGAGGGCTTCGGCTGGCTGGAAAGCCAAGGCGAAGGTACAGTCATTCATGATGACATGATGTATGAGAATGGAAACAAGGTCGGGAGCATGGACTGATGTCAAATTCCTTTAGAGAACACGAATAGGTAAAACCTCCATAAAACTGAATACAGAACTTTGCGAGAAGCACTCGTTACTGACCGAAAGAAGCGGTTAAGTATCGGGTGCTTTTGTTTTTCAAAAAAATCAGAACACGAGGGGAAAAATGGCTATCCTCACGGACTATTGGGTAAGAGGTCAATTCCTTACTTGAAAATTGAATAGCAGCCGCCAGAGGGATACCTGCCGCAACGGATAGCAGAGCGATGATACGAGCCTGCCCTTTGCTCAATTCGTGCATAGCACCGACAGAGAAAACGTCGCTTAGAGGAAGCGTGGAACTGTATGGAGGGCTGTGCTTACATATCCCCGCCATTTTGGCAGGGATAAATATTTTCAAGGAGGATAACGCCTATGCACAGTAAAACCAAACGAAAACGCCAAAAGGAGGAATCCCATGCAGAAGTTAAATCTGGTGGAAGCGGAAACGCTCCTTTACGAGCCGCTTGAGAAGCCGTCCTTTGTGGTGGACGGTCTTATCCCCACGGTCTTGTCGTTATTCTGCGGCTCACAGAAAATCGGCAAGAGCTGGCTTATGCTCAAGCTCTGCCTTTGCGTGTCGCAGGGGCTTCCCCTGTGGGATATGCAGACAAAGGCAGGCGATGTGCTGTACCTCTGTCTGGAGGATACCTTCTTCCGCATACAGGACAGATTATTCCGTCTGACCGATGAAGCAAACAGGAAGCTCCATTTTGCCGTGGCGAGCTGTAAGCTTTCGGACGGTCTAATGGTACAGCTTGAGGACTATCTGAAAGTATATCCCGACAGCAGGCTCATTGTCATTGATACGCTGCAAAAGATACGCACCGCTTCCAAAGACAACGCCTACGCCAACGATTACGGGGATATATCGCTGATAAAGGATTTTGCCGACAGACATTCCCTTGCGGTTGTGGTAGTACACCATATCCGAAAGCAGAATGACAGCGATGTGTTCAACAAAGTATCTGGCACAACGGGCTTGACGGGAAGTGCAGACGCTACCTTTGTTCTGGAAAAAGAAACGAGGGCTTCTGATACCGCAAGGCTCTACTGCGTGGGCAGGGATATTGAGTATCAGGAATTTACCCTCCGCTTCCAGTCTTGCAGTTGGGGGCTTGTAGAGCGTAAGGGACAGCGGCAGATGATTGAGGAAAGCATACCGCCTGTCCTTTTTCGGGTAGTGTCTTTTATGCAGGGCAAAGTGAAGTGGTCGGGTACGGCAACGGAGCTTCTGTCCGAGATGGCAGAAACGGACACTGCACCCAATGTCATTACAAAGCTGCTGAACGAATACCGCACTACCTTTTTGAAAGAGAACGGTCTTGCCTATAATCACCATCGTACCAAAGCGGGCAGGAACATCATTCTTTCAAGGGGGTGACGGTGATGACGGTTGTTCTGGGATACCCCCAGACAGGAAAACAGCCGTCACCGTCACCCCGTTATCCGAAGCGTGAAGCGGAGGATAACGCAGGGCGTAAGCCCTGTAAAGGGAGTCCAGAGGGAACGTTTGGCACACCACCTTGCAGGCAAGGTGTAGTGTGTTACACCCTGTAAACGCAGTCGGAAAAATCGGAGGATTTTTCTGA
>CAZMFF010000032.1:31017-33145 GCA_964565505.1 uncultured Acutalibacter sp. | reverse complement strand
CAAAGGGCTTTGCCCGTCTATGAAAAACCCCCGGCTTCGCCGGGGGATATTTATTTAAACTGAAATAGTGTGAGAAAAGGGTGAATACCCGATGGGTTACCTGCGAGGTAATTTCTCGGTGCAGCGGTAAGTCATGACAGCAGGCTGCATTCGAGAGGAAAAGATTTTGCTGCCGGGCGGCTGCGCCGAATTCGTAGAGGAAAATACCAAACGATACGAAAAAGGAGCAAAGCTCATGAGCTTTTGGAGAAAAACGGCGTGATTGAGGGCACGATCCATCGATTTTTGATGGTTTTGGAAAAGCGCTGAACGCTTTTTGAAAACGGAAAGCCGGTTATCCGGCGCAAGCGTGGCTTTCATGCAGAGTCAGATCATCTAAAAACGGGACAGTTCCCCAGTTTGGAGGAGGAACTGTCCCGTTTTTTCCCTCAAAGAAGCTTCGGGATCCAGATAGAAAGACTCATGGGCAAAATATATAAAATCCAAAAGAAAAAAACATAAAATTCAGATAATTTTCGGTTTTCCATTGTATTCTCCCCGGCGATGCGATATAATAGAGCATATTCCACAAAACAGCTCTTCATGCGTGGGAATCTAAGCGGCCGGCAAGCGGCAGGAGCCACAGATCCGGCTCATAAAAGGAGTGTTTCCAAGATGAATCAATACCAGGCAAAAAATATTCTGAACCTTGCGGTGGCGGGCCACGGAGGAGCAGGAAAAACGTCATTGACGGAAGCCATGCTGTTTCTTTCCGGAATGTCTGACCGCCGGGGCAAAGTAAATGACGGAAACACGGTAAGCGACTACGACCCGGAGGAGATCCGCAGAAAGACCTCTATTTCCGCGGCGGTGGCGCCCTTTGAGTGGAAGAATAAGAAGATCAACCTTTTAGACGCCCCCGGCCTTTTCGACTTTGAGGGCGGAGCCTGTGAGGCGATGCGCGCGGCGGACACCGTGCTCATTGTGATCTCAGGAAAGAACGGCGTGGCGGTGGGCACGGAGAAGGCCTTTGCCGCCGCTGAAAAAAGAGGGTTGGCGAAAATCTTCTTTGTAAACGGCCTGTGTGATGAAAGCGCCCGTTTCTACCGGGTATTTGAGGATCTGAAGGCGCAGTTCGGCCCTTCGGTATGCCCGGTGGTCGTGCCCTATATTCAGGACGGCGAGGCCAATGTCTATATCAACCTTTTGGAGTACAAGGCCTACGATTATTCGGAAGGAAAGCCCACTCAGGTGCCTATGCCTGATATGGGTGACCGCCTGGAGGGCCTGCGCACGGCCATCTATGAGGCTGTGGCGGAAACGGACGACGCGCTGTTTGAAAAGTATTTTGCCGGTGAGGAGTTTACCCCGGAAGAGGTCATAGTAGGAGTCAGCAAGGGCGTAAAGTCCGGCACGATCACTCCGGTGTTCTGCGGCGACGCCATGCTCATGCGAGGCATGGAGCAATTTATGGACGGGCTTGCGTGGCTGGCGCCCTGTGCTCAGGAGAAGGCGGAGGAGCTGGGCGTAGATGTAGACGGGAACCCGGTGGAGCTTGCGGTAAATGAGGAGGGCGCTCCGGCGGCTATTGTGTTCAAGACCGTGGCGGACCCCTTCATCGGAAAGCTCTCTTACTTAAAGGTGATCTCCGGCAAGGTATCAGCCGATTCTCAGCTTATGAATATGCGCACGGGAAACATGGAGCGCATTGGAAAGACGGTAATGATCTGCGGCAAAAAGCAGGAGGATGTGAAATATATCGGCGCGGGGGATATCGGAGCGGTGCCGAAGCTGACCGCCACCAACACGGGAGACACCCTTTGCGCCCCTGCCAGGAAGGTGCTGCTGGATGGAGTGGAGTACCCCACTCCCACCCTTTCCATGGCCATCGTCCCCCAGAAGAAGGGAGAGGAGGATAAGATCGCCCAGGGAATGCTGCGGCTTTCCGAGGAGGATCCCACCCTCAATTTCTCCACCAATACGGAGACCCATGAAATGATCTTAAGCGGCCTGGGAGAGCAGCATCTGGATGTGGCCGTTTCCAAGCTGAAGGCAAAATTCGGCGTGGAGGTCACCCTGAAAAAGCCCAAGGTGGCCTACCGGGAGACCATCCGCAAGACGGTGCAGGTACAGGGACGCCACAAGAAGC
>CAZMFF010000032.1:0-31007 GCA_964565505.1 uncultured Acutalibacter sp. | reverse complement strand
GCCACGGCCAGTTCGGCGATGTGTGGATCGAGTTCTCCCCCTGTGACAGCGAGGGGCTGGAATTTGGAGAGCGCGTAGTGGGCGGAGCGGTGCCTAAGGGCTTCTTCCCCGCGGTGGAAAAGGGCCTGAGGGAGTGCATCCTCAAGGGGCCGCTGGCCGGTTATCCGGTGGTAGGGCTTTCCGCCGTGCTGTATGACGGCTCCTATCATCCGGTGGATTCCTCTGAAATGTCCTTTAAGATGGCGGCGGCGCTGGCCTATAAAGCGGGAATGCCTCAGGCAAATCCGGTTCTTTTGGAGCCCATCGGCCATTTGAAGGCCTGTGTTCCGGACGCCAACATGGGCGATATCATGGGCGAGGTCAATAAGCGCCGGGGCCGTGTGCTGGGTATGGACCCCGCCGGAGAGGGCCGGCAGACGGTGGACGCCGAGGTGCCCATGGCCGAGATGCACGATTTCTGCACCTATGTGCGTCAGGTGACCCAGGGCAGAGGCAGCTTTACCTTTGAGTTTGAACGGTATGAGGAAGCTCCTGCCAATGTGGCTCAGAAAGTGATCGAAGAGGCCAAGGCGGAAGGCGCAATAGAATAAAAAGAACAGACCCGGGCAAAGGCTTGCCCGGGTCTTGCTGTAAAAAAGCTTTTTACGGCAGGAGCTTATATTTCTTCGAGAGAGGCTTGTGATCCTTTTAGTTTGCGAATGGGGAAAAGCAGGTAACACTGGCCGTTTTCTTTGGGCAGATAGAGCTCCTGCACTGCTCCAACAAGGGGGAGGTTTCTTTCCTTCAAAAGGGAAAGACCCTCTTGAAAGCTGTGCTCTCTTTCTGCCTTCACACAGAGAGATTCAAAGCCAGGAACCTTCCACAGGGTCCAGCCCTCCACTTTGGGACAGTCCTCTGTCACCTCTGCCCCGGCCAGATAGAGGCCCTTGGAAAAATTTTCTTCCCAGGGAAGGAAGGAGAGGGAGAAGTCGGACATGGCGCCCCAGACGGCGCTTACCGATCCGTCTGGGTCCCGCTTTACAAAGGGCGCGATCTGTTCAAAGGCTTCATTTGCCTCCTCCCACAGCTTCTGTACGAAGTTTTCTCCGTCCTGAGAGGAGCCAAGCTTTCCCAGAACGAAAAAGGCTTCTTTTATCGATCGCTTTACTTCCATGCAGAATCCTCCTTTCCTGAAAAGAGATGGTCAGAGTCGCCCACGAGGGGGCTGTTCAAGATCCGAAATTTCCGTTGTGTTTCCCACAGCGTTTGCAGGGCGGAAAGGTTTTCATCCGCAGAGAGCATCAGCTCAGCTAAGTGGTCCAGCTCCTCAAGCTCTTTCTCTGTCAGGGAATCGAATTTCCCGTCGATATAGCAGGGCTGGAAGAGGTAGGAGATCTCGTCGTTCATCAGGGCGTGAAAATCGTAAAAAAGATAGCGGATCACGGCGCGCAGGGAGCAGGTCCCCAGGCCGTCGGCATAGAGGAATTCCCTGCCGTCGGTTTTGCCCCGGCGAATGGCAAGCCACGCCTTCGCGGCCCAATGGAACTCACTCTCCTTCAGGTCGTATTGATCGATCCCCATCAGCTCCTCCCGGTAAAATCCGTCAGCGTCTATGGTGCGCCAGCGGTTTTCCCGATCATCCCACAGCTGATTGATCCAGTGGTCCATGCTGACGCCCGGCTTAAAGTAGGGCGCGAAGCCGGCCCGGCTGCGGCAGGGGATCCCCTTTGCCTTGTAGATGGCGGACACCAGCACCGAAACATACCGGCAGGTGAGCACCAGCTTGTGCTCTACCTTTCTTTCCGGGGTAAAGCCTCTGGGGTCTAAACGGAACAGCTCCGCCGTCATGGCGGGAGCGGTCAGAAAGATATCGTCTTCGCAGCGCATCCGGTACCAGGGGTATCTTTCCATATCTCCATAGCGCAGGTCATCGTTGGCGCCCAGGTTTCCCTCATACAGGGTGACCCGGTGGATGATCTGGTGAGAGAGAAGATTCCCCAGCTCTCTGGGGTCGTCCGGCAGGCTCTGGAAAAATTCCCGGTAGGGCCCGGCATAAGTATAAGGCCCTGCGGCAAGATAGTGGGCTTTTGCTTCTGGCGTCATAAGATCGTGCGGTTTCAAAGCGATTCCTCCTTTTGGATGTTCTTAAATATGGCGTTCCTCTTTTATGGGGATCCAGATCTCGCTGTAATAGGAGAGATCGGAGGGGGTTCCCCTGGTGTAGAGTTCCACCTCGCAATCGGGAAGGAACTCATAGCCCGTTTGCGGGAGCCACTCACTGTAGATCCGCTTCCAAAGCGTCTGCATGGTGTCGGGAAGGGGGCCGCTGCAGGGAAATACGACCCAGGTGTGGGCGGGAATGGAAAGAAGCCGGAATCCCTCCGGCCGGGAGACGGCCAAACTCTGTTCACAGCCGATCCCATATTCCCACTCTGCCGCTTTAGGCAAGGGAGGCAGGCAGACGCCGAACTGGCCCAATACCTTTTCCTGCAGTCCGGCGGCAAGGTATTCATCCCAAAAGGCGGGGATCCCGGAAAAATTGTTTTCCCAGTTGAATTTCCTTGTGAGCGCCAGGATGGAAAAGGCGGGCTTTCGCTGGATTTTGTAGGTCAGCTCTTTCCCCCCCTCCAGGACCACCCGAAGAGACACAGGCGAGAAGGACCTGAGGGCCGCGCCGTTTTTTCTGGCTCCCTGCGGCGTCACTCCGTGAAAGCGGTAAAACGCCTTGGAAAAGCTTTCCGGCGTTTCGTATCCATAGCGCAGAGCTGTTTTCACAACGGAAGCGCCTGAAAGGATCTCCTCTCCCGCGAGAGACAGGCGGCGCCTGCGCAGATATTCTCCCGGAGTTATGCCGGTCAAAAGGGAAAATGCTCTTTGAAAATGAGAGGCAGAAAGAGAACATTCCCGGGCGACCTCTTCCACGGTCAGCGGACAGGAGAGATGACTTTCCATATAGCGGATGGCCTTGTTTAAGGCGGCGGTCCATTCCAAGAAAATACCCTTCCTTCTGTTGAGGCTGCTGTCTGACTATTAGGATACCAGAAAAGAGCAGGCTTGTCCTGTCAATTTCTGCGCGATTTTGTCTTTTTTTCCAAAAAGAGGAAAACGGGGCTTTTGCAAACTGAATTTTTGTTATAGAATGGATGTGCTACGGTTCAGAGGATGTTTCACAACCATGAAAATATTTTCGAAAGGCGGTCGTTTACGGATGAATATTCAGCTTCCCCAGGGGGTCCGTCTGCTGCACGGCGGCGACTACAACCCGGACCAATGGCTTGACCGGCCGGATATCCTCAAAAAGGATATGGAACTAATGAAAAAGGCTCATATCAACTGTGTGTCGGTTGGGATCTTTTCCTGGGCAAGGCTTGAGCCGGAAGAGGGGGTCTACGACCTTGACTGGCTGGAGAAGATCGTCACAAGCCTGTATGAAAACGGCATTTACACCGTACTGGCTACACCCTGCGGAGCAAAGCCGGTGTGGATGAGTGAAAAGTATGAGGAGATCCGGAGAGTGTCCTCTCAGATGGTGCGAGATGAGACCGGCGGCCGGCATAACCACTGCTATACCTCTCCCTACTACCGGGAAAAGGTGAAAGCCATCAACGGGCAGCTTGCCAGGCGCTTGGGAAAACATCCCGGGGTGCTTTTGTGGCATCTTTCCAACGAGTACGGCGGCGTCTGCTGGTGCCCCCGCTGCCAAAGGAAATTTCAGGAATGGCTCAAAAGGAAATACGGTACCATTGAAGAGCTTAACCACCAATGGTGGACCGCCTTCTGGAGCCACACCTATCAAAGCTTTGAACAGATCCACGCCCCTGTGGACAACGGGGAGCGGGATACCCACGGACTTGTGCTGGACTGGAAACGGTTCACAACAGACCAGGTGGTGGATTTCATGGAGGAAGAGATCAAGGCCGTGCGGGAATTTGCCCCGCAGCTTCCGGTGACCACCAATTTGATGTACTATTTTACCCAATATAATTACTTTAAATTTAAAGACGCGCTGGATGTAATCTCCTGGGATTCCTACCCTCAGTGGGGCCCGGGGGACAACAGCCGCCAGGCCTGTGAGGTGGCCTTGTGGCACGATGTGATGCGCTCTTTGAAAAAACAGCCTTTTCTCTTAATGGAAAGCACACCCAGCACCACCAACTGGATGCCGGTTTCCCGATTAAAGCGTCCGGGGATGCATCTGGCGGCCAGTATGCAGGCGGTAGCTCATGGGTCGGACTCCGTACAGTATTTCCAGTTCCGCAAGGGCAGAGGCTCCTCTGAAAAGTTCCACGGCGCTGTGGTGGACCATGTGGGAGAGCCTGTGACAAGAGAGTTTGCGGATGTAGAAAGGCTGGGAGCCTATCTGGAAGAGATCGGCGAGGTGCAGGGCAGCAGGACGGAAGCGAAAGCGGCCCTTGTACTGGATACGGAGAACCTTTGGGCCATTGAGGAGGAACGGGGGCCGAGAAACTGCGGGATGCACTATCTGGAAACCATTAGGGACCATTATCGGGCTTTCTGGAAGCGGGGCATCAGCGTGGATGTGATCGACGAGGAGTGCGAGCTTTCCGGCTACAAGCTGGTGGCGGCGCCCATGCTTTATCTGCTGAGATCCGGGTTCCAGCAGAAGCTCAAGGAGTTTGTCAGTCAGGGCGGCGTCTTAGTGGGCACTTACCATACAGGACTTGTGAACGAAAACGACCTGTGCTATTTGGGAGGCTGGCCCGGAGAAGGGCTTAGTGAGGTATTCGGCGTGTGGCATGAGACCACGGACGGCCTTTGGGACGGGGAGAAAAACAGCCTCGTTTTAGAAAACGGAAAGGCCTATGAGCTCAGCGAGCTGTGCGCCCTGATCCATTTAAAGGGGGCAAAGGCACTGGGCCATTACGGCAGCGACTTTTATGAAGGAGAGCCCGCCTTGAGCGTGAATTCCTTTGGGAAGGGGAAGGCCTATTACCTGGCTGCCAGAGCGGGAGAAGATTTTTATGAGGACTTCTATGAGAAGCTTTCCCGTGAACTGGAGCTTCCCCGGGCGCTTGAGGAGATCCCTCAGGGAGTGGAGGCCTGTGAGCGCAGGACAGATAAAGAGCGGTATCTCTTTTTACAGAACTTCTCCGGGGAAGAAAAACGGGTCAGGCTGCCGGAGGGCTTTTTTGAGCTCGTTTCCGGGGAGGAGAAAAAAGAGGTGGTCCTGTCAGGGTACGACGCCGCAGTCCTGCGCACAACAGCTAAATAATCTCCTGGAAAAAAAGAAAAAACTGTCTGCTTTGGGAAAAACAAAAAAGCAGGGGCTTTTCTGTAGAATTGCGCATGATTTTGTGTTAATATTTTCTTAACAAAGAGGCTCTTCGGCTTTGCCGGAGGAAACAACAAAACAGGATCCATCCCCTTTTCAGCGCCGGGCTTTGCAAACGGCGGCCGGCCGTTTGCAAAAGAGGGAGGCGGCTTTGGAAAGCAGGGAGGCGGATCCTCGGCTTGCAGCAGAAAGGATGGCCAAACAGTATGGAACAGTCGGCTCAAGTTTTTTTCAATCCCGGAAACCGTGTTGCGCCCTTGGGCATTGTGGCTCTGGAAGGCGCCTCTGAGCTCTCTAAGAAGATCGAGGAGCACCTGCTTCGCTGGGCGAGGGAGGCCAACATGGATGTGGACACTTTCCTGATCCCCAATTCCTGCCCCCGCTTCTCCTCCGGAGACGGCAAGGGAATGATCAACAATACGGTACGGGGATACGACCTGTTTTTCATTGTGGACGTGGGGAACTACAGCTGTACCTATAACTACTTCGGGAAAGAAAACCATATGTCTCCTGACGACCATTTCCAGGATCTGAAGCGGCTGATCCAGGCGGCCAGCGGAAAGGCCCACCGCGTGAATGTGATCATGCCTTTGCTGTACGGAGGCAGACAGCACCGCAGAAGCTACCGGGAATCTCTGGACTGCGCCTTTGCCTTGCAGGAGCTGCAAAATATGGGCGTTTCCAATGTGGTGACCTTTGACGCTCACGACCCCAGAGTGATGAACGCCGTTCCCATTATGGGCTTTGACAATCTGATGCCCAGCTATCAGGTGCTGAAAAAGATGTTCAGAAGCTTTCCGGATATCTCTATAGACCGGGAGGATTTTATGATCGTAAGCCCCGACGAGGGCGCATTGAACCGGAATATGTACTATGCGTCTGTCCTGGGGGTAGAGCTTGGCATGTTCTACAAGCGCCGGGACTATTCCCGCGTGGTGGACGGCCGCAACCCCATCGTCGCCCATGAGTATTTAGGCTCGGATGTGGCGGGCAAGGATGTGTTCATTTCCGACGACATTATCTCCTCCGGAGAGTCTATGCTGGATATTGCCTATAACCTGAAGGAGAGAAAGGCAAAGCGGATCTTTGCCTACGCCACCTATGCCATCTTTACCAACGGTCTGAATACCTTTGACAAGGCCTACCAGGACGGCTTTATTGACGGCGTATTCGGTTCCAACCTTACTTACCGCACGGAAGAGCTGAAGGCCCGCCCCTGGTTCTATGAGGTGGATGTGTCCAAGTATATCGCCTATTTTATCGCGGCTCTCAATCACGATATGTCTATCAGCTCTCTCATTGACCCCCACGAGAAGATCAAGGCCCTTCTGGAGAAGAGAAAGGCGGAGAGAAGCCAGTATGAGGATGTACAGCTGAGCTTTGAGAAATAAGTGAGCCTGAAAAGAGCGGGAGAGCTGTAAAGAATTGCTGGACGAAAGGAAACCCGGCGGCACAGAGGATAAGCTGTGCCGCCGGGTTATTTTATGGTGATTTTTCGGTTCTCTTTCAAAAAGTACTTGCTCAAGGTGCTTTCGGTTTTACGGATGGTGGATAGGGCCGCTTTTCGTCAGTTTTTCCAAGCAGATAATCCACACTGGTATCATAGAATTCTGCAAGCTGCAGCAGCACACGGGTGGGAACATCGTTTTCTCCGGTTTCATATTTAGAGTAGCCTGTTTGCGACATGGAAAGCCTCGTTGCCACTGCTGTCTGACTTAGGTCTTTATCCTCTCTCAAATCCCGAAGTCGCGGGTACATGAAATCACCTCGGGGATATTTTATGATAACCTATTTCAGGTTAAAATCTTTTTCAGGACATTTGTCCTGCAATGAGGGAAATATTTTATTTAGGAGGGTTTCAATATGGTTTTTCTCTATTTGATCCTGATAGTTTTTTGGGGCGTTATTTGGGGAATAGCAACCTATAAAGTCATTGAGAACAAAGGGTACAGTGACAACTGGTTTTGGTGGGGCTTTTTCTTCGGATTTATCGCGTTGATCGTGGCCCTCACCAAGCCTGATGCCAATCAATACGCTGTTCCTGCCGCACCTGAAGAAAGTGGGATAGATCAAAAAATGCTGAATAACGGCGGCTGGAAATGCCTTTGCGGCAGGGTCAATCCCTCTTATACCGGCACCTGTGCCTGTGGAAAGAGCAAACAAGAGGTCTTGAAAGTGCAGCAAAAGGCGAAAGCGGAGGAGCAGGAGCTTGCACAGCTGAAAAAGCTGAAGGAGTACAAAGAGCTGCTGGACGCGAGAGTGATCACAGAGGAAGAGTTTGAGGCCAAAAGAAAAGAGATATTGGGATAAAGGCAGACAGTGGGGCGGAAAAGCTTCGCCGTCTGAGTTTTTGAAAGCTTTTGGGGGAGGGGGCAAGTTCCTTCCCCTTTGCTCCCATCGTCAGAGGGACTTACGGGTATACCCTCTCAGGCGGCTCCGCCGCCAGCTCTCCCAGAGGGAGAGCCAAGCGTCCTTTCTAACGACCAATAATCTAAAAGCTCATAACTATCACAAGGGAACGATTCCCCAGTCAGCTTTGCTGACAGTTCCCTTTACGCAAAGGGGCTAAGGTCAAGGGCAAGGATCCCCAAAATTCCTTAGCTCCCCTGCGTAAGGGGTGAGCGTTCCCCAGTGGGACACAAGTTGCGAACTGACCGAGTTGGCAAACGAGAGAGCTGGCACGGCGAAGCCGTGACTGAGGGGTCGTGTTTCCTATTAATAACTTTAACACGCTCGCCTCTTTCAAAAAGTTCTTGACAGTCCTTGCTCTTATGAGTATAATCATCTGATTTCTTCATTTTATCCGAAAGGGGAAATTTTCATGATGATCGGACTTGCTCCGGGAAAGGCGGCGCTTTCCTCAAAAGGCAAAGGAATACGAGGCGCTGAAGGAGCAGCTTGCCCGGAAGCACGGGAATTGCCAAAAGGACTATACAGACGGTAAGAAAAGCTTCATGGAACAGATGCTGAGGGACGCCCGGAATTGGGCGGACTCAGAGAGAAAACAGGGCGTTTCCTTTCCCTCTCAAAAAGATTTTTAAGGCCGTTTCAAAATTCTCCGGTTTACAAATCGCCGGGAAGGGCATATAATAGTCCTATCTGCAGGGAAGGAGCCAAGTACCCGGATCGGCTTTCGCAGAAAAGAGAGGAGGGGACGCCAAAAGGGCGGCTGAGATCCCCTTTTGCGAAAGGACGGGGGAATGCACTCCGGAGCTGGCAGGGGGAAATCCCTGCCCGGTCGGCCCCGTTACCAGCCTTTAAGAGAACAAAGCGAAGTGGAACCGCGGTGAAAATCGCCTTCGCGCACCTTTTTCGGGGTGCGCGATTTTTCATTTTTAGGAGGGATTTTCCATGTTCAAGACTCTTCGGGAGGATCTGGACGCCGTGATGCAGCGAGATCCGGCGGCCAGGTCTCGCCTGGAAGTATATTTTCTTTATTCCGGCTTTAAGGCGGTACGGTCTCACCGCCGGGCAAATTGGTGTTACCGGCACAACCTGAAGTTTTTAGCCAGATGGATCTCCCAGCGATGCAGGAGAAGGACGGGAGTGGAGATCCACCCCGCCGCGAAGATCGGAAAGGGCCTGTTTATTGACCACGGTATGGGTGTGGTGATCGGGGAGACCGCCGAGATCGGAGAGGGCTGTACCCTGTATCAGAATGTGACTTTGGGAGGAACGGGAAAGGATCAGGGAAAGCGCCATCCCACCCTGGGAAACCATGTGATGGTGGGAGCGGGCGCAAAGGTGCTGGGCCCTTTCACCGTGGGGGATAACGCCCGGGTGGCCGCGGGGGCGGTGGTACTCAACGCAGTGCCCGCCGACGCCACGGCGGTGGGCGTGCCCGCCAGAGTGGTGAAGATCGGCGACAAGCGAGTGGAAAGCGCTGTAGGGGCCTTGGACCAGATCCATGTGGCGGACCCTGTTTCCATGGAGCTGTGTCGTCTGCGGGGAGAATTGGAACGCCTGCAGAATCAGGTCAATGAAATGGAAAGCAAAACCTTGGGGGCCCAGGCCCTTTAGGTTCCGAAAATGAGAAAAAGGAGAAAGAAAAATGGAACTGTATAACAGCATGACCCAGAGGAAGGAACCTCTCTTGACCCACGAGCCCGGGAAGCTGAGAATGTACACCTGCGGGCCTACGGTCTATCACTTTGCCCATATCGGGAATCTGAGAAGCTATTTGATGGAGGATGTGCTGGAAAAATTCCTTCGCTACAGTGGCCTTGAGGTTCAAAGAGTGATGAATATCACCGATGTGGGCCATCTTTCCAGCGATGGAGACACCGGCGAGGACAAGATGCTCAAGGGCGCCAAAAGAGAGCACAAAACTGTGATGGAGATCGCACAGTTTTACACGGACGCCTTTTTTGCAGACTGCGAAAAGCTCCATATCCGGAAGCCTGATACCGTGGTGCCCGCCACCTCCTGCGTGGGGGACTTTATCAAGATGATCGAGGCGCTGCTGGAAAAAGGGTACGCCTATCTTGCGGGGGGCAACGTCTATTTTGACACCTCCCGGCTTTCCAACTACTATGTGTTCGGGAACCAGAACAGCGAGGACCTGGCGGTAGGCGTGCGGGACAGCGTGGAGGAGGATGAAAACAAGCGCAATAAGGCGGACTTTGTGCTGTGGTTTACCAAGTCGAAGTTTGACAGCCAGGAGCTGAAATGGGAAAGCCCCTGGGGGCTGGGATATCCCGGATGGCATATCGAGTGCTCCGCCATCAGCATTAAGCATTTAGGAGAATATCTGGACCTTCACTGCGGCGGGATCGACAACGCCTTTCCCCATCACACCAATGAGATCGCTCAGAGCGAGGCTTATCTGGGGCATCCCTGGTGCCCCCACTGGTTCCATGTGCTTCACCTGAACGATGCGCGAGGAAAGATGAGCAAGTCGAAGGGGGAGTTCCTCACGGTATCTCTTCTGGAAGAGAAGGGATACGACCCGTTGGTATACCGGATGTTCACCTTACAATCTCATTACAGAAAACCGCTGCTTTTCTCCTTCGAGACGCTGGATAACTCCGCCCAGGCCTACAGGAAGCTGGTGTCCCGTGTGGCGGCCTTGACCCCCGAAGGAGAACCTGACCTACAGGCGGCAAAGCCCTATCAGCAGGAGTTCATCGAGGCGCTTTCCAATGACCTGAATACTTCTTTGGGGCTTACCGCCCTCTACAATGTGCTGAAATCGGACCTTTCCGACGCGACAAAGCGGTATCTCGTAGAGGATTTTGAACAGGTGCTGGACTTAGGGCTTCTGGAAGCCGCCGGGAGGGAAGGGGGAGAAAAGGCCCCGGAGGTATCTGCGGACTTTGCCGGGCAGGTGGAAGAGCTGATCGCCAAACGCAGCGAGGCCAGGAAAAATAAGGACTGGGCGCAGGCAGACGCTATCCGGGACGAGCTGCAGAAGATGCATGTAGTGCTGAAGGATACGCCTGACGGGGTCACCTGGCAGGTGGAAAAGTAAGAAAAATGAATTTGAAAAAGGGATGGAAAGGGGAAAAGAAAATGGAGATCAGCGGAGAAAGAGAGCTGGAGCTGCTGAAAAAGATCGGGTTTACCCGGGTGGCCGGGTCGGAAGAGGAGCAGAAGGCGGCCGTGCTTTTGCAGCAGGAATGCGAGAGGCTGGGCGTGTCTGCGGAAATCGAGAAATTCAAAATAGAGGACGCCGTGATCGAACGGGCCGAACTTGAGATCCTGGAGCCTTTTGAGAAGAGCTATGAGGTGACGGGGTATAAGTGCGCCCAGAATACCTTTGACAGGGGACTGACGGTGGATTTTCTCTATGCGGAAAACGCGCTGGACGCAGACCTTGCCGACGCCAGAGGGAAGATCGTGCTGGTCAACGGACTTTTGCGTCTTCCCCTGTTTCGCAGGCTGATGGACGCCGGCGCGGCGGGGATCGTGACCATGGAGGGAGATTTCCGCGATAAATTGGAGGAAACGGATCTTTCCACCAGAATGCTGCGCCGCACTTTAAGGGCCTTCGGAAACATCCCGGCGGTGCATATACGGGTCAAGGACGCGATGGAGATCGTAGCAAGAGGAGCGAAACGGGCTAAGCTGGTGCTGAAAAACACGCCCCTTGAGCGCACCTCCCGCAATGTGATCGCCACCATACCGGGCACCGAGCGCCCGGAAGAGGTCATTTCCTTTGGCGCCCATTACGATTCGGTGCCCTATTCTACGGGCGTGTACGATAACGGCGCCGGGACGGTGATCAATCTGGAGATCATGCGGTATTTTGCGGAGAATCCGCCGAAGCGCACCGTGAAATTCATCTGGTACGGATCGGAAGAGATCGGCCTGGAGGGCAGCTGGGCCTATGTGAAGGCTCATCAGGAGGAGCTGAAAAACCATCTTTTGATGATCAATGTAGATGTGGGCGGCCCTGTTCTGGGAGCGGACAAGGCCTCTGTTACCGGGGAAAAGCAGCTTTCGGAATATCTGGAATACTTTATGAAGATCAAGGGCCACCGGCTGAAGGTGAGCCAGGGCATCTGCTCCAGCGATTCCATCCCCTTCGCGGCAAGCGGCGTGCCGGCTGTAAACTTTAACCGGGACGGTGCTCCGGGCGCCGCCTATATCCATAACCGCTTTGACACGCTGGAATTCTTGAGCTCCGCCGCGCTGGAAAAGACCACAAGGCATGTGCTGGACTTCGGCGTGGAGATGATCAACGCGGCCGTCTTCCCCGTGAAGCGGGAGATCCCGGAAAATATGGTGGAGGAGATCGACCGGTACCTTTACAAAAAGGAGCTTTCCCAGATCCAAAACGAGGGGTGAGGGGCGGCAGAAGGAAGGAGCAATATGGAAAGAGAACAAGCCCGGCTCCTGGAAGAACGAAACCGGAAAATCATCGATGCAGTGGTGGAAAAGGCGGACAGGCTATGTCCCGGGGCCCTTGCTCTCATCGGTATATACGGCTCTTTCGCTACGGGCGACTTCTATGAAAAGTCAGACCTGGATCTGCTGATTTTGATCAACGACCAGCGGGGCTGGGACCTGGGCTGTACCTTCATCCAGGAGGATCTGGAGGTGGGGCATGATATTTACTGCACCACCTGGGACTCTCTGCGGCAGGCGGCCGATCACCCGGACGCACAGCTTTCCAAGCTGTTGGATTCCAAGATCGTCTACTGCGCGAAGGACGAATACTTAGAAGAGCTCATGAAGCTTCGGGAGAGGGCGGAAAAGATCCTGAAAAAACCCTTTTCCGGAGAGGACTATGACCGGGCGGAAAATGAGCTCAAGCAGGCGGAGCATCATTTCCTCTGGGCCATGACCGCCCGGGACGAGGAGGAGGGAAAGCGCCAGGCGGGGCTCGCCCTGTATTTCCTGGAAAACGCGGTGGTCCTGCTGAACAAGAGGTATCTGCGCTATGGGGTAAAGCGGCTCTATGAGGAGCTGGAGTCCATGGAGAAAAAGCCGGAGGATTTTTGTGTCGGGATAGAGCGGGTGCTTTCCGCCCGCCGCGAGGACGAGAGGAAGGACGCCTTAAAAGCGCTGATGGAAAAGACGGTAGACCTGTTCCGCAGGGTAAGGGCTCCCCTTCCCCGCGGGGAGGACGGGGAGCCCGGCGCCTTGGAGGGCACCCTGGAAGAGATGTTTTCCAACTGGCGCAACAAGCTGTATCTGGCGGCCCAAACAGGAAACCGGCACCTTTCGTTTATGAGTCTGCTGAGTCTGGATCAGATGCTTTTGGAGATCAGAAGCCAGGTGAAAATAGGCGGCTATCATGTGTTGGAGCTGTACGATCCGGACGATCTTTGGGAAACCGCCCGGAAATTCGACAGCTTTTTAGAGGAGTATTCCGGGGAGTACAAAAAGAGAGGCTTCAAGGTGAGGCGGTATGAGGACCTGGACGCCTTTCTCCGGGACTATCTTTCGGTTTAACCCCGGGGTTGAGTGGCGTTATGGGGGTGGAGCGACTATTTTCTGCTTGACATTTGGGCGGGATTGCTTTATCCTGTAGGACAGGGAAGCCCCATAAGGCGATTTTTCCCTGTGTGAGGAGCGAGAGAATGAGAAAGTAAGCAGCAGAAAAGGAACATCGGAAATTTACTCTGCCGGGATGCAGAGGCTTTTTCCCGTTGTCGTTTCTGGGCTTGCTTTTCACGGATCGCTTTGAGGATCTTTGTGGGATTCTCTGCTGTTTTGGCGCGGTTTGGGCCCAGCTTCGGCAATGCCGGAGCTGGGCCTTTTGCATATCCGGGCACAAAAGGAGAATGCCTTGGTGCTTCAAATAAAGAATTTACAGATCGCCCTGAAAAAGGACCTCAGGGAGCTGGTACGGGATCTCTCCCTCTCTGTGGAGGCGGGGGATAAGATCGCCGTGATCGGCGAGGAGGGAAACGGAAAATCCACCCTGCTTCGGCTGATCTATGAAGGAGAGCTTCCGGAGGAAGGGTTTTCCTGGAGCGGGGAGATCTCGAAAAAGGGAATGATCTTAGGCTATCTTCCCCAGCAGTTAAGAGACGAGGAAAAGGAAAAGACAGCCTATGAGTTCTGCTGCGGGGAGGAGGCCTTTCTGGACAGCTCCCCCGGGGAGCTTGCCGGAGCCGCGAAAAAGCTGGGATTTTCCAACGAACTATACTATGCCTCCCGAAAAATGGGAAGTCTTTCCGGAGGAGAGAAGGTCAAGCTGCAGCTTGCTTTGCTGCTGCTAAGGCGGCCGGATTGCTTTCTGCTGGACGAGCCCAGCGGAGACCTGGATCTGGAGACCCTCGCCTGGCTGGAAGAGTTCATCGGAAGCTCCCGGGCGCCGGTAATATATATCTCCCACGACGAGACCCTTTTGGAGCGCACCGCAAATAAGATCCTGCATTTAGAGCAGCTGCGCAGAAAGACTTTGCCCCGGTGTACCGTGGTAAGGTGCGGATATCGGGAATATGTGGAGACCCGTCTCAGGCAGTTTGCCCATCAGGAGCAGGTGGCGAAAAAGGAGCGGCAGGAGGAGCGCCAGAAGCAGGAACGGCTTCAAAAGCTTTACCAGAAGGTGGAGCACGGACAGAACTCTGTCAGCCGGCAGGATCCTCATGCGGGCCGGATGCTGAAAAAGAAGATGAAGGCGGTGAAATCCGTGGAGCGCCGGTTCGAGAGGGAGCAGGAAAACCGCACAGAAGTCCCCGATACGGAGGAGGCGATCTTAGTATCCTTTTCTCCGGACACCGGAGTGCCCGCCGGAAAAACGGTGCTGGACTTTTCCCTTCCCGAGCTACGGGCGGGAGAAGAGCTGTTATCCCGGAACATCTCCCTGTTCGTGAGGGGGGGAGAGCATGTGGGGATCATCGGCAGAAACGGCGTGGGAAAGACCACTTTGCTGCGCCTTATTGCAAAGGAGCTGCTGCCCAGAAAGGATCTGCGGGTCTCCTATATGCCCCAGGATTACAGCGAGAGGATGGACCAAAGCCTGACGCCGGTGGAATTTCTGGCCGAAAGCTCAGAAAAAGCGGAGCTTACCCGGGTCAAGACCTTTTTAGGCAGCATGAAATACACGGCGGAGGAATGTGAGCACAGCCTTCACGAGCTTTCCGGCGGGCAGAGGGCGAAGCTCTTTTTGCTGAAGATGATCCTTAGGAAAAGCAATGTGCTGGTTCTGGACGAGCCTACCCGGAATTTCAGCCCCCTTTCCGGCCCGGTAATCCGGGAGATTCTGGAAGAGTTCCCGGGGGCGATCCTAAGCGTCTCCCATGACAGGAAGTATCTCTCCGAGGTGTGCGATGTTCTCTACGAGCTGACAGGATCCGGCCTTCACAGGGTACAGTCGGCAGAAGAGAGATTTTAAGGAAAGCGTCGGAGAATAAAGAATAAAACATTTGTTCGAAAAAATCCGGAAAATCCATTGCTTTTCCGGATTTTTTCCGCTATAATAGGGAGAGAAAAAATAAGGCCTCCTTGAAAAAACAGGGGCGGCCTTTTCAGGAAACAGGAGGAAAGGGATATGGCGGAAAAGAGCAAGACTCCCATCGCAACCAAGGCGAATGGACGGGCAGAGGACAAGGCAAAGGCCCTGGAAACAGCATTGGCCCAGATTAAAAAGCAGTTTGGAGAAGGCGCGGTGATGCGCCTGGGGCAGGACTCTGCTTTGAGTGTGGAGGCTATCTCCACAGGAAGCCTGTCTCTGGACCTGGCCCTGGGCATCGGCGGCCTTCCCCGGGGCAGGATTATCGAGGTCTACGGTCCGGAATCCTCCGGTAAGACCACTCTGGCGCTCCACTGCATCGCGGAGGGCCAGAAAATGGGCGGCAACGCAGCCTTTATTGATGTAGAGCACGCGCTGGATCCGGTGTACGCGGCCAATCTGGGCGTGGATGTGGAATCGCTTTTGGTGTCTCAGCCGGACACCGGCGAGCAGGCGCTGGAGATCACGGAGGCGCTGGTGCGCTCCAACGCCATCGATGTAATCGTGGTGGACTCTGTGGCGGCGCTGGTGCCGAAAGCCGAAATCGAGGGAGAGATGGGCGACAGCCATGTGGGATTGCAGGCCCGGCTGATGAGCCAGGCGCTGAGAAAGCTGGCGGGAGCTATTTCCAAGTCCAACTGCGTGGCGATCTTTATCAATCAGCTCAGAGAAAAGGTGGGCGTGATCTACGGCAACCCGGAGGTGACGCCGGGCGGGCGCGCGCTGAAATTCTACTCCTCCGTGCGCATCGATGTGCGCAAGGCGGAGGTCATTAAGAACGGTACGGATATCGTGGGTTCCCGCACCAGGGCAAAGGTGGTCAAGAATAAGATCGCCCCGCCCTTTCGGGTGGCGGAATTTGACGTGATGTACGGCCGGGGCATTTCCAAAATGGGCGAGCTGCTGGATCTGGCTGTAAAGCTGGATATTATCCAGAAGAGCGGCGCCTGGTTCTCCTATAACGGAGACCGGTTGGGCCAGGGCCGGGACAATTCCCGGGACTTTTTGGGGGCCAATCCCGAGCTTGCCGCGGAGATTGAGAGCAAGGTTCGGGAAAATGTGGACAAGCTCTATGACAAGATGCCCGCTGTGAACGGGAATCCCAAAGAGGCGGCCAAGCCGGTGGTCCTCTCCACGGAGGAAGCTGCTGCCGCAGCCGCGCCGCAGAAGGCTGTGGATGTGAAGCGAGACATTGACATCACGGTGGACGACTGATGGAATTGACGGCGGCAGAGCCCAGAAGAAAGGGGTTTACGCAGCTTTACCTGGACGGCGAGGCGGCGGTGAAGATCGACACCGAGGTTTTTTTGCGTTCCCGCCTGAAGCCGGGAGACGAGATCAGCGACGAGGAGCTCCATGAGCTTTTGAAAGCGTCGGACACGAGACGCGCCCAGGAAAAAGCCCTGTATCTGCTGGAATACCGCAGCCACTCAAAAAAGGAGCTCACGGAGAAGATCGCCCGAACGGCAGCTTCCAGAGAGGCTGCCCGGGAGGCGGCTGACCGGATGGAGGAGCTGGGCCTGATCGACGACGAGGCCTTTGCGCGAGAGTACGCCAGAACCCTGTTTCAAAATAAGGGGTTCGGCAGGCGGCGGGTCCGTTTGGAGCTCGCACAAAAGGGCATCCGGGAGGATGTGATCTCCGGGCTTCTGGAGGAATACGGCGGGGAAGAGCTGGGAGAGGAAAACATCCGAACCCTGCTTCAAAAAAAGTATCCCTTATGGCGGGAGGACGAAAAGATTCGGAGAAGGGCCATAGGGGCTTTGCAGAGAAGAGGCTTCTCCTTTGGAGAAATCCGCAGGGCCATGGAACTTTCCGAGGAAGACGAATAAAAAATCCCCTGCCGTGAATACGCAGTTTACCCGCGCTTTCCCGGCAGGGGATTCATTTTGTATAGGAACAGGTCATCGGTTCAGACAATCCAAAATAGGCTGGATATACTTTTTATCTGACAGGTCATAAGAGGAGGAAATCATCCGGGCCATTTCCCGCTCCTGCGGGGTTTGATCCTTTTTGCCTTTTAAAACCTTCACAAACAGCTTCATCATCACTCTGGAGGAGAGGGACATTTTTTCGTAGTTGAGCCCGCCCGGGCAGTAAAACAAGGGGATCTTCTGCAGCTTTGGTTCATGAAAATGCTCTTTGAGAGCTTTTTGGACCTCCGGGCTTTCCAGGGGAGAGGCGCCAACACAAAAGGCGAGAAGCTTCTTGCCCTTCCACCCCTCTATCCGCTTTTTAAACCAGCTGAGCTTGCAGACAGCGCTGGCTCGCGCCCAGCTGCCAAAGATGATGGCGTCGTAGTCATTGAGATTTTTGCTTTTTGCCTGGGAGAGAGAAAGGCAGTCTGCCCTGGCTTCCTCTGCGATCCACTGGGCGTATTGCTTTGTAAAGCCGGTTTGGGAATGATAGATAACGATGGTTTTCATAGCGCCTCGCTCCTTTTTTTCGGTTCTTGGGGTCCGTTTGGCGGTGAATTTTCCCCGGCAGTCTGCTTTTCCAGGCGGTCGATTCCCTCATAAAGCTTTGAGAGCAGGGAAAAAAGCGTTTCCAGCTCCTCTGGGGTATAGACCTCAAAGAGATACTTTAACTCCTCCTGGTACTTGGAAAAGCTGTTTTGAAAGAAGTCCGTTAGTCTTTCTGCGGGGACGATGGCCATGGCTCTGGGATCCTGAGAGCTTTGCCGAAGGGTGATGAAGCCCTTTTTTTCCAGAGCGTCCGCCAGCTTTTTGATGTTCTGCCGCGAACAGCCCAGCAGCTCTCCCAGCCGGGTGAGGGTGAGCTGCTCTTCTGACTGTCTCACAACAGATAGCAGCATAAACTGCTTCAGAGTGATCTGAGGGATGTGGCGGTCAAAAATGGTCTGCAATCGGTTAGAGGCGATGAACAGCGTGCTGAAAATGGCCTTGCTCTGGCTTTCCGAGGTATGGGAAAACCGGGCGATCAGATCGTTTAATTCCATAAATGCCTCCAAACAAGTAACTCATTACCATCCTAGAATAGCAACAAGTTACCTATTTGTCAAGGGGGAAGAGAACCGGCAGGAAAAAGGGCAGATCGGCTTTGGCGTACAGGGCGGAAACAAGGCGAAAAAAGGCGGGGAGATCCCCGCTTTCCCTTGACAAATAGTGGAAGCCCGATTATAATCAAAGAACGAAAATATACTGAAATGGTATACATTAATGGAACGGGGCGAAAAACTCCTTCAGAAATGAGCGTTTTATGGAGCACACGATTTTAAAGCTGGAACAGATCAGGAAAAGCTTCGGCGGCACGCCGGTGTTAAATGGGATCGACCTGGAGGTGGAGCAGGGTGAATTTATCACGCTGCTGGGCTCCTCCGGCTGCGGAAAGACCACCACCCTACGGATCATCTCGGGGCTGGAGACTCCCGACGGGGGACGGGTCCTGCTGGAGGGAAAGGATATGACCGGCACTGAGCCCAACGAGCGGGATGTGAATACGGTTTTCCAGAATTATGCCCTGTTTCCCCATATGAATGTGGAGGCGAATATCGGCTACGGCCTGAAGATCCGCAAGCGGCCTAAAAAGGAGATCCGGGAAGAGGTCCGAAAAATGCTCTCTCTGGTGCAGCTTTCCGGGTATGAGAAGCGAATGCCCTCGGAGCTTTCCGGAGGGCAGCGCCAGCGGGTGGCTATTGCCCGGGCGCTGATCAACCGGCCGAAGCTGCTTTTGCTGGACGAGCCGTTGGGAGCGCTGGACCTGCAGCTTCGCCGTCAGATGCAGCAGGAATTAAAGCGCTTGCAGAAAAAGCTGGGAATCACCTTTATCTATATCACCCACGACCAGGAGGAGGCCCTCAATATGTCTGACCGCATTGCGGTGATGGCAGACGGCCGCTTTCAGCAGATCGGCACCCCCTCTCAGGTATATGACGCCCCGAAAACTGGCTATGTGGCCCGGTTCGTAGGCAGCGCCAATATTGTTTACGGGACGGTTAAAAGTGTGGAGGGAGACCTTGTAACCTTCCAGAACGGGGACGGTACCGGTATATTTCACAGCCGCGGATTTTCCTTTTCACCCGGTCAGCCCGTCACATTGGCCGTGCGGGGGGAACAGGCTCTTTTGGATCCGGGAAGCAAGGAGACCGGCCTGTTTGCCACGGTGAAGGAAAAAAGCTTCTCCGGAGGGATGCTGCGCATCGCAGTGGAATTTTCCGAAGGAGTGGAGTTCATTTGCAGCCGCCACGGGATCGACTCCGCCCTGGCGCCCGGAGACAAGGTGCGGGTATCCTGGGAGGCGGAGAACGCTTGTCCGGTGGATTTGGAGGGGATTTCATGAAGAAGAGAAAAAGAAAGGGCGAGGCGTGGACAATAGTTCCCCTGTACCTCTTTACCCTGCTGTTTGTAGCGGGCCCTATCATCTATATGGTGGTTCTGAGCTTTATGACCAGGGCACAGACCTGGGGCGTGGTGCCGGAATTCACCCTGAAGAATTATCAGGATATCGGGGAGCCCGTCTATCTCAAGACCTTTTGGGAATCCTTGAAGCTGGGCATGCTCAGCACTGTGCTGGTGACGGCTTTGGGCTATCCCTTCGGCTATTTTATGGCGAAGCTGACGGCAAAGTGGAAAAAGCGCACCATGATGCTGCTGATGATTCCCTTCTGGACCAGCTCGTTGATCCGGCTGTACGGGTGGATCATTATTTTCCGCACAGGAGGGGTTTTGGACAGCCTCCTTTCCGCGCTGCACATCACGGAGGAGCCCTTGAAGCTGCTTTACACCTATCCGGCTGTGGTGGTGGGCATGGTATACGCCCTTTTGCCCTTTATGATCTTTTCCGTCTATTCCAGCGCGGAGAAGCTGGACTTCAGTCTGGTGGAGGCAGCCAGAGACCTGGGCGCCTCGCCCATGAAGGCCTTTCTCACCGTGAGCCTGAAGCTGACCCTGCCTGGGCTGCTTTCCGGTGTGGTGCTGACCTTTGTCCCCTCCATGGGGTTGTTCTTCATTGCGGACATCCTGGGAGGAAATAAGGTGGTGTTGGTGGGAAATCTCATTCAGGAGCAGCTGATGAAGGCCCACAACTGGCCCTTTGCCGCGGCGCTTTCCGTGGCGCTGCTGGTGCTTACCACGGTGGTCATCTGGCTTTACCGGAAGCTTTCCGGCGTCAAGGAGCTGGAAGGGCTGGTATAAGGGGGAGAGAAAATGAAAAACAGAACGAAGCTTCCCAATGTGTATTTGGGATTTCTGCTTGCGCTGATGTATGTTCCCATTCTGCTTGTGATTATCTATTCCTTTAACGAGAGCAAGATCAGCTCTGTGTGGTCCGGTTTTTCTCTCAAGTGGTATGGGGAGCTGTTTCGGGACGCCGCCATGTTTGAGGCGTTGAAAAACACGGTGATTTTAGGAGTGCTCAGCTGCCTTTGCGCCGGGGTGATCGGCACTCTGGGCGCCTTTGGAATGACGAGGGTGAGGCTTCGCACCAAGGGCGTGATGGAGTATCTTTCCACCCTTCCGATCATGATCCCGGAGATCATTCTGGGGATGGTGTTTCTCGCCTTCTTTTCCCTTATTGGTCTGCCCTTCGGCATGACGACCCTGGTGATTTCCCACACGGCGTTTTGTATTCCCTATGTCTATATGCTGG
This sequence comes from uncultured Acutalibacter sp., assembly GCA_964565505.1. Classification (GTDB taxonomy): domain Bacteria; phylum Bacillota; class Clostridia; order Oscillospirales; family Acutalibacteraceae; genus Acutalibacter. The sequence continues at coordinate 10,221 of CAZMFF010000032.1, read as the reverse complement.
TTAAGGCCCGGCTCGTGGGAATGGACCCCAGTCTCGCGGAGGCGGCGCTGGATCTGGGGGCCTCCCCCAGGCGGGTATTCTTTGACATCACCCTGCCTTTGATCTCCCCCGCCATCGCCTCCGGAATGCTTTTGGCCTTTGCCATGAGCGCGGACGATGTGATCATCAGTGTGTTTGTCACCGGCGTGAATACCAACACGCTGCCCCTGAAGATCTATACGCAGATGAAAACCGGCGTGACGCCGAAAATAAACGCCCTGTGTACCCTGATGTTCGCGGCCACTATCCTGCTGTGCGGGGCGGCTGCCCTGATTGGGCGGACAAAGAAAAATAAAACGGAGAAAGGAACTGAAAAACCATGAAAAAGCTGTTATGTCTTTTGCTCGCCGTTCTTCTTACCGGCGCGCTGCTTGCCGGATGTTCTCAAGGCGGCGGAAGTTCCCAACTGAATCTGTATACCTGGGAGGGGATGTTCCCTCAGGAGGTGCTGGACGGCTTCACGGAGGAAACCGGCATCAAGATCAACTATGTGAATTTCGACACGGATGAGACCATGCTTTCCAAGCTGGAGACCGCCGAGGGCGGGGACTACGATGTGGTGATCGCTGACGATTATATCATTGAAACTGCCATTGAGGAGGGACTGGTGGAAAAGCTGGACCTTTCCAAGCTTGCGAACCACAAGAGCATCAACCCTCTGTATCAGGGGCAGTTCTATGATCCTTCGGACGAGTACACGGTGCCCTACGGCTCCGGCGTACAGACCATCGTCTACGACCCCTCGCGGGTGGATATCCAGATCACGGGGTATGAGGATCTGTGGGATGAAAGCCTGAAGGGAAGCGTGGGGCTGATCGGCAGCACCAGAGTCATCGACGGCATGGCGCTGAAGGTGCTGGGAGAAAGCTACAACACGGAGGATCTGGGAAAGATCGGCGCCGCCGGGGAGAAGCTTCTGGAGCTGGCGCCCAATATCCGCCTGATCAAGGACGACAACCTGCAGGACGACCTGATCTCCGGAGAGGTCAGCGCGGCGGTGATGTACACCTCTCAGGTGACCATGGCGAAGATTGCCAACCCTGAGCTGGAGGTGGTGTATCCCAAGGAGGGCATCGGCTTCGGGGTCATGGCCCAGTTTATTCCCGTAAAGGCCCCCAACAAGGAGGCGGCTTACAAGTTTATTGACTATATTCTAAAGCCGGAGGTCTCCGCCAAATGCTATGAATATATGGGCTATTACTGCACCAATTCCGACGCAGACAGCTTGATCTCCGAGGAATTCCGAAGCTTTTTGACATTGCCGGAAAGCTTCCATAAGGAGGATATGGAAATGATCGAGAATATTTCCCCGGAGGCGGTGGAGGAACATATGAAGATCTGGAACGAATTTAAGGCCGCCTGTGAATAAAAAGGATTCAGGGCTCTCCGGTTTTCGGAGGGCCCTGCCTTTTTTAGTTGTTAGTAGTTAGAGGAATTAGTAGTTAGAATAACACTCTTATCTAACGATCGACAACTAACGACTATCCAGGGCTCTTTCATCCTTTTCAGGATTTGCTTTGCCGGAAAGAGAGGAGAAAAAAGCTCTGTTGTAGAGGACGGCGGGGTCTTCCGGCTTGAGCTTTCCAGCCAGTTCATTATAATCTTCTGCTCTTTTTACATCCCCCAGATTGTACCAGCACAGGCAAAGTCCAAGATAGGGCAGAAAGCCGCGGCAATCCGGAACGACAAAGCCTCCGCCGCTGCCCTGCGGGCAGGAAAGCGCTGTTTCATACCAGAAAATGGCGCAGGAAAATTGAGAACGCTCCTGAAAAAGGCGGCCCAACTCACAGGCGATCTCTGCCCGGGGTGGGCCAAACCGAAAGCTTTCCAGAAGCGCGCTGAGCGCTTGTTCCGACTTTTGCAGGCGCATAAAGCATTGTGCCAGATCCAGAGAGGCCTGGATCTTATTTTCTACCCAGCCTTCTTCACACTCCAAAAAACGGGTGAATACCTGGGCTGCCTCCTCGTCTCTCCCGTGGTAGGTAAGCTCTCGGGCGTAATAGAACTGCTCTCTGGGGGAGAGACCGCCCTTTTCCCGGAGCAGCTTCTCAAAAATACGCAGATTCCGGTCCGGATCGCCAGGGCCCTCCTTTTGGTGCGTTATGGCAGTGTCGTTGTAAACGATCTTTCCCGCGGGAACGATCGCCTCGTGGACGGCTCCTTCCCAGCGAAAGCCGGCTTCTCTTCGCAGGAGGCGTTCCCGGTAACAGGTGAACTGCGGATTTCCGAAGGAGTCAAAGGCGGTATGGTAGGGCATCATCACCATGTCGGTGTCAGGAGAAAGGGACGCCTTGAGGGAGAAAAAGGAAGCTTGATCTGTCTCTTTCAACACATCGTCGGCATCAAGCCACATGCAGTATTCCATAGAGGCTTTGGAAAAGGCGAAATTTCTGGCCAGAGAAAAGTCGTCCTGCCAGGAGAAATCATAGATCATTTGGGTGTATTGGCGGGCTATTTCTTTGGTGCGGTCCGTACTGCCGGTATCCACAATAATGATCTCGTCTACCAGATGGCTGACCGAGTGAAGGCATCGGGGCAAGACGGCTTCCTCGTTCTTTACGATCATACATAGGCTGATGGTGACCAAGGCTGCCTCATTCCTTTCCGGATAAGTAGGCGCGGCTGGAAGCCGCGCACAAAATGCTATAGGTCTTTAAGAAATTGCGATACTGCCGCTGGCATGGCCGGTAATGGGAAGCGTTTCGGCAGAGCCGGTGGAGGTTGCAGTGAATGCCAGAACCAACCGGGTTTGAATTGTCAGAGGAACATTCAGTGTACCGATGGCCCCTGAGAAGGAAGCGCCTTCCGGAACTGTGCCTGTTAAGGAAGGGGAAAGCGTCACAGAGGCGCCGGGGACTTCGGTAAATACATTATCCGGTGCAGTAGACTGATAAAGAGCTGCTTTGATCTGAACTTTGCTGTTTCCCAGAGAAATGGTTGTATACGGGGTGAAATAAGCAGTCAATCCGGTGAGAACACCGTCTCTTGGGAGAGAGATGGGGAGGCTTCGCGCATTTCCCGCTGCATTTGTCAAATCAAAGGTAGAATTTGGGCCGAGAGTGGCGATAGAAGAAGAATGGGAACCAACCAAAACGGGAGTCCCCGCAGCGCCGTCGGCCAAAGTGGTCAGAGAAACTAATGAGTCAGAGGAAAAAGGAAGAACCGCAGCACTGCCGGCAGGCCCGGTGGGACCGCTAGGCCCGGTAGGTCCGGTAGGACCACTAGGCCCGGTGGGACCGCTAGGCCCGGTAGGTCCGGTAGGTCCGGTAGGACCACTAGGCCCGGTGGGTCCGCTAGGTCCGGTAGGCCCGCTAGGCCCGGTAGGCCCGGTGGGACCGCTAGGTCCAGTAGGACCGCTAGGTCCGGTGGGGCCGCTAGGCCCGGTGGGACCGCTAGGTCCGGTGGGGCCGCTAGGGCCGGTGGGTCCGCTAGGTCCGCTAGGTCCGGTGGGTCCGGTAGGCCCGGTAGGCCCGGTGGGTCCGGTAGGCCCGGTGGGTCCGGTAGGCCCGGTAGGCCCGGTGGGTCCGGTAGGCCCGCTAGGACCAGTAGGGCCGCTAGGACCAGTAGGGCCGCTAGGTCCGCTAGGGCCGGTGGGTCCAGTAGGTCCAGTAGGCCCTGTGGTTCCGATAGGTCCCTGGGGGCCTGTGACACCTCGGGGGCCTGTAGCTCCCGTGGGGCCGGCAGAACCGGTGTTCCCTGTGGGACCCTGAGGACCCTGGAGTCCCTGTACTCCTTGTGGGCCCGTAGGACCTATTGGTCCGGGAACGCCTTGGACTCCCTGCACTCCTTGAGGACCAGTGGGTCCTGTAGGTCCTGTGGGCCCTGGGATGCCCCCGGCGGGAGGACAACAGGGAACAGGACAGCAGCAGGGATCAGAGTATCCTGGTCTGTAAATATTCATGTCAGAAATCTCCTAATAGAATAATTTGGCGAACCCGGCCAAAGGCCGGGTTTCTCCATGGCTTCGGAAAGCTTTCCATAGATAGAGTATGCGGACAGGCCGGAGAATGTGCCGCCCGAAACAGAACGCGGGAGCCGGTAAAAACCGGCTCCCGCAGGAGGCTGTCTGCTTTTTTATTTCGTTACGGGAAAGCCCAGATACTCTTCCAGGCAAAGCCCTTGCTCCATGATCTCCTTCGCGGCCTTTTCTCCCACATAGCGGTAATGCCAGGGCTCGTAGCCGATGCCGGTCAATTCCTCTTTTTCTTTGGGATAGCGGAGGATAAAGCCATACTGGGCGCAATGCTCGAAAAGCCAGTTCTGCTCCGGCGTGTCCTCCTGCGCTTCTTCCAGGACCTGGAAATTCATGGAGACGATATCGGCGGCCAGACCGGACTCGTGCTCGCTGACTCCGGGAGGGTGTACCCACAGGGCGGCCTCCTCTCTGGCCTCTTTTTCTCCACAGTTTTTTTCCGCCATCACACGGCGTACCTTGTCTTCAAAGAGCTCCTCCTGAAGCTCACGGGAACGATAGGCGGAGCACACCAAAGGAGAAAGCCCCTCTTTGCGCATATCAGAAAGCATGGCTTCCATCGCGTCGATTGCCCGGCTGTCAAACTGTTCGTTCCCGCCGTCAATGGGAGATAATGTAAGCTCATATTCTTCTGAGAGCGGATATTCGGAATTGACCAGCAGAAGGGGCCATTGCTGAGTGGGAATCCGGGGAGAGGGAGAAGGACTTTGTGCAGGGGAAACCGAGGACAGAGGGGCGAGAGCGGGAGAGGTACTACTTTCCGGGGAAACGGTTGACTTTTTTCCGGAAAAGGCCGGGAAAATCACAAGGGAAAGAAGCAGAATGACCAGTATGCCAGCCAGGACGGCCAGGGGCGGAGTCCTGAACGGAAAAGTAAAACGCCTTTTCCGCCGGGATGAGAGAAGCCTTTTTTTAGAATATGTTCTCATATCGTTCCTCATTTCTTTTCGTCGTAACGGGTGATATATTCCTGCTCTTCCCCATAGGAAAGAAGCTCTTCCCTGGAAACATACCGTCCCCAGGAGATCTCACAGGTCTCATAGTCACGGTTCACCTCCGCGACGGTGACGCCATCGTCTGTTTTTTCCACTACGATCATGGAATGGCAAGCTCCAGTGAGGCGGATATGATCTCCCGGGCGCAGAGCGTCAAAATCCCGGTGAACGCTCAGGGGAGCGTCTTCCCCAAAGAGCCGGTCGCTGAAAAGCGACGCAAAGCCCAGACACTGGCACATGGGGTCGTATTGAGGAAACAGGGACCCGGTGCCTCCGCTGTAGTGGTTGCAGAACTCTTCTCCGTAGAGGGAGTGAACGCAGGGGGTCTCTGTCACGCCGCCCTCTTCCCCATTTTCCATGTGGTTCCAATAGCTGCCGTCGGGGAATTCTCTGCGCAGCTGATCGAGAGCGGCCGTGATATCGGCCTCGGATACCGCGGAAACGGCCTCTTCATAAACTTCAGAAGAGGCAGACGGCAAATTCCGGAAATCCGGAGAAAAGCCGCGGGGGCCACGATTTCCCTGATCTGAAAAAAGCGGGGAAAGCACTGCGAACAGGAAGCCCGCGAAAAATGCAGCTGCCAAAAGCAGAAAGAGAAAAGTCCGATGATAAGTTTTCTTTTGATGAGAAGCGACCATAGAAAGCATCCTCCTTGCCAAAGATTTTTGACAGGGAATAGCTTACAGGCCGGCTGCGTCCAAAAAGCTTCCTGATTGTATCAAAATCCCATCAGGGAAAAGGCGCTCAGGCATTAAAGAAAATACAAAAGTATGTTCCCTCCTGGTAAGATAAGATCCACTGGATCCCGGAGGAACTTCCTATCTGATGGAGAAAAACATCTTCCTGGTTGCTTTCCTGAAAGGTAATAGGGGAGGGAAGCTCCAGGTATTCTCCAAAGGCGGAAAGGGAGGTTCCGATCCCGTATTCTTCAGAGGGGCCTTCCCCGTTGTCCCAATTGCCGTCATCTCCCCTTGCAGCGGAGAGCGACCACAGCTTTTGCTCCTCCGGATCCAATATGGCAGAATAGTGACAGCTATTCATCGTGAAGCTGAACTGGTACAGGGAAAAGCTGCGGGAGAAATCCGAAACATCCGTACAGACGATCCGCTCTGCAAAATCTACCGTCAGGTCCCCTTCCCAGGAGTTCAGGGGCGCCAGGCTCCAGGGAACGAGTCCGATCTCCAGCAGGTGGGAAAATTCCTTCTGAAAGGTAAAAAACCATTCCAATTTATGGAACAGGGGAGAGTCCTCCCGTGAGGAATTCTGAATTTCGTCCGGAGAAAAGGCCTTTGATTTCAGAAGTCCTGCGGTGGAAGAGAGCACCTGGTCTGAATTTTGAAGAGACAGGTTGTACAGAGAAAGCTTGTCCAAGGTGGTGAGGTCAGAAGAGCCGGCGGGGACTTGCGCGACCTCTTCAATTCTCATTCCGGAAAGCGTGAGGGAATCCCGCAGGCGGGACAGAAGCGGCGGGGAAAAGACAGAAAAAGCGGCAAGCAGGAGCACTAAAAGGGGAGGCAGCAGCCGTCTAGTTACCTTTTTCAGAGGAGACGCCTCCTTTCAAAAAGAAACAGGCCAGAGTCCCTTCACCCGGCTCGCTGTAAAATCGAAGCTCGCCGCCGTGAAGCTCTGCAACCTTTTGACACAGGGCCAGCCCCAGCCCGGCTCCGCCCTGAGACCGGGAACGGGATTTGTCCACCATATAGAAGGGCTCGGTGATTTTTTTCAGCTCCTCAGGCGGGATCCCTTTTCCGGTATCCCGCACGGCAATGAGATAGCCCTGAGGCGTGTCTTCTCCAAACAGGAGGATGGCCCCGTTGGGAGTTGCCTTGCGGGCGTTGTCCAGCAGGTTCAGACAGACTGTCTGTATGAGGTCAGGCTCCAGAGAGAGAAGGGCGGGTTTTGCGTAACAGGAAAAATGGATCTTCGCCTCCTTGAAAATGGGAGACATCTCCTGTCCGATCTTTTCCAGAAAGCTTTTGATCTCCACCGGCTGAAATGTAAAGTCCCGCTTGTCCAGCACGATCAGCTCCAATAGCTTCATGGAAAGGGATTCCAGGCGTTTTCCCTGGGTGAAAATATAGTTGGCGGCCGTGAGGGAATCTTCCCCCTTCAGGCGTTGGGAACGCAGCAGATCTGCGTAGCCGATCATGGAGGTCAGAGGCGTTTTCAGCTCATGGGCAAAGCTGGCGGTAAAATCCTCCCGGCGCCGGTTTTCCTCCTCAAGGGCTTCCATATGCTCTTTAAGGCTCGTGATCATCACATTGAAATCCCTTGAGAGAGTTCCCAACTCGTCCTGAGAGGAGACCGGCGCTTTCTGGGAAAGATCGCCCTGGGCCGCCTTCCGGGCGATCCGGGACAGCTTCTGCACCGGGGAAACAATCCACCTGGACAATAACAGGCTCAGCCCGGCACAGGCCGCCGTCATGGCAAGAGCCAGCAGGCAGTAGGTCCGGTACTGGGCGTCGCGGTTTTCAAAAAGGGCGGAGAGCTCCCGAACATTTTCCAGATAATAAACGGTTTGGCCGAATTGGACCGGTCCGGCGGTATGGAGCACAGGGAGGCTCTCCTCCCAAAAAAGCTCGCTGCCCTGCTGTGTTGGGGAGAGCCGGGAAATGAGAACGCCGCCCGTATTTCCCAGGGAACCGTACAGCGTTTTTCCGTCCTTTTCACAAAGCCGGAAACCTCCGGCTCTCAAATAGCTGTTTTCCATCCGCGTCAAGGCCTGCCGAAGGACGGAAGAAAACAGCCGGCCTCCCGGCTGAAGCTCATTTTCTCCGATTCCCCGCAATATGAGTTCCTCTTGGGCAGAGGCGGTCTGCTGCTCCAATAACCTGCACAGCAGGAGATTTTCTTCTCTGGCAGTGGTAGTTTCACGGGAAAGGGAGGAACGAAACTGAGTGTCGATGAGAAAGAAACCCCCTGCGCTGAAGGCCAAAAGAGCAGTGGCCATCGTGCTGAGAAATACCTTCCAGAACAGCTTCACTGCACAGCTTCTCCTTTCCTCATTTTAATCGGAGGAATCCAGCCGGTAGCCGATCTTGTACACCGCCTGGAGCATCCCGTTCCAGGAAAGCTTTTTCCTCAGGCGCTGCACATGGAGGTCCACCGTGCGGCTGTCCTCCGGGCAGTCTCCTCCCCACACCTGCTGATAGATCCGATCCCGAAACAGGGCTACGCCGGGATTGCGCAGAAACAACAGCAGCAGATCATATTCCTTCACGGTGAGCTTTACCGGCACGCCCGCCTTTTTTACCACCCGGGAGAGGGTATCCGCTTCCACGTCCTGAAACCGGAGCAGACGGATCTCTTTTCCATACCGGCGCAGCACCGTCTCCACCCGGACCAGAAGCTCCAATATCTCAAAGGGCTTTGTCAGGTAGTCCTCCGCGCCCAGCCGCAGACCCTTTACCTTGTCGTTTAAGTCCCCCTTTGCGGTGAGAAAAATCACCGGAATTCCCAAAGGACGGATATAGTCCATCAATTCAAAGCCGTCAATGCCGGGAAGCATCACGTCCAGCAGCACCAGGTCAAAAGCCTGCTCCTCCAGAAGGTCGGCGGCCCGGATTCCGTCCTGCGCGCAGGTACAGGCGTAGCCTGCGCTTGTGAGGCTCATTCGGATCAGATCCAAAATGGGCGCATCATCTTCTACCGCTAAGATCTTATACATGAAAATCCCCCTCTCAACGAGGAAAGAATAGCACAAAACTGCATCAAAGCTGTATCCGGTACCGGAAAGAGAGACTAACAGCGGGAGATCATGATCTCCAGGATTTCCCGGTCGGTTTCCCGCATCCCCTCTTTGGCAAGCAGACCGATATTCTCGATGGTTTTCTCCACGCCCTTGGACACGATCCCGTCTCCGGCATAAAACTGCTGGCCTTTTTGATACATCTGATAGCCCAGAATACCGGCGTCCACCGCCGAGGCGATTTTGGCGGCGCAGGACGCCTTCGCCCCGTCACAGACGATGCCGGACACGATGGCCAGGGAATTGACCAGGGTATGGGCGATCGCCTCGTAGCCGCCTCCGTAAAGATAGGCAATGGCCCCCGCGCTGCCGCAGCCGGCGCTGACAGCCCCGCAGTAGGCGGAAAGACGGCCGATATAGGATTTCAGGTGGACGGTGAGCAGGGCGGAAAGGGCCAGCGCCCGATAGAGCTTGTCCTTTGTGACCTTTAATTCCCTTGCGTATTCGATGACCGGAAGGGAAGCGGCGAGGCCCTGGTTTCCGCTGCCGGAGACAATGACCACCGGAAGAGAGCAGCCGTTCATTCTGGCGTCGGAGCCGGCGGCGGCCATAGCCTTTGCCCGCACCTCCACCCGGTCTCCATAGGTGGAAAGCAGCACCTTGCCGATATTTGCGCCCCAGTTCCCGGAAAGGCCCTCTTCGGCGATCCTGGTATTGTATGCGATCTGACGGGAGATGATGGGCTCGATCTCCTCCAAAGGCACCTCTTCGGCAAACTCCAGGATGTTTTCCACGGTGAGAAAGGATTTATCCGTAAGGCCCTCCTCTCTCGCGGCCTGGATGGGGATCTCATAGAGGGTTTCGCCGTTTTTCTCCACCTGTACCACATTGGTGTGATAGTTTGCGATGCGCACCCGCACCCGGTCCTCTTCTGCATAGGCGTCAATGAGGATATCAAAGAGGAAAGCGGAATCGGAAAGCGCCACCTCAATGGGAGTCCGCTCCAGATACCGACGGATCTCCTCCTGCTGCTCTTTGGTCACGCAGGAGATGACCTCAAGCTGCTTTTCGTGATCTCCGGCCACCATTCCCGCCGCCGCTGCGGCCGGAATGCCCCGAAGGCCCCCGGTGTTGGGTACAAACACGCTTTTCACATTTTTGATGATGTTTCCGCTCGCCTCTATTTTCATGCTTTGGGCGGGCTTTCCGAGAACCTTTCCTGCTACCGCCGCACAGTAGGCGATGGCGATGGGTTCGGTACAGCCCATCGCGGGCGCCAGCTCTTCTCGCAAAATAGAGATACAGTTATTTTTGACAGATGTTTCCATTCTCCCGTTTTTCCCTTCCCGCTCTCAGGCGCTCTTTCGCTTTCGCAGAAATAGCCTGAGGCTTTTCAGCTTAAGGCTACACTACAGTATGGCACAAGATCGCGTTTTTTGTCAACAGAAGAAAGGGGGAGTGCTGCAAAATAGTGTAGGACTACAATAGATATTGGACAAAGGAGAAAAGAAAAAGGGAAAAGGAAA
>CAZMFF010000031.1:1638-34940 GCA_964565505.1 uncultured Acutalibacter sp. | reverse complement strand
TCCTATTGAATTCCTGGCCTCCTTCTCTGTCCAAGATCATTGACAAACTTACATTGGGGGCTTTGTTTACAATCTATACACACCAAAGGCGCACAGGGAAAGAAGCCGGCGCAAAATGGAGCATTTTGCGCCGGCTCCACGCACATAGAAGATCAACTGAGAAAAGAGCAATTCATTGCCCTCGCTGCTCTAATAAACAAAATGGAATCTGTTAAATCTCCTAAATAAAATCCAAATCACAAAACACTCCCCAATGGTCACTTGCCGTAAGTTCTGTATGAAAATCAATTTCCTTTCCAAAAGTATCGCAACAGACTAAGCAAGGGAAATCCTTCGGATAAGGATTTCTAATAAAAATACAATCACATCTTTGATTGACTTCTATTGTATTTTTTCCATTCCAACGGGGATTTGTTCTGAAATCAAGTGTTGCATCCGGCTCTACAGCCTTTATATTCCCGTAGCTTTCTGCCAAATCATACCAATATGGATTTGCTTCTTCGTTATACAGAGATTGCTGCCCCAGCAAGTAACGATGAACACTTGAATTTGACGAGCAATTAAAATCGCCTGCAATAAATGAAAAATCACATTCTATCCTGCCTATATTTCGTACGATATCAATAATTTCTCTTTCTTTTTTTAACACACTGTCCCAGCTTAAATGAACATTTGCCAATGAGATTAAATATCTGTCAGCCTCAATAGCTGTGATAACAGCATTTGAAATGTATTTACTTTCCCTTATTGGATATCTGCTTAATACTGCCAACCCCTCTTCCTCGTTTGTATGATGGAAAAAGCAGGAAAACTGGTAATCGCATTTCTGTGAATGTATTTATAATAATTATAATTCATAACTTCTTGCAAACAAACTATATCTGCATTCACTTTTTTAATTTCTGTTAAAATAGCCGATTTTCTTTCAGATACCGCTTTATCTGTATTCCAGATATTATAAGTCGCAATTCGCATCCATTTGTCCTTTCCCCCACCAGTCTGGTACGAGTTCATTCAATGTGATCGTTGTTTTCTTTTTATAATCTACCAATATTTCCATTAACGGACTTTCTTTGTCTAATTGCATCAGATATTCTCTGCAAGCACCACAAGGAGAACCTACACTGCCGTCTTCCATAACACATACAAGCTTTACAATTTTACTTTCTCCATTAGTTATCATATTGGCGATCGCATTGCGCTCGGCACACATTCCCAGTGAACAGGATGTGTCAATACATACTCCTGTATAAATATTTCCTTTGTCAGTTAAAATCGCAGCAGCGACACCGCCTGCTTCGATAAATGGTGATATTACTCGTGGATTCAACTTTTCTTTCGCTTTTTGATACATCTCATCCCAAATATCCATCAGTTTCTCCTTTTCATTCGATCAAGCTGTGATTTGTTCCTGCTTTTCACATTTTGATGATACCACTCCCACCCTCTATTTTCAACAATAAAATATAGGGCATAACAACCATCACGCGGCTCATGGAAAGCTTTTCCCGCTCGACCAGGGTCACGAAATCCTCCGGCAGAATGTCGTTCAGGGTGCTTCCCCCTTTGAGGCGCTCCTTGAGCCGGGGCGTTTGAGCTTTCAGCTCCTCGTCGCCCATGGCTTTGTATTTTTTCTCCAGCTCCAGTACGGCGTCCACCTGCCGCTGGATCCGTTTGAGCTCCCGCTTACTGTAGTTTCCGGAAAATTTCGCCAAGATATTACTTGCCATATTTTAAATTCTTCTCTTTCCCTGCCGGAATCAAAGGCGTCCTGCACCCCATCGAAAAACTGACTGCATTGGTATTTTTTAGTATACTCGTTTTTCTCCCGGAATGCAAAAAATTGGGGGCTTTGTTTACAATCTATACATACCAAACCATATCTGCTAAAAGCGCATAAAGAAAAGGGCCGCCGCAAAATGAAGCATTTTGCGGCAGCTCCTCTCTATTTTTCTTTAAGAGTCCATTTGGGTCATGGAAATTGTCTCTTCATCCAAAAGCTCTCCGGTTTCGGCGTCTGTCACCCGGATGGTAAGAGGCTTTTCCGGATCTATGGATTCCATTCCGGAAGCGAAAAGGGAATAGCCGTTGAAGGAGGTATCAAACGCCTCTCCTTCAGCGAAGGGCATCTCCCGATACTGATAGTTTTCAAAGTTCTCCTGCCTGCTCCCTTCATAGACCTGTTCGCGCAGGACCCTTTCTCCCTGGGAGAATCTGATTTTCAGGTCTCTGGGCGTTTCGTCCGTGGAGGCCACATCCAGGGCCAAAAGGCTTCCCTGGTCTTTGAGGATTGCCTGAGCGATCTTATGAGTTCCCTCAAAGCTCTGAAGCGCTTCCCTTCCGCACTGATAGATCAGGGAGGGAATGGTTTTCACATCCTCCGAGGAACCCAGAGAGGCCGATCCGTTTTCAAAATCCAGAAGGAATACGGCGGGATACTCATCCGTACCGTTTTTGTCCAGCACGGAAAAGACGATCTTGCGCGTTTCACCCTTTTCCACTGCTCCGGCCACACGGGTGATACGGGTCGTACCTTCGGAAAGAGTCTCTGGGAAGGAGTCCCCTAAAATGCCCAGGGAAGAGCCGTTTTCAAAGGCAAGGCCGCAGGCGGGGTTCTGATACTCCGGCCCGTATTCCAGAATATAGGCGCTCCCCGCCGGGGAATTGACCGCCTTTACCAGGCGCACATTGCCCGCCTCCAGATCCCGAGTGTTAATCTCCTGTACGGAAGCTTCCTGTTTCTTCAGCTCCACAGGCAGGACAAAGGAAGAGGAATTCAGCATGTCTCCCTGCTCGTTGCAGATCCCCTTGAGGGAGATCTCCAAATGAAGGGTCTCCTCCCCCCAAAGCTCCTCCGGCAGACAGAAGGCCTTCTGGGAAAGAAAGCTGCCGTCCTCACTCAGGTACCAGTTCCCCAGACCATTCATATCCATGGGAACGAAGCCCTGGGCATACCGGAGCCATCCGCCATTTTCGTCCCGCAGGACCATCTCTTTTCCGTTGATGGAAATATCCCGGTTTTCTCCGCTTTCCACAAGGAGCTCATCCCTGCAGTCCGTTTTCATGGAAAGCCCCACATAGAGGAACACACCGTCATAGTAGCTTTCCCCCACAGACACCTCCACCGGCTTTTCCAGAAGATTGGCCGCCGGAACGCAGACAGGCTCTCCCTCTGTCGGTTCGGCCAGCGCCTGCACCTGCCGTGCAGTCTTTTCCTCATTTTGGAAGCTGTAATGCCGGCCCGCGTTCAGCTGACGGAATATCCCGCCCACCAGCGGAAGGCCTTCCGCAAAGGCTGGGAAAGCGGCGTTGACTCCCAGCACCAGAGCCAAAGCGGCGGCACAGGCGGCAGCCGATGTGATATAGGGCCGCAGGATCCGCAAAAAGTTGCGGCGCTTCATGGGGAGCTCATCCGGGAGCTCCCGGTAAAGCTCTTGAAGCCTTTTTTCAATCAGGTCCGGCACCTGCCTTAGTTCCAGGGCCTCATACTCCATTGTCCGATCTCTATTTTCCAGATGCTTCACAGAGTTTCCCCTCCTGTTCCTGATATACCTTTCGAATTCGGTTTCTGCTTCGGTGCAGCCGCACCTTCACAGCGCTTTCCTTCAAATGCAGCAGGGAGGCAATCTCCCTGACAGAAAACCCGTCCAGATAGTACAAGATGAGCATCAGCCTGTCGTTTTCCGCTATCAGAGCGAGATTTTCTTTCAGATCCAGCAACTCGTCATTCCCTGAAACAGGCCCTGTCGCATACCAGTCCGGGACCTCGTCCAGGGAAAGGCTTTGCTCTCTTTCCCGCAGGATCCTGCAGCTGTGATGGATCAGGACCCGCGTAAGCCAGGTCTTAAAATATTTGGGAGAGCGCAAGGTATGCAGCTTTTCCAGAGCGGTCAGCACCGTTTCGGAAACGGCGTCCGCCGCGTCCTCCTCCCTGTGCAGAATGGAAAGAGCCACGCGGCTCATGGAAAGCTTTTCCCGCTCGATCAGCGCTACAAAGGCTTCCTTGCTGCCCCGCTGTGCCTTTAGCACAAGAGATTCTGTCTTTTCCAAAATAGGTCTTCTCCTCCTTTCCCGGCAGGAGCGCCGGTTTTGGATATGGTTTGCGTAAAAGCTTTTACACTTATTAGAGGCGAAAAACGGAGAAAAGGTTACTCCTTTTGAAATTTTCCTTCCCTTTTCCCCTAAACTCTGATAGAATAGCTGACATGTATGCAACGCAGTGCGCAACGCATACTGCGCCGTATACTGCGCCGCATACTGCGTTGCATACCGCGTAATAAATCAAAAGGAGTGGTGTTTCGTGATAGAGGAACAGCCCCAAAACAAAATGGGCACGGCCCGTATGCTGCCTCTGATTCTTTCCATGTCCCTGCCGGCCATGTTCTCCATGCTGGTGCAGGCGCTTTACAACATTGTAGACAGCTACTTTATCGCCCAATACGATCAGAAGGGGCTGGCCGCCGTCTCTCTTGCCTTTCCCATCCAGAACCTGCTGATCGCCTTCGGCATCGGCACCGCCGTGGGCGTCACCTCCCTCATTTCCCGCAGGCTGGGAGAGGGAAAAAGGGAGGAGGCAAGCTTAGCCGCGGTACACGGGATCCTTTTAGGCATTGCCACCTCGCTGGTATTTGCCGTTTACGGGGCGTTTTTCACCACGCCCTTCTTCCGCCTGTTTGAGTCTGACCCCGAGATCGTCCATATGGGAGATCAGTACATCTCCATCTGCTGCATTTTCTCCTTCGGCCTGTTCGTTTCCGTCTCTTTGGAAAAGATCTTGCAGGCCACCGGCAACATGATCTGGCCCATGATCTTCCAGCTGGTGGGAGCCATTGTCAATATCCTGCTGGATCCGGTGCTGATCTTCGGCATGTTTGGTCTGCCGAAAATGGGCGTCACCGGCGCGGCCGCCGCCACAGTGGGGGGGCAGATCGTCTCCATGCTGGTATGTATCATTGTGGTGGCCCGCACAGAGCACGAGATCAAGATCAGCTTCAAGGGCTTTCGCTTCAGCTGGAGCACGGTGAAAAACATTTACGCCGTGGGCCTGCCGGGCATCGTGATGCAGTCCATCGGCTCCGTGATGACCATGGCCTTAAACGGCATTTTGGCCGCCTTTTCCACCGCCGCCTATACCGTATTCGGCCTTTACTTCAAGCTGCAGTCCTTCGTCTTCATGCCGGTGTTCGGCCTGACGCAGGGCCTCATGCCCATTATGGGCTATAACTTCGGCGCCCGGAATAAAAAGCGGCTGCTCTCCGCCCTGAAGCAGGGGTGCCTCATCGCCCTTCTCATCATGGCGGTGGGGATGGCTGTTTTCCTCTTCCTGCCGGACAAGCTGCTGTCCCTGTTCGACGCTTCAGACGAGCTGCTGGCAGTGGGGATCCCCGCTTTGCAGATCATCTCAACCTGCTTCCCGTTCGCCGCCTTAGGCATTGTGAGCTCTACCCTGTTCCAGGCGGTAGGCCGCGGCATGTACAGCCTTCTGGTATCCCTCATGCGCCAGCTGATCATCCTGGTTCCCGCCGCCTGGATCCTCGCGAAGGTGTTCCATGAGGTAGGCGCCGTGTGGTGGGCGTTCCCCATTGCAGAGGTCTTCTCTCTCATCGCCAGCATCCTTTTGTTCCTGAGGCTTTACCGCAAGGAGATCGCCGGGCTGGAAACGCCGGTCCATTAAAAAGCGAAAAGTCCAAAAAGAAAACGGCACCTGCATAAGGCAAGTGCCGTTTCTTTTTTGGAGCGGACGACGAGGCTCGAACTCGCTACCTCCACCTTGGCAAGGTGGCGCTCTACCAGATGAGCTACACCCGCATTTTTTACGGGTCTCATTATAGCAAACAGGAAAAAATTTGTCAACCCGATTTTTGAAATAATTCTGCTCCTTCGGGAACGGGGCAGAGGAAAAGGGCCGCCTCTCTTGGAGGGGCGGCCCTTTGCTCCGAAAGAAAAATTACAGCTTCACTACATTGACAGCTCTCAGCTTCTCGCTGTTCTTGGGATCAGGCTCGGTCTCAAAGGTGACCTTCTGGCCCTCTTCCAGAGTCTTGAAGCCCTCGGACTGGATCGCGGAGAAATGTACGAAAACATCCTCGCCGCCGTCGTCGTTGGAAATGAATCCATATCCTTTTTCTGCGTTGAACCACTTAACTGTACCGTTCATTCTTCGGCACCTCCATAAAATGTTCGTATCCGGCATAGCCGCTTGAGGCGCCGGGCAAGATCGCCGCGCTTCCAGTACAAACAGGAACCCTGCAGGAAACCCGTGAGAGATCCGCGGAAAACCCGTTTGTAAAAAACTCACAGCTTGTGTAAACCATTCAACGTTCAATGACTTACAAAAGCTGTGAGTCCATCTCCGTGCTATCAGAATACACGCTAACTATACCATCTGCCTCTGCCGTTTGTCAAGGCTTTTTTTCCTTTTTTAGAGAATTATTTCTCAAAACCCTGTTTTCCTTCCCGACTCAGGGAAAAAGCACTTTTCATCTTCTTCCCTCTGTGATATACTTAAGTTTACATAACGCAGAGAAAAAGATCTGTAAAGGAGAATCGTCATGATCCACCCCAAAGCCCTGTCCGTCATTGCGCAGGTGCGCAAAGCCGTAGTGGGAAAGGACGCAGTGATCTGTAAAATACTCATGGCCATGCTGTCCGGAGGTCATATTCTGCTGGAGGACAGCCCCGGCGTGGGAAAGACCACGATGGCCCTGGCCTTTTCCAAGGCTCTGGGCCTTTCCTTCCAACGGGTCCAGTTCACCCCGGAGACAACGCCCGCGGATGTGGCAGGCTTCTCCTTTTATAACCGGGTCTCAAAAGAATTCGAATACCGGCCCGGGGCTGTTTTATGCAACCTTTTTCTGGCGGATGAGATCAACCGCACCAGCGCCAAAACACAGAGCGCCTTACTGGAGGTCATGGAGGAAAGGCAGGTGACGGTGGACGGCGTCACTCACCGGCTTCCCAGCCCCTTTATCGTGATCGCCACCCAGAACCCCCTGGGTTCTGCCGGCACCCATTTGCTGCCGGAATCTCAGCTTGATCGATTTATGCTTCGCCTGAGCATCGGCTATCCGGACCTCGAGCACGAGGTGCAGGTCCTGAAGCAGGCCTCGGGAGAGCGGCCGGTAGACTCCCTTGAGCCCGTGCTTTCCCCCGGGGAGCTGGAGGCCCTTCAAAAAGAGACCGAGCAGGTCCATGTGGCTGAGGAGCTTTACCGGTATATCGCCCGCCTCGCCGCCGCTACCAGGAGCCAGCCCCAGATCCGTTTGGGCGCAAGCCCCAGGGCGGGAGCCGCCCTTTTGCGGGTCAGCCGCGCCTGCGCCTGGGTCAACTCAAGGGATTACCTCATCCCCGCCGATGTACAAGCCCTGTTTTTTGAAGTGATGGAGCATCGCGTCCTTTTAAGCTTTGACGCCATTTCCCAGGGGATCTCTCCCCGAGAGCCCTTGACGCAGGTGCTCAAGGAAGTGCCCGCCCCCAGGCTTTTGGGAAAGGAGAAATAAGGCCATGGCGAAAAACCGCTTGGAATACGGCGTGATCCTGCTTTTTTCCGCCACCTTTTACGTGTTTTTTCTGGGATATCTCTCCTTCTATGTCTTTTGGGCAGCCGTTTTATTTCCCCTGTTTTCGCTGCTCTGCTCTCTGCCCTGCATGCTTTGCACAAAGGTCGCCTTACAGCTGGAAAAGCCCTCTGTCCGAAAGGGCGAGGAAATCGCTCTCAAGCTTTTTACAACGCTTCCCGTCTTTCTTCCCGGAGGCAGGGTCCGCCTGCGCGTATCTGTGCAGAATCTCCTTACGGGAGAGCGGGAAGAGGAGACCTGCTTTCTCACCGCCGGGGCGACAGAGGCTTTATCTCATACTCTTTCCTCCCGGTACTGCGGAAAGCTTCTGTGCCGGGTAGAGGAGTTTCGCGTTTACGACTATCTGGGGCTTTTTTCCTTTCGAAGAAGGATGAAGCCGGAATGCACTGCCTACTGCTTTCCGAAAACCGTTCCCGCCTCTCTCACGCTTCTTCCCAATTCCTCTATGGACCCTCAGGACGAACGCTATTCCCCGGACACGCCGGGGGATGACCCTTCAGAGCTTTTCGGGATCCGGGAATACCGGGAGGGGGACCGCCTTTCCAGGATCCACTGGAAGCTCTCCGAAAAAGCCGGGACTCTGCTTTACAAGGAAATGAGCCTGCCGCTTCCCGAAAAGGTCCTGTTTCTGCTGGATCTCGCCGGAAAGCCGGAGGAGCAGGACTGCCTGCTGGACGCCCTTTCCTCCCTTATTGCCCCTCTTTCCAAAGGGGAGCGGCCCGTGGAGATCTGGTACCGGGAAAAGCAGGGGGGCGTGCGGCAAAGCCCTGTGTCAAAAGCCTCTCTTTCCCCCTTGTGGAAGGAGCTGCTTTCTACAGAATTCTATTCTCAGGGGCCGCTTTTTTCCGGATGCGCCCCCTTTTCCCCCGGCGTCTCTCACGGGGTGCTGCTCTCCTGCCAAAACCCGGAGAAATCGCTTTTAGCTCTCAAGCGGCTGCTGCCGGACGCCCGCCTTGCCGCTCTCACCACCTTCGCCCCGGGCTCGAACAAAGCGGGAAACTGCGGCGGCGTTTTTTCCCTCTGCCCGGAAAACCTCCATCGGGTCTTAAAGGGCCTTACCCTGTAAATTCGGAAAACAGAAGTTTTTGAGAAAGGAGCGCTTTTATGAAGCACGAGCCCGCAGAAAAGAGCCCAGGCCTTTTTCTTTCAGAGCCTGCTCTTTTAACCAGAAAAGTCTCCTTTCTGTCTCCCTTCTTCTTCTATTTTCCCCTGCTGCTTCTGGGAGGCTGCTCCGCTGTTTTCTGCTTTTACACCGCCTTTTCTCTGCCTGTGTCCCTTCCGCTGCTCTTCCTTTACAATTTGCTGTTTTCAGCCCTTTCAGCCTTTTTATTCCTGCAAAAAAAGCATCGGGCTCTCTGCACGCTCTTGCTTCCCGGCCTTCTTCTTTTCGGAATTCTTTTCTGGTTTTCCTCCTTTGGGGCTGGGCTTTTTTACACGGTGAATCGGGTGCTTTGCGCCTATACGGAAAGGACGGGCCTTTCCCTTCCCGCCCTTTCGCCGGGGGTCTATGGGAGAAAGGAGATCCTCTTTTTCTCCTCTCTGTTCGCCGCGGCTCTCACGCTGATGCTCCAGTGGGTGCTTGCCTGGGCGCTGATCCGCAAAAACAGCGGCTTTTTCGCTTTCTCGGCCACGGGTCTATTGCTTCTTGTGCCCATGATCTTTTCCATTCTGCCCCACCCCTTCGCCCAGGTCCTGATCCTGCTTTTCTGGGGTTCCCTTTTGCTGCTGCGCCCTGTCCTCACGGGCGGAAAAGGAGTGCTGAAAACCAGAAAGTCTTTCCATATTTCCGGCGCTCTGGCGGCACGGGCAGCCGTTTTGCCCATTTTGTTTCTGGTATGTCTTTTTCTCTTTTTAGCCTCCCAAACCGGTTCAAAAGAGCGCTACAGCCGCCCTCAGCTCATCGATGACATCCGCTCCGGCGTATTTCACGGGGCGCAGCTCCCTTCGCGGGGCCGCACGACGGGCATCGGAAAGAACAGCGCCCGCGTGGATCTAAAAGAGCTGGGAGACAGGACCTACACCGGAAAGACCATGCTTCGCGTCAAGACCTCAAAGGCGGCCCCTGACTATCTGAAAGGCTTTTGCGGCAGCGTGTATACCGGAGAGAGCTGGGAACAGCGCTCCGGCGAGCAGAATGAGGCGGCGCAGGATGCCTTGGGAGAGGAAAAGGCCCAGTTTTTAAACGCCCGTCTGCTCTCGCTGTTTTCCCCGAAAGAAGACGGCGGCAGAAGCTCCTACACCCTCACGGTGCAAAATGTCGGGGCGAACCCCCGGTGCGCCTATCTGCCCTACGGTGTGACAAAAGCCGGGCTTTCCCAGACGATAGAGCCGGTGGAGGACGGCTTTTTCCAAACCAAAAACAGGCTGTTCGGCGAAACCGCGTACTTTGCCTCCGCTTTGTGGGATAAAGCGCAGGAAGGCGCCCTTCCCTTTTTCTCCGTTCTTCTGCGCTCCTCGGCAGAGGGGTCAAGCTGGGAGGAGCCTTTTTTCCGCCTGGAAGAGATGTCTATCGTGCTCCCTTTTCAAACGCGGGATCTCTGGATCCCGGAAAGGCTTTCTTCCCTCCCTCAGAAGGATGCCGGGTTTTTAGTCAGCCTCAGGCGCTATTCTCAGTTTGTCTATGAAACAGACACGCTTCTTCCCGAAGCGCTTCAAAAGCCGCTTTTCGATTATTTGCAGACCCGCGGGCTGCTCCCCGCCAATTACGGCTCCTCTCAGGAGCTTGCCGAGGCCATTGTCAAGGCGGTGCAGTCCGAGTGCACCTACACCCTCTCTCCCGGAGTCTGTCCGGAAGAGGAGGATTTTGTCCTCTATTTTCTCCTCAAAAGCCGAAAGGGCTACTGCGTCCATTTTGCCAGTGCCGCCGCCCTGCTTATCCGGGCCGCCGGGATCCCCGCCCGCTATGCCGAAGGGTATGTGGCTCCTCCCGGCAGCGGGGAAGGAAGCTGGGCAGAGCTTCCGGACCACAGCGCCCACGCCTGGGTGGAGATCTACTCCACCGGAAGCGGCTGGACGCCCCTGGAGGCCACTCCCGGGATGGATTTTTCCGATGCCTCTGAGCGGCCCGATCACACGGTGTCCTCTCCTTCCCCCATTCCTTCTTCCCCTCCTCCTGCTTTCACTCCCTCTCCGGAGGTCTCCGGCACGGAAAGCTCCTCTCCTACTTCCTCTTTGGCAGAAGCAACACCGAAGAGAAGCCCTTCCCCGACGGGAAATGCCGTCTCCTCCGGATCCGCTCAAGCGGAAGAGAAAACTCAAAACACCGAAACGCCTCTCTGGTCGTTTTTCCTGCTGCTGCCCGCCGCGGGGGTCTTCTGTGTTTTCGCGGGCCTGTCTTTCAGAAGGAAAAGGAAGCTTTCCCGCAGGAAAAAAGCGCTGTCAAGCGAGAACAGGAACGAGGCTGCCCTCGCCTGTTATGCCCGAATTCTGGCGCTTCAGAGCTATCTTCCCTTTGAAGGCCCTCCTGCCCTTGACGAAGGGCTTGAGGAGCTGGCCATGAAGGCCAGGTTCAGCCAGCATATGCTTTCTTCTCAAGAGCTCTCTCTCTTCGAAGCCCGTCTCAAAGCCCATATCGCCTTTCTGGAAAAAACGCTTTCGCCCCTGGAGCGCTGGCGCTGCCGCTATCTGCTGGTCCTGTTCTGATCTCCTTTTGTTCTGTTTCAGAGGGTTTTGCATATAGATAGAGCATCTGAACAGAAAAAGGGATGAGGCGATTGATCCAGTTTTTTGTAAATACCAACGGCCCGAAGGACATCTCCTTTTTGGAGGATAATTTCCGACCTTTGAAGCGCACCCTGCGCCTTTCCGGGTTTTCCCTTCAAAACCTGGAAACGATCCTGCATGGGGTCTGTGAAGAGCTTGAAGGGGAGGGAAAGGAGGTCCTGCAGATCCGTCACTGCCTGACCCATTCTCTGCAGGGGCTGATCGTGCCCTCGCTTTCGGCGGGGGCGATGGGCTTTGACCCTCTCTCTTCCGGAGAATTCTGGGGCCTTACCGAAAAAGACGAAGCGCTTTTACAGGCAAAGGAGCAGCTTAAAGAGGCCAGGGATACCTTTCAAAGGGCCCGGTCGTTTCACGAGCAGAAGGAAGAGATCTATCTGAAGAACATGGACTTTCCCGCGGCGAACCAGGCCGCGCGGGAAACCATCTCTCTCCTGCTTTCCGGGAAGGCCTCCGGGCGCCCGGGGAAAGGCGTCCGCCGGTTTTTCGGGGCCGCGACCTGTGAAGGAAACCTGGACTATATCGAGGATCTCACAGAAGAAATCCCGAAACGGTTTTTCATCAAAGGAAGGCCGGGCACAGGAAAATCCACCTTCCTGAAAAAGATAGCCCGCGCCGCCATAGAGCAGGGCTTTGAAACAGAGATCTACCACTGCTCTCTGGATCCGAAAAGCCTTGACATGGTGGCGGTGC
The DNA here is from genome assembly GCA_964565505.1 of uncultured Acutalibacter sp. GTDB lineage: Bacteria > Bacillota > Clostridia > Oscillospirales > Acutalibacteraceae > Acutalibacter. Next base: position 22,950 of record CAZMFF010000031.1, on the reverse strand, counting down.
GGGAGCTTGGATTCTGCCTTTTGGACAGCACGGCTCCCCATGAGTATTTCCCCTCTCGGGAGGGCGACGAGATCATCGACCTCTACCTTAGGTGCGTCGCTCCCGGCACGGATGAAAGATACCGGGAAAAACTCAAGTACCTTGACGGGGAGTATAAGGCCCTCGCCATGACCGCCACAGAGCATTTACAGCAGGCGAGGCTACGGCTGCTTCAGTGGGAAGAAAGCCTTTCTCCCCATTCGGAAAGCAGCCTAAGGGAGATCTCCTCTGCTCTCTGTGAAGAGCTGAGAAGGGAGGAGGACCCGTCTTTGCGGGCTCTTTCATAGCCCGTTTTCTTTCTTCACTCTCCTTTGGAAACGACAGAAAGGGCCGAAAGCGAAAGCTTTCGGCCCTTTCTTATAGGGATCGTATTTTACGCTTTTGCCCGCACGGCGTTTTCCAAAAGGCTCCGTCTCGCCAGCTGCTCCCGTACCGCCATGCAGAGGTAGGGCTTGCCGAAGCGCTCCTCAAACTCGCTGAAATCAGGAGAGCCGTAATATTCCGCAAAATAGGCGGAAAGCTGCTGGTCTGTGACCTTCAGGCCCAGCTCCTCCGAAACAGCCTGAAGCACCAGGCTCTTCCGGGCATCCTCCTTTAGGGTATCCGCCTCCCTTTGAGCCAGCTCGTCCAGCGTCTCCCCGTCCTGATACTGCTTTAAATATTCCTCCAGGCTCAGCCCGTATTTCTGCGCGCTGCCCAGGTACTGGTTGTCAAAGCAGCGGCGATGGAAGGCGATGATCTCTTCCGGCTCCTTCTGAATGACGGTCTCCTCCAGAAGCTTCTGCCACAGATAGGTAAGCTCCGCGCTTTCCCGATAGGTCTTTTCGATCTCTTCCTCGGCCTGCTTTGCCGTGCTCCAGCCATAGCTTGCCGAAAGGTTGTTTTTGACAAACTCGTCGTCCCATTTTGCCGTATCGGTCTCTTCAATATAGTTGACCGTGGTTTTAAATACGGCGTCCTTTCCGGCAAGATCTGGGTTATTATCATAAGGAGTGGGGAAAGTGACGTTCACATCAAATGTATCTCCCGCCTTGTGGCCGATGAGCTGCTCCAAGAAATCGTCGATATAGCTTGTGACTCCGATGGTCACAGTGGTCCCGGCCCCCTGGGTGTTCCCTCCGGAAAACTCCACGCCGTCCACACTGCCCACATAATCGATATTGACGGTATCCCCGTCCTTTACCGCCCGATCGGTAACCTGTTTGACCGTGCTGTAGGCAGAGAGAAAGCTCTGGATACGCGCCTCGATATCCGCCTTTTCCACCTTGCTGATCTGGGCCGGGATCTCCATAGAGCGGTAATTCTCCGGCAAGGTCACATAGTCAGAGGCTTTCACGCCCTCAAAATATCCATCTGCTGTCAAGCCCTTGCTGAAATCCACCTTCACAGGCTCCACCTTGGAAACGCCAGGATCCTGAGAAGCGCCGGAGCTTTGAGAAGCACCGGAGCTCTGCGAGACCGGCAAAGCGCTTTCCTCCACTTTTCTGCATCCGGAAAGAAGCGCTGCTGTCAACGCGGCTGACAGCAGGACGCAGACGATGGTTCGGCCATATGGTTTCATAAAAGTCCTCCTTCTCTTTCGCCCGGTTTCAGGGCCTTCAGACCGGTCAGTTCTGCCCATAATAAGCATTTTCCCCATGTTTTCTCAGATAATGCCTGTCTAAAAGCTCCTGCTGCATGGGGGGAAGCTTTGGGTCCAGCATCAGGTCGTGCCAGGCCATAAAGCAAAGCTCCTCCAGCACCACGGCGTTGTGCACCGCGTTTTGCGGGTCGCTTCCCCAGGAAAAGGGGCCGTGGCTGTGTACCAGCACCGAAGGAATATCGACGGCGCTTTTTCCCGAAAAGGTCTCGACGATCACCTTTCCGGTGTTGAGTTCATATTCCCCGGCGATCTCCTGCGGGGTCATTTTCCGGGTACAGGGGATCTCCCCGTAAAAATAGTCTCCGTGGGTGGTGCCCAGGGCGGGAACGCCCCGTCCGGCCTGGCTGAACACCGTGGCCCAGCGGCTGTGGGTATGAACGACCCCCCCTAAGCCGGGAAAGCTGCGGTACAGCTCGCAGTGGGTGGCGGTGTCAGAGGAAGGGTTCCACTTTCCCTCCGCCTTTTTTCCGGTGGCGATATCCACCAGCACCATATCTTCCGGCGTAAGCTGACTGTATTCGACCCCGCTGGGCTTGATGGCCATCAGGCCCGTTTCCCGGTCGATCCCGCTGACATTTCCCCAGGTGAAGGTGACAAGCCGGTACTGCGGCAGCAGGAGATTGGCCTTACACACCTCTTCCTTTAATTGCTCCAGCATATAGATCCCTCCTTGTGAAGCTCGCAGAGATTTTTCTCACAAAAACTTTTCTCCCAGAGATTGTACACCGAAATTTTCATTTTGGCAAATCCGCTTTGCTTAAGGACAGAGGGTTCTCTCCAGCGCCCTTTCCCTTGACCTTATCTAACCACTAACGACTGAAAACTGACAACTGATGCTCGCCCTCTCCGTCATGGCTTCGCCATGCCACCGTCTCGCCTGCCGGCTCGGTTGCTGTGCCCCAGTGGGGCACGCCCAGCAACGACCGGAGCGGAAGCGTAGAACGGGTCAGAACGATTGCCACCGGCAATCTTCCCCGGCTCGGTTGCTGCATGCCAGTGGCATGCAGCAACCGAGCCGGAAGCCGAGAGAGCGTGTCCCGGTAGCGGTCAGCGCCCTTGGCTCCCTCTGAGGAGGGTGAGCGAGCGCCACTGGCGCTCTGGTGCGAACTGACCGAGGCGAGAGCCGAGACGCTGTCGAGCGCAGCGAGACTGAGGGAGAGATAACGAAAACCCATTTCTTTTTCAAAGGCTTTGCAAAAAATACAAGTTTTAGAAATCTCTCCTTTTTCATCCCTCGTCAGAGGGAGGCAAGGCAAGCCGCGCTTTCTGCTTCATGGGGAGCAAGAAGGGAAAGGGCGTGCCCTTTCCCTTGACCTTATCTAACTGCTAACGACTGAAAACTGACAACTGATCCTTGCCCTCTCAGGCGCTACGCGCCAGCTCCCTTTACGCAAGGGAGCCAAAGGCCTTAAAGCCTCCCCTTGTTGTAAGGGGGGCCTGAGCAAGCGGCATTGACGGGTATTATTTCAGCATCCGCTTCATCCGCTCCATGGCTTCCTTTGTCTTTTCCTGGTCGCCGAAGGCGGTGAGGCGGAAATACCCCTCGCCGTTTTTCCCGAAGCCCTCTCCGGGAGTTCCCACCACCTGGGCCTCCTCTAAAAGCCTGTCAAAAAACTCCCAGGAGCCCAGACTGCCGGGGCACCTCATCCACAGGTAGGGAGAATTCACTCCGCCGGTGAACCAGATTCCCATTTCCTTCAGCGCGTCTGCCATGACTCTGGCATTTTCCTGATAATAGGAAAGGGTCTTTTTCACCTCGGTAAGGCCCTCGGGGGTAAAGACGGCCTCGGCCGCCCGCTGGGTAACATAGGAAACGCCGTTGAATTTGCAGCCCTGCCGCCGCTCCCAAAGAGCCGCCACAGAGACTCCGCCGAACTGAAGCTCCTTCGGGATCACCGTATAGCCGCAGCGCATTCCGGTAAAGCCTGCCGTTTTAGACAGAGAGCAAAACTCGATGGCACATTCTCTGGCCCCTTCGATCTCAAAGATGCTTCTGGGAAGTCCCGGAGTGGTGACAAAGCTTTCATAGGCAGCGTCAAACAACAGCACCGCCCCGTTTTCCCTTACATAGTCCACCCACACCTTGAGCTGCTCTCTGTTATAGACCGCTCCGGTGGGGTTATTGGGAGAGCAGAGATAGACGATATCCCCGCGAATTTCCGGGTCCGGCAAAGGAAGGAACCCGTTTTCCTCCTTCGCGTCCAGATAGAGGATCTTTCTGCCGGACATCACATTGGTATCCACATAGACGGGATAGACCGGGTCTGGGACCAGCACCGTGTTTTCCCGGTCAAACAGATCCACGATATTTCCCACATCGCTTTTGGCGCCGTCTCCCACGAACACCTCCGAAGGGTCCACCTTGACCCCAAAGGAGCGATAATATCCCGCAATGGCTTCTCTGAGGAAAGGGTAGCCGTTGCTGTCAGGGGAATAGCCCCGGAAGGTCTCCTTCCTTCCCATCTCCTCCGTGGCCCTGCGCATGGCCTCGATCACCGCGGGAGAAAGGGGCAAAGTCACATCTCCGATGCCCATCTTGATCAGATCTGCATCGGGGTGAGCCTTTAGAAAGGCTGCCACCTTCTTCGCAATGGTCACAAACAGATAGCTTTGCTGTAAATTTTGAAAATTGGCGTTGAGCTTCATCCTGTCCTGCCGCCTTTCTATTTCATTTTTCCGGTTATAAAGCCATAAACCTTTGCCGGGTCTCCCTGTCAAATTTCTCCAGTGCATATCGATAGGCCACTCGGGGCATTTCTCTGCAATGGGCGGTAAGGTATGCCTGCACTCCGTCGGGATCTGTCAAAGAAAGGCATTTCAGCATCCATCCATAACCCTTGCGCACCAGATCGTGAGGATCCGTCAGCAGGTGGTCCGCCACTGCAAAGCATAATCTCTGTGCAGGATAGAGGGGATCAATACCACCGCCGAAGCCCTGCGCACCCAAAAATCCGTATCCAGCGTCCACTCCAGCACCTGGGGAAATAAGCCCTTCTGCTGCCGGAGCAGCTCGCCGAAGGCGTGTGTACAAAAGTCGTCGCAGTCGCCCCAGCCCCGCACATATTCCTTCAGCCAGCAATAGAACGCAGGGTAAACATCTGCCGTATATTGCGCCTTGACCCGGTAAGCCCAGTCAAAGGCGATCACGCCCATGGCCCAGTCCCGGCGGTCCAAAAACTCGCCGCACAGAGCCAGTACATTTTCCAGCTTTCTCTCTCCCGACAGTCGATATAATTTCCCCGAAAGCCTGCGAATATCGCCGGTAACCATATGCTTTCCTTCCGGCGTTTTTTCAGCCAGCTCTTTGAGCTCCTGCTGCGCGGTTTCGACTAAGCTTTTCATAAACGCTTCCTATTTGTCCTTCCCTTTCTCCGCACGCTCTGCAGCCGCGCCGATAAAGCCGTGGAACAGGGGATGAGAGCGATTGGGGCGAGACTTGAACTCCGGATGGAACTGGCCCGCCACAAAGAAGCGGTTTTCCGGCAGCTCGATCGTCTCCACGATATGTCCGTCGGGAGAGGTGCCGGAAATCACCATACCGGCCTTCTCCACGGTCTCCCGGTAATCGTTGTTGAATTCATACCGATGGCGGTGGCGCTCGGAAATCAGCTCCTGCCCATAACACTCCATCATTTTTGTGCCGGGCTTGATCTTGCAGGGATAGCTTCCCAGGCGCAGCGTTCCGCCCTTATTGATCTCCTTGTTCTGGTCCGGCATAAAGTCAATGACTTTATGTAAACCATACTCGTCAAACTCGCCGGAGTTGGCGTCGGGAATATCGCACACGTTCCGGCAGAATTCGATCACGGCGATCTGCATCCCCAGGCAGATCCCTAAGTAAGGGATATCGTTTTCTCTTGCAAACCGGGCGGCTGAGATCATCCCCTCGATCCCCCGGCTGCCGAACCCGCCGGGAATGAGGATCCCGTGGCAGTCATTCAGGCGGGAAGCGACGTTATCCTCCGTAAGGGTCTCGGAATCCACCCAGTCGATCTCCACCTTGGCGCCGTAGTCGTACCCCGCGTGGCGCAGGGCCTCCATGACGGAGAGATAGGCGTCGTGAAGCTTTACATATTTCCCCACCAGGGCGATCCGGACCGTCTTTTTCCGATTCCGGATCTTCTCCACCATCGCGATCCATTCGCTGAGATCCGGGTCGGGAGAGGCCAGCTTCAGCTTCCGGCAGACGATATCGGAAAAATGGCTTTTCTCCAGCATGATGGGGGCCTCGTACAAAACCGGGATGGTCAGGTTTTCGATGACGCAGTCCGGCCACACATTGCAAAACAGGGCGATCTTCTTGAAGATGCTCTTATCCGCAATGGGCTCGTCCGTGCGCAGTACAATGATGTCGGGTTTGATCCCCATGGACTGCAGCTCCTTCACGGAGTGCTGGGTGGGCTTTGACTTGTGCTCGCCGGAGCCCTTCAGGTAGGGCACCAGGGTCACATGGATAAACAGGGAATTCTCCCCGCCTACCTCCTGCCCCACCTGGCGGATGGCCTCTAAAAAGGGCTGGCTTTCAATATCGCCCACGGTACCGCCGATCTCGGTGATCACCACGTCTGCATTGGAGAGGCTGCCCACATTGTAGATAAAGCTTTTGATCTCTCCGGTGATATGGGGAATGGCCTGGACCGTCTCCCCCAGATACTCGCCCCGGCGCTCCTTGTTGAGCACGTTCCAGTAGACCTTTCCGGTGGTGAGATTGGAAAACTTGTTCAGATCCTCATCGATGAACCGCTCGTAATGCCCCAGGTCCAGATCCGTTTCCAGGCCGTCCTCCGTCACATACACCTCGCCGTGCTGATAGGGGCTCATGGTGCCGGGGTCCACATTGATGTAGGGGTCCAGCTTCTGAGCGGCCACCTTCAGGCCTCTCGCCTTTAAAAGCCGCCCCAAGGACGCGGCGGTAATGCCCTTTCCAAGGCCCGATACCACGCCCCCTGTTACAAAGATATACTTTGCCATGATCTCTTCCTCCCTCAAGCGTCTGCCGAAACGGTTCCGCGAAATACCTCCACAGCCTCGCCGGTCATCAGGACCCGCTTCTCTGTAAAGTTGATCACAAGGTCTCCTCCGGGCAGGCGGACCGTGACATCTTCTCCCCCCGGGCAATGGCCGTTTCTCACGGCGGCGGCCACCGAGGCGCAGGCTCCGGTGCCGCAGGCCATGGTCTCGCCGCTGCCCCGCTCCCACACCCGCATTTTCAGGGTATAGGGGCCGATCACCTGCACAAATTCCGTGTTGACCCCTTCCGGAAACAGAGGGTCGTGCTCGAACCGGGGGCCGATCTCCTCTAAGGGAAGCTTTTCCGGGTCTTCCCCGAACACCACACAGTGAGGGTTCCCCATAGAGACGCAGGTGATCTCATACCTTCCTCCCGCCGCCTGGGTTTCCCGGCCGATCACTTCCTCTCCGGGAAGCTTTACCGGGATCCTTGCGGGGGAAAAGTCCGCTTTGCCCATATCCACCGTGACAGAAAGCACCTTTCCCCCTTCCGGATGCACCCGGCAGGTTTTCAGTCCGCTCAAGGTCTCGATCAAAATTTCTTCTTTCCTCACCCGGCCGCTTTCCCACAGGTATTTGGACACGCAGCGAATGGCGTTGCCGCACATTTTTCCCTCGCTGCCGTCCAAATTGAACATACGCATCCGGGCGTCTCCCGTCTCGGAGGGGCAGACGAGCACGATGCCGTCTCCTCCGATGCCCTTGTGGCGGTCTGACAGACGCCTGGAAAGCTCCTGCGGATGCGCGACAGGGTCTTCAAAGCAGTCAAAGTAGATATAGTCGTTGCCGCAGCCGTGCATTTTCACAAAAGCAAGCTTCCGTTCCATCCGTCAGATCCCTCCTTTTTTCGGGCAAGTAGATCAATCGATAGAGAAAACGCCTTACACCTCTACCGTGCCGCTGTATACCGTTTCCGCATTTCCTGTCATCAGGACCTTCTCATCCGTATAGCGGATCTTAAGCTCTCCACCCTTCAGGATGACCCGGATCTCTCTGCCCTTTTCACAGAAGCCGTTGAGAGTGGCCGCCACCACCGCGGCGCAGGTCCCGGTGCCGCAGGCCATGGTCTCTCCGCTGCCCCGCTCCCAGATCCTCGCTTTCAGCGTGGTCTCGTCGATCACCTCTACAAAGCCCACGTTGACCCGCTCCGGGAACAGGGGATCGTGCTCGAACTTGGGCCCCAGCTCCTGAAGGTTCAGCTTATCCACCGAGGGCACGAACACCGTGCAGTGGGGGTTGCCCATAGAGCAGCAGGTAATGCGGTACACATTGCCGTCCACCGAGATGGGCTTGTCCACCACCCGGTCTCCCTCCAGGCGCACGGGGACCTTTTCCGGGGCGAGCTCCGCTTTCCCCATGTCCACTGTCACCTTGGAGACCAGGCCGTTTTTCGTTGTCACCGTACATTCCTTGACGCCGCTCTTGGTGTCGATATGCAGCACATGGCGTCCCGGGCCTGCCTGCTCGCCTTTGGCGATCTCGTTGTCAAACAGGTATTTCGCCACGCAGCGGATGCCGTTGCCGCACATCATCCCCTCGCTGCCGTCTAAGTTGAACATGCGCATCTGAGCGTCGGCCTTGTCCGAAGGGCAGATCAGGATCACGCCGTCGCCGCCCACGCCGTTGTGCCGGTCCGAAAGGTAGATGGACAGAAACTCGGGAGAGGAAACGCGGTTCTCCTCCTCGAAGCAGTTGATGTAGATATAGTCGTTGGAGCAGGCAGACATCTTCGTAAAGTGCAGCTTCTGCTTCTCCTTTTTCAGGTTGTTGATGTCGAGGATCTCCGTGTTCTCCGGGGTGTACCGGCTCATCAGGGAATCCGCCAGGGCGTTGGCCGTATCCAAGGCCGTCAGGCAGGGGATCCCCAGAAGGCTTGCCTTGCGGCGGATCTTCACGCTGTCCCGCGCCGGGTTTCTGCCCTTGGCGGAGGTGGAGATCACATAGTTTACCTTGCCGCTTTCCAGCAGGGTGATGGTGTTGACGGAGCTTTCGTGGATCTTGTCCACGATCTTCACCGAGAGGCCCACCTTAAAAAGCACCATGGCCGTGCCGGTGGTGGCGTACAGCTCGAAGCCCATTTTCGCGAACTTCTTGGCGATCTCCCCAATCTCGGGCTTGTCCTGGTCCCGCACGGTGATAAACACTCCGCCGCCCTTGGTCATTTTATGGCCGGAGGCGATCAGCCCCTTATAAAGGGCCTCTTCCAGATTGTTTCCAACGCCCAGCACCTCGCCGGTAGACTTCATCTCCGGCCCCAGGTGGGTGTCCACATCCGTGAGCTTTTCAAAGGAGAATACCGGCACCTTCACCGCCACATAGGGAGAGGGCTTGTAAAGCCCCGTGCCGAAGCCCAGGTCTCTGAGCTTATAGCCCAGGCTCACCTTGGTGGCCAGGTCGCACATGGGGACGCCAGTGACCTTGCTGATATAGGGCACGGTCCGGGAGGCTCTGGGGTTCACCTCGATCACATAGATCTCCCCGTCCATGAGGATATACTGCAAATTGATAAGCCCCACGCCCCGAAGCTCCCGGCAGAGGGTCTGCGTGGTGGAGACGATCTTCGTGCTCATATCGTCGTCGATATCGGAGGCGGGGTACACCGCGATGCTGTCGCCGGAATGGATGCCGGTGCGCTCCACATGCTCCATGATGCCGGGGATGAGGATATCCTCCCCATCGCAGATGGCGTCCACCTCGATCTCCATGCCGGAAAGATATTTGTCGATGAGCACGGGGTTATCCTGCTTGTGGCTGAGGATGATGGCCATATACTCCTGGATATCCTCATCGCAGTAGGCGATGATCATGTTCTGGCCCCCCAGCACATAGGAGGGGCGCATCAGAACAGGATAGCCCAGGTTCCTGGCGGCGTTTAAAGCCTCCTCGCAGGTCATGATGGTAAAGCCCTTGGGGCGCTTGATGTGAGACCGCTCCAAAAGGTCGTCGAAGCGCTCTCTGTCCTCCGCCATATCGATGGTGTCCGCCGAGGCGCCCAGAATGGCGATATTGTTTTCCGCCAGGGTCTTTGTAAGCTTGATGGCCGTCTGGCCGCCGAAGGCCACCACCACGCCCAGCGGCTTCTCGATCCGGATGATATCCATCACATCCTCCGGAGAGAGGGGCTCAAAATAGAGCCGGTCCGCCGTGTCAAAGTCTGTGGAGACCGTTTCCGGGTTGTTGTTGATGATGACCACCTCATACCCCAGCTGCTGCAGGGACATGACGCAGTGTACGCTGGCGTAGTCGAACTCGATGCCCTGGCCGATGCGGATGGGCCCGGAGCCCAGCACCACCACGGTCTTTTTCTCCTTTTTCCCCGCGCCGATAAATTCCAGCGCCTCGTCCTCACCGCCGGACTCTTCCGTATCATAGGTGGCATAGAAATAGGGGGTATGGGCGGCAAATTCGCCCGCGCAGGTATCCACCATCTTGAAGGTGGGTTTTCTCTCAAATTCCACCTTGCACCCGGAAAGCCGCTCGATGGCGGCGTCCGGATACCCCAGCTTCTTGCCTTTGGTATAAAGCTCTTCGGTAAGCTGACCTTTTTGAAGCTCTCGCTCGTAGGAAAGCAGGTTCACAAGTTTTGAGAGGAACCAGCAGTCGATCATGGTTTTCTCATGCAGCTCTTCTACCGTGACGCCCCGCTTCAAAAGCTCGTACACCGCGAAAAGCCGCTCGTCGGTAGCGTGAACGGCGATCTTCCAGAGGGCTTCGTCCTCCTCTGCCTGAAATTTGGGCAGATTCAGGGTATCCAGGGAGATCTCCGCGCCTCTGACCGCCTTCATCAGGGCCATTTCAAAGCTGTCTGCAATGCTCATCACTTCGCCGGTGGCCTTCATCTGGGTGCCCAGATCCCGCTTGGCGTACACGAATTTGTCAAAGGGCCATTTTGGGAACTTGACCGCCACATAGTCCACGGAGGGCTCAAAGGCGGCATAGGTGACCCCGGTGACCGCGTTTTTGATTTCGTCCAGGGTGTAGCCGATGGCGATCTTCGTAGCTACCTTGGCGATGGGATAGCCCGTGGCCTTGGAGGCCAGAGCGGAAGAGCGGGACACTCTGGGGTTGACCTCGATCACCGCGTACTCAAAGGAGGTGGGATGCAGGGCAAACTGACAGTTGCAGCCTCCCTCTACCCCCAGCTCGTTAATGATCTCCCGCGCCGCGGAGCGCAGCATCTGATATTCCTTATCCGAAAGGGTCACGGCCGGAGCGATGACGATGGAATCTCCCGTATGGACTCCCACAGGGTCCATATTCTCCATGGAGCAGACGGTGATGGTGTTGCCGTTTCGGTCTCGCACCACCTCGAACTCGATCTCCTTCCAGCCCGCGATGCTCTTTTCCACCAGGATCTGAGTGATGGGGGAAAGGGCCAGGCCGTTGGCGGCCACCTCTCTGAGCTCGTCGAGATCCTCCACGATCCCGCCGCCGGTGCCGCCCAGGGTAAAGGCGGGGCGGATGATGACGGGATAGCCGATCTCAGAGGCAAAGCTGGCCGCGTCCTCCACGGTGGTGACCACCTTGGAGGGGATGCAGGGCTGCCCGATCTTCTCCATGGTATCCTTGAAGATCTGCCGGTCCTCCGCCTTGTCGATGGTTTCCGGGGAAGCCCCCAAAAGGCGCACATGGTGCTTCTCCAAAAAGCCCTCCTTCGCAAGCTGCATGGAAAGCGTCAGGCCCGTCTGCCCTCCGAAGCCGGAAAGGATGCTGTCCGGCTTTTCCTTTTCAATGATGCGTTTGACGGTGGTGAGGGTCAGCGGCTCGATATAGATCTTATCGGCCATCGCCCTGTCTGTCATAATGGTGGCGGGGTTGGAATTCACCAGCACGATCTCAATGCCGTCCTCTCTCAGCGCCCGGCAGGCCTGAGTGCCCGCGTAATCAAATTCCGCGGCCTGGCCGATCACGATCGGCCCGGAGCCAATCACCAAAACCTTCTTGATCCTTTTATCCAGCGGCATCTCTTACTTTCCCTCCTTCGTCATGGCAAAAAACTCTTCAAAAAGTCCTTCTGTATCCTGGGGCCCGGAACAGGCCTCCGGGTGGAACTGCACCGTAAAGGCAGGGCAGTCGAAATAGCGGATCCCCTCGCAGGTGCCGTCGTTTACATTTACAAACAGCTCTTTCCCCAGCTCGCTCTTAATGCTTTGGGAAACCACCGCGTAGCCGTGATTCTGGCTGGAGATATACACCTTTCCCGTCTCCAGATTTTTCACAGGCTGGTTCGCCCCTCTGTGGCCGTATTTCAGCTTCTCCGTAGAGAAGCCGTGGGAAAGCGCCAGCAGCTGATGCCCCAGGCAGATGCCGAAGATGGGAAGCCCAAGTTTACATATTTCTTTTAAGTTCTCAATAACTTCCGTGTTTTCAGTGGGGTCGCCGGGCCCGTTGCTTAACATAATTCCGTCTGTCTTCAGCTCTTTGAGCTCCCGGGCCGTGGTGTTATGCGGGCAGACGATCACTTCGCTGCCCCGCCGGAGAAGCTCCCGGCAAATATTGCGCTTCTGGCCGAAATCCAGAAGGGCCACCCGGCGGCGGCGCTCCCCTTCGGGGGAGAGGGTGTAGGCCTTCTTTGTGGAGACGGCCTCCACCGCCTTTTCCACCCGATAGGCCTTCAGCTTTTCAAAATCCACCTTGTCCGGATCGTCTGTGATCACGCCGTTCATCACGCCCTTTTCCCGGATGGTCTTCGTGAGGGTCCTGGTGTCGATGCCGGAGAGGGCCGTCACGCCTCTTTCCAGAAAAAAGGTGTCAAGGCTGCCCTCCGAACGGAAATTGGAAGGAGCTTGGCACCAGCTTTTTGCCAGATAGGCGCGCGGACCTATCATATCGCTTTCAAAATCGGCGGGGATCACGCCGTAATTGCCGATAAGGGGGAAGGTCTGTACCACCATCTGTCCCCAATAGCTTGGGTCTGTCAAGGTTTCCAGGTACCCCGTCATGCCGGTGGTAAACACCACCTCCGCGGTGACCTCTCCCTGAGCGCCGAACCGCTCTCCCTGAAATTTCTTTCCGTTTTCCAAAACCAAGTATGCCGTTTTTCCCATAGTTTCCGTCCTTTCCCTGTTTTTCGGGCACCTTGCGCGAAGGGTTTTTCAAAAGCGGCCCCCAGCCCCGTTTCGCGCTTCGATGACTTCCTATGTTTTCCGGTATCCTAACAATATATCATACCGTAAGAGGCGGAAACACGCAAGAGAATTTTTCGATTTTCCCCTTTTCACAGTTTTTCTGTTTGGATCCTCTTTCTTTTTTTCTTTTCTGCCTGGTACCCTCTCAGTCTCCTCCCACGGGAGAGGCGTAGTCGCCCGTAAAGCAGCCGGTGCAAAGCCCGGTCCGGCAGCCCCTGCAGGCACAAAGCAGCCCCTCGGCGCTGATATACCCCAGCGTATCCGCCCCGATCTTTTTCCGGATCCCCTCGATGGAAAGCTGATTGGCAATGAGGTTTTCCTCTTTCCCGATATCCGTTCCGAAATAGCAGGTGTGCCGGAAGGGGGGAGAAGAGATGCGCATATGGACCTCCTTTGCCCCCGCCCTTCGCATGGCGGCAATGATATGGGGGCTGGTGGTGCCCCTGACGATGGAATCGTCCACCAGGACCACCCGCTTCCCCTCTACCGCCGCCCGCAGGGGATTGAGCTTCATCCTGACGGCGTTCCTCCTTTGCTCCTGCGTGGGAAAAATAAAGCTGCGCCCGATATACCGGTTCTTTACAAATCCGGTGGCGATGGGGATGCCGCTTTCCAGAGAATAGCCCATGGCGGCCTCCAGGCCGCTGTCCGGCACGCCGCAGACCACATCCGCCTTTACCGGGTGCTCCTCGGCAAGCCTTTTGCCCATGTTCAAACGGGCTTCATAGACGCTCAGCCCGTCTAAAACGGAGTCGGGCCTGGCAAAATACACATACTCGAATACACAGAGGCTTTCCCTGCGGGGAGAGGCGTAAAGCTCGCTGTGCACAAGCTTTCCGGATTCCAGCACCACCACCTCGCCTGGGCGCACATCCCGGACAAACCGAAACCCGCAGCTGTCCAGGGCGCAGGACTCCGAGGCCACCGCCGCGCCCCGCTCATTTTCTCCGATACATAAGGGGCGGTAGCCGTTTGGGTCACGCAAAGCCACAACGCGGGAGGACTCTCCCAACACCAAGAGAGAAAAGGCGCCCTCCAAAAGCCGGGCCCCGCTTTTTACACCGGAAAGCAGATCCCCGTGCCGGACCGTCTCATAGGCGATCAGGGAGGAGATCACCTCGCTGTCGCTGGTGGCGGAAAAATCCAGGCCGAAGGCGGAAAGCTTTTCCCGGATCCGCCCGGCGTTTCCCACGTTGCCGTTATGGGCAGTGGCGATGCGCCCCGTCAGATATTCGGTGACAAAGGGCTGCACATTCCGAAGGGAGCTTTCCCCGGTGGTGGAGTAGCGCACATGGCCGATGGCCTCCGTGCTTTTGGGAAGCTCTCTCATCACCTCGGGGGTAAAGACCTCCCCCACCAGTCCGGACCCCTTTTTGCAGGTGATGGAGTTCCCCTGTGCCGCCGCGATCCCGGCGCCCTCCTGGCCCCGGTGCTGCATGGAAAGCAGGGCGCTGCAGCAAATGCCCGGCGCCTCCTTTCCCTCCTCCCCCGGGAAAAGGCTCACCCCGAAAACGGCGCACTCCTCTGAAAGCTTCTCCTTCATCGTCTCTCTTCCTCTCTTTTTTGAAAGGCCGTGGTTTTCACGGCTGCCCCCCGTAAAGCCTCAGGATCTTTTCCGCCGCCGCCCTCCGGGAAATGCGGGCGTCCATGGCCTCCTGCTCCAGATAGCGATGGGCTTCCCCCTCCGTCAGGTGGCGAAATTCCACCAACAGGCATTTTGCCCTGCTCACCAGGCGCAGCTCTTCCATCTTCCTGCGCAGCGCGGCGTTTTCCTCCTCATACCGGCAAAGCCGTCTTTGACAGGCGCAAAGCAGAGAAAGGGCCTGATGAAACAGGACCCTGGAAACGGGCTTTCCCACTGTGAGTACGCCATAGCTTCTCACCCTGGCGTCCACCTCGTCAAAAAGCTCGTTTTTCACCGTCAGGATCACGCCCATTCCCTCGCCTGCCGCATACAGGCTCAACTCATGGCCGAATTCATCGGGCAGCGGAGCGTTGACGACCATCGCCTCAAAGGAGGAGGAGATCAGCATTCTTCTGGCCTCTCCCCCGCTTGCGGCCTCGCCTGCGGCCTCATATTCCGAGCCCTTTAAAAGCTCCTTGAGAAGCTCCCTGCCCGCTTGCGTCTGGGAGACCAGCAGGACGCTTCCCCCACCCGAACGGGAACCCTTAAGCCCTCGCATACGCCTCGATGACCTCCCTGGGAAGCAGCTGCCGCAAAAAGGCGCTTCCCCGGCACAGAGAACGGGCCTCCTCCAGGGAAGCGGGCAGCCGCCTTCCCGCTTCCGGCTTTTCCAGAACGAGCTTTTTTTCCACGCCGTCCACCCCGGCAAGAATCAGCAAAGCGAAAGCCAGATAGGGGTTCGCGGCCCCGTCGGGGGAGGAGAGCTCAATGCGCCCGGAGGGCTTTCTTCTGAGCAAAGAGGCCCTTCCCGTATCGGACCAGGAGATCTCTCCCGGCGCCCCGAAGCGATCCAGCCGCTCATAGGACTCCTCCCGGTGGTTGAGAAACAGGGTGATCTCCTCCATGTGGGAGAGGATCCCCATCAGAAAGGGATCCGAACAGCTTTCCCCATCCTTCTGAGGGCGCATGGCGATGCGAAACCCGTTGCCCGGACATTCCGGAATGGGCTTGGGAGCGAAGCTGGCCCAAAGGCCGTTTCGCACCGCCATCATTTTGACTACGGAGCGAAAGGTGATCACATTGTCGGCGCAGGAAAGGGCAGGGCCCGGCTCAAAATCAATGCGGTTCTGCCCCGGCCCGCCGATATGCCGGGAGCTCAGGGGCTCGATGCCCATATTCTCCAGCGTCAGGCAGATGTCCCTGCGCACGTCCTCGCCCCGGTCCTCCGGCGCTTCGTCCAGATATCCCGCCTCGTCAAAGGGCGTTTCCGTGGGATCCCCGTTTTCATCGGTGCGAAAAAGGTAAAAGTCATTTTCCGCCCCGAAATTCACGAAGATTCCCTTCTCCTTTGCCCGGTCCACCGCGTCCTGAAGAAGCCTTCTGCCGTCCTGGGCAAGCCCCTTTCCCCGGTCGTCCTTCATATGGCAGTAGAATCGGGCCACCCGCCCGTGGGAGGGGCGCCAGGGCAGCAGAGCGAGGGTGGAGATGTCCGGGAACAGAAAGATCTCGCTGTCTCCGGATCCGGAAAAGCCATCGATCTCCGAAGCGTCCACCGCCACCCCTTCCTCAAGGGCCCTTGGCAGCAGCGAGGGCAGCACAGAGATGATCTTCTGCCTGCCGAACAGATCGCAAAAGGCAAATTTGATAAATTTGACGTCGTTCTCCTCAATGAATTCCGAAAGGTCTGATTCCAGATACTGCATTCGTCTCTTCCTGTCCTCTCCTCAGTTATTGACATACAGCTGCCGGTAGGGATTCTTCGTGTTGGGGGTGAGCACATAGTAGCAGGAGGAAAGCAGCTTCTCCTCCTCCCCGCCGAATTCCCGGCAAAAGCGTTTGATAAAGGGCTCTATTTCCTCCAGCTCCTCCCTGCCTGCCCGCTGCGCCGTGACCTGCCCGGGCAGATCTGCCGGAAGATGCTCTGTGCGAAGATAGATGCGCCCGCCGTGCATTCCGGCAGCGCAGAAATTCCCTACCGGAGCTCTGTCTTCTGCACCGATGCCCAATACCAGGATCATGCCTCCGGCCTGGTATTCTCCCAAAAAGCTTCCGCAGCAGCCGCCCACCACGATCAGGGGCCTTTTTTCCTGATATTCCTTCATATGGATCCCGCAGCGGTAGCCGGTATCGCCCTCAATATAGATGGCTCCGCCCCGCATGGCGTAGCCGGTGGCGTCTCCCACGCTGCCGTGAATGATGATCTCGCCTGCGTTCATGGTGTCGCCGGTGGCGTCCTGGGCGTTGCAGAACACCTGGATCCTGCCGCCGTCCAGATAGGCCCCCAGCGCGTTTCCGGGCGTCTGCCGTACCTCGATCGTGCCCTTTTCCCTTCCGCAGCCGATGTATCTCTGTCCCAAAACGGGGGCATTTTTCTCTTCCGCCATACTCTTTCCCTCCTATTCTCCGGCGTGGGCAACGCCCAAGATCTGAAGCTCCTTTTCATTGAGGCCCACGCCCCGGAGCATCAGGCGGTTTCCTCTGAGGGCCTCGATGGAGTTGATGCCCATGCCCCCCATCATCTCCTTAAGCTCATGGGTCCAGGCGGTGACCAGGTTTACAAGGCGCTGGGCGCCGATTTCCGGATCCAGGCGGCGGGTGAGCTCCGGGCGCTGAGTCGCGATGCCCCAGTTGCACTTTCCGCTGTGGCAGCTGCGGCACAGATGGCATCCCAGAGCCATCAGGGCGGCTGTTGCAATATACACCGCGTCCGCTCCCAGCAGGATCGCCTTCATCACATCGGCGCTGGAACGGATGGAACCGCCCACGATCAGGGAGACGCTTCCCCGGATCCCCTCGTCTCTCAGCCGCTGATCCACCGCGGCCAAGGCCAGCTCGATGGGGATCCCCACGTTGTCCCGGATCCGGGTAGGCGCCGCGCCGGTGCCGCCCCGAAAGCCGTCGATGGCGATGATATCCGCCCCGCTTCTGGCAATGCCGGAGGCGATGGCCGCCACATTGTGCACGGCGGCGATCTTCACGATCACCGGCTTCTCATAATGGGTGGCCTCCTTGAGAGAAAGCACCAGCTGCCTTAAGTCTTCAATGGAATAGATATCATGGTGAGGCGCGGGGGAAATGGCGTCTGACCCTTCCGGGATCATTCTGGTGCGGGAGACGTCTCCCACGATCTTTGCCCCCGGCAGATGTCCGCCGATCCCGGGCTTTGCCCCCTGCCCCATCTTGATCTCAATGGCGGCTCCGGCGCTGAGATAATCCTTGTGGACGCCGAAACGCCCGGAGGCCACCTGCACGATGGTGTTTTCCCCATAGGGGTAAAAATCCTGGTGCAGGCCTCCCTCGCCGGTATTGTAGCAGATCCCCAATTGCCTTGCGGCCTGTGCCAGGCTTTTGTGGGCGTTATAGCTGATAGAGCCATAGCTCATGGCGGAAAAGAGGATCGGGGTGGAAAGCGTGAGCTGAGGCGGAAGGCTGGGAAGGAGCTTCCCCGTTTCATCCCGGCGGATCTCCTCCGGCTTCTTTCCCAGAAACACCCTGGTCTCCATAGGCTCCCGCAAGGGGTCGATGGAGGGGTTGGTCACCTGAGAGGCGTTGATGAGAAGCCGGTCCCAGTAAATGGGATAGGGCTTGGGGTTTCCCATGGAGGAAAGCAGCACCCCGCCGGAGTTTGCCTGGCGGTAGATCTCCTCGATGGTCTCCCTGGGCCAGTTTTCGTTTTCCCGAAAGCAGTGATCCGTTTTGACGATCTTCAAGGCCCGCGTGGGGCACAGGGCAACGCACCGGTGGCAGTTGACGCACCTCGTTTCGTCTGCTGTCATCTTCTTCAGGTCTTCGTCATACCGGTGTACCTCGTTCGCACACTGCCGCTCACATACCCGGCAGGCAATACAGCGGTCGGGGTTACGCACCACCTCATAGGGAGGATACAGTTCATTGAGCGCCATAAAAACGCACCTTCCTTTCTGTGCTAGGCCATTTCAGGATCCTTCAAAAAACAGAGGACAGGCTCGCCGCCTTTGGGAGCCCAAAGCCGGTCAAGCTCCGGCTCGATCAGCCGGATCGCAGACTCTTCGCTGGCGATATACACGTCCTCACCCTTCTCTCCCACCACCATGCTTCGAAGCTTCAATCGGTCATTGAGCGCCATGATCCCGCCGGTAAATCCCACGATGATGGAGAAGGGGCCGGTGATGAGCATTCCGGAAAAGGCGCTGCGCAGATAGGTAAGTCTCGCTTTTTCCTCCTCGCTTTCCCGCTGGATGGTGCTCCAGAAGGGGGCCGCGATCACAGTGGCTGTCTCCTCATAGGAAAGGCCCTTGCGCCGGTTGAGATAATCGATGATATAGGTGATGACCTCTGTGTCCGTTAAAAGGTTGCAGCGATAGCCGTACATCTCAATGGTGCGCCGGTTGGCGTCGTAGGAGGAGATCTCCCCGTTGTGCACCACGCTGCGGTCCAGAAGGGCGAAGGGATGGGCCCCTCCCCACCAGCCCGGCGTATTGGTGGGGTAACGCCCGTGGGCGGTCCAGCAATACCCCTTATAGTCCTCCAGCCGGTAAAACTCCCCCACATCCTCCGGGTATCCCACCGCCTTGAACACACCCATATTTTTTCCGCTGGAGAAAATATAGGCGCCGTCGATCTCGCTGTTGACCCGGATGACGCACCGGGAGACAAAGGTCTCCTCATCCAGCTGGCTTTCGGAAAGCTTTGTGTGCAGAGGCTCTACAAAATACCGCCAGATCAGGGGCTCATCCTTGATCCTCGGCGTTTTCCTGGTAGGGATCTTGGAGAGATTCACCACGTCGAAATGCTCGTTTAAGAACTCCTCGCAGGCCTCCTTGGCCCGCTTCCCCTCATAAAACAGATGCAGGGCGTAAAGCTCCTTGTATTCCGGATAGATCCCATAGGCAGCGAATCCGCCGCTCAGGCCGTTGGAGCGCTCGTGCATCAGAGCGATGGAACGGATGATGTCCTCTCCGCTGCGCCTGCGCCCGTCCTTGGAAAAGATGGCTGAAACAGCACATCCCGATGGGATCCTTACCCCGTCAATGCCTTCTCTGAGCATGGAGACACCTCTTGCCTTTCCTTCAGATATTTCGGGGAAAGCAGGTCTTCTTTCTGAATCGGGCCCGCCCTCCCCGCTGAAAACCGAAAAAGCGCCTGATCTCCCGAAGCTTTTCGCTGCGGGAGGCCTGACGCCCTTGTCTTTTTTGATTATAGCGGCAGAGCCTCTCCTTGTCAAGATGAAATTGCAATTTACTTTTTCAGTATTGCAATTTTCATGGTATTATATAGAAATCAAGTTTGAAAATCAATTTTTTTGAATTTTAAAATACTAAATCCTGCATTTTCTGTTGTTTTCCGTCTCCCATAAAATCTCCATTATTTTTTCTCCCGCCTCCCGATGATTTGTGGATCCTGCAAGAAACTTTTTTTCTTCGCTTTTTTTCGTTGACAAAAAAAGACGGGAAGCATATAATAGCACCATCACAGCAAGGGCGCTGAGGGGAATCCTCCCTTCAGCGCCTTTATCCATATTTGAGTCTACAAAAGGAAGTGTGGTTATGGAAACTTGCGGCAAAGAGAGAAAGAGCGTGCCCGAGCTGTTTGGAAGCTCAGTATTTAATGACGACGTCATGCAGGAAAGGCTGCCGAAGGATGTGTACCAGTCTTTGAGAAAAACCATCGACGAGGGCAAGGACCTGGACCTGACGGTGGCCAACGCCGTAGCCAGCGCCATGAAGGATTGGGCGGTGGAAAAGGGCGCGACCCACTACACCCACTGGTTCCAGCCTTTAAACGGCATCACCGCCGAAAAGCATGACAGCTTTATCTCCCCCACTTCCGACGGGCGGGTGATCATGCAGTTTTCCGGAAAGGAGCTGGTCCGCGGCGAGCCTGACGCCTCCTCCTTCCCGTCCGGCGGTTTGAGAGCTACCTTTGAGGCCAGGGGCTATACCGCGTGGGATCCCACCTCTTACGCCTTTGTGAAGGACGGTTCCCTCTATATCCCCACCGCCTTCTGCTCTTACAGCGGCGAGGTGCTGGACAAGAAGACGCCCCTTTTGCGCTCCATGGAGGATCTGAGCCAGGAGGCTGTGCGCATCCTGCGTCTGTTTGGGGACGAGAAGACCATGCGCGTCACCTCTACCGTAGGCCCCGAGCAGGAGTATTTTCTGGTGGACAAGGAGCTGTTCGACCAGCGCAAGGACCTTTTGTTCTGCGGACGCACTCTGTTCGGCGCGAAGGCCCCTAAGGGCCAGGAGCTGGACGACCACTATTTCGGCGCGATCAAGCCCAGGATCGCGGCCTTTATGAAGGATCTGGACGAGGAGCTTTGGAAGCTCGGGATCCTGGCCAAAACAAAGCATAACGAGGTAGCCCCCGCCCAGCACGAGCTGGCCCCCATTTTTGCCACCACCAATATCGCGACGGACCACAACCAGCTGACCATGCAGACCATGAAGAATGTGGCCGCCCGCCACGGGCTTGTATGCCTGCTGCACGAAAAGCCCTTTGCCGGGGTCAACGGCAGCGGGAAGCACAACAACTGGTCCATCTCCACCGACAGCGGGAAAAACCTTCTGGACCCCGGAAAGAGCCCGGCGGAAAATGTCCAGTTTCTGCTGTTCTTAGCGGCGGTGATCAAGGGCGTGGACGAGTATCAGGATCTTTTGCGCATTTCCGTGGCCTCCGCCGGAAACGACCACCGTCTGGGCGCCAATGAAGCGCCCCCCGCCATCATCTCCATTTTCCTGGGAGACGAGCTCACGGGGATCCTGGAGTCCATCGAAACGGGTTCCGTTTACGGCGGCATAGAGCACAAAAAGCTTCAGACGGGCGTTCATGTGCTGCCGGACCTGTCCATGGACACCACCGACCGCAACCGCACCTCTCCCTTTGCCTTT
>CAZMFF010000031.1:0-1628 GCA_964565505.1 uncultured Acutalibacter sp. | reverse complement strand
CCAGCTTTGCAGCACCGGCGAGGCTACTCACTCTAAGCAGGGCGGGAAGCTGATGACCGGCGTAGCTACCCTGCCGGATCTGGATAAGGACGCCACCGACAGGAACCGTACATCTCCCTTTGCCTTTACCGGAAACAAGTTTGAGTTCCGCTCTTTGGGCTCCGCCATTTCCATCGCCTGCCCCAACATCATGCTCAACACCATTGTGGCGGAAGAGCTTCGGCAGTTTGCCGATATCCTGGAACAGGAAGAGGACAAAAAGCTGGGTGTGCTGGGGCTGGTCAAAAAGACTATGAAGGAACATAAGCGGATCATCTTCAACGGCGACGGATATTCGGCGCAGTGGGTAAAGGAGGCCGAGCGCCGCGGGCTTTTAAACCTGCGCACCACGGTAGACGCCCTGCCCCGGTATCTGGACCAGAAGAATGTAAAGCTGTTCACCAGCCACAAAATTTACACCGAGGCCGAGATGGAAGCCCGCTACGAGACCATTATGGAGGAGTACGCGAAGACCCTCAACATCGAGGCCCTCACCATGAGCGGCATGGTCCGGCAGGAGGTCTTCCCGGCAGTCAGCGCCTATCTTTCCTGTTTGGCCGATTCCGTTTGCTCCAAGCGGGCGGTGATCAAGGATCTGCCCTGCGCGGCGGAAACCGCTTTGATCACAAAGCTTTCCGCTTTGCTGGATCAGGCATACGCGCAGGTAGAGGCTCTTGACCTGCTTTTGAAGGACCAAAAGGCCACGAGCTCCAATGTGCTCACAGCGGCTGCTTATTACCGGGACTGCGTGATCCCCGCCATGGAGGCCCTGCGGGCGACCGTAGACACGATGGAGGAAAATGTCAGCGCGGAGTACTGGCCCTATCCCAGCTATGCGGACCTGATGTTCCGTGTCTAAAAAATATTCATGATCCTGGCACAAAGGCGTGCGCGAAAGGCTGCTTTCGCACACGCCTTATTTTTATTTCTGGAGGGAAAAACATGGACTTTTCAATTTGGTTTTTGGTAGGCGCGGCGCTGGTCTTTTGGATGCAGGCCGGATTCGCCATGGTGGAGACCGGCTTTACCCGGGCAAAAAACGCCGGCAACATCATCATGAAGAACCTGATGGACTTCTGTATCGGCACCGTGGTATTCATCCTCATCGGCTTCGGACTGCTGCTGGGGGAGGATCTGCTGGGCTTCATCGGGAAACCGGGATTTGATATTTTCACTTCCTATTCCAATTTTGATTTCTCCGCCTTTGTCTTTAACCTGGTCTTCTGCGCCACCACCGCCACCATTGTCTCCGGCGCTATGGCGGAGCGCACCAAGTTTTCCGCCTACTGCATTTATTCCGGTGTGATCTCCCTTTTGGTCTATCCCATCGAGGCCCACTGGATCTGGGGCGGCGGCTGGCTTTCTCAGCTGGGCTTCCACGATTACGCAGGCTCCTGCGCCATTCACATGGTGGGCGGCATTGCGGCCACCACGCCTTCGGAGCTTTCCTCCATTTTCCTGACCACCACCATCGCGCCTGCCGTAGCCACCTGCACCACCATGATCTTTACCTGGATCAAAAACGGCAAGCCCGATGTTTCCATGTGCCTGAACGCTTCTTTGGCGGGGCTTGTGGGCATCACCGCGGG
>CAZMFF010000030.1:2350-36093 GCA_964565505.1 uncultured Acutalibacter sp. | reverse complement strand
CTTAACTATAACCCAAGTGGCCAGATTCTTCTATCTTTTTTCCTTTTCCCTTTTTTCTCGTTGTCCAATATCTATTGTAGTCCTACATTAAAGGATAAAAATTCTTAAAAATCCTATTGACAAATCCATTGGAATCAGGTAAAATGTTGAAGTCGCTGAAAGGTGACGATTATAGATGATTTGGGGGCATAGCTCAGCTGGTTAGAGCACCTGCCTTACAAGCAGGGGGTCATAGGTTCGAGTCCTATTGTCCCCACCATCCTTTAATTTGGCCCGGTAGTTCAGTTGGTTAGAACGCTAGCCTGTCACGCTAGAGGTCGACGGTTCGAGCCCGTTCCGGGTCGCCATATTTGCCTCTGTAGCTCAGTTGGTAGAGCAGGGGACTGAAAATCCCCGTGTCATTGGTTCGATTCCGATCGGAGGCACCAAGAAAAGTCTTGAAAAGCCAAGTTTGGTTTTTCAAGGCTTTTCTTTTTTCTTGAAGATTTTTATGCTATCGTGTATACTGGACAGGAGGTGAGGAGCATGAAACGACTTTTTTCTTTTTTCTTTGCGTTTGTTTTCTTCTTTTTAATGATTTGTGAAGCTGCCGCTGTAAAAACGGAAAAAGCGGGATTGCCCTTTGTCGATGTGGACCCTGCCGGATGGTATTATGAAGCGGTTTCCTATACTTATGAAAATGAGCTTTTCCACGGAGTCTCTCCGGATCATTTTCGCCCAAACGGAACCATGACCAGGGCAATGTTTGTGACGGTTTTGGCCAATTGCTCAACTCCCTTCCCTCAAGCGCCTCTCCAGCAGCATTTTGTCGATGTACCTCTTTCAAAATGGTATGCGGAAAGTGTAGAGTGGGCGGCAAGCTGCGCTTTGGTGACCGGAACCGGGAAATTCCGGTTTCAGCCGGGTGAACAGATCACAAGGGAGCAAATAGCCGCCATTCTTTACCGCTATGCTCAAGCTACCGGAAATGACACCTCCTTCAACTCCACGGGGGAAAACTTTGAAGATTATCATAAGGTCTCAGCCTATGCGAAGCCTGCGATGAGTTGGGCTATTGAAAAGAAAATTATCAATGGGGTAACGCCTACTCTCTTGAACCCGAAGGGCGCGGCTACACGCGCCCAGGCGGCTCAGATCTTCTATAACGCCCGAAATGTCCTTCAAAAGAGAGAAATCATAGGGGAGAAGATCTCTCTGCCTGTACCTGCCAAAATAGACCATATACTTTACGGCATGACGCTGGAGGAGAAGGTGGGGCAGCTTTTCCTCCCCAGATTTCCGGATTCCTCTGTCAATTCGCTTACAAAAAAGTACCATCCTGCCGGGTATACGCTGTATGAAAGAGATTTCAGCGGAAAAACAAAAGCCCAGGTGAGCGCTATGCTGCAGGATTGCCAGGGCGCATCCAAAATTCCTCTTTTCCTTGCGGTGGATGAGGAGGGGGGCTCCGTTGTCCGCGTAAGCAGCAACGAAAACCTGGCTGCTCATCCCTTTGAAGCTCCTCAAAAAATCTATCAGGCCTCCGGAATCAATGGAATAAAGGAGGATACAAAGAAAAAGGCCGACTTGCTTTTGGGCTTGGGTCTCAATTTGAACCTGGCCCCTGTCTGCGATGTCTCTACAAATCCCAATGACTATATTTATGACCGGGCTTTGGGGGTACCTGCTAAGGAAACAGCCGGTGTGATCCAAGAGATCATCACTGTAATGGAGAAAAACCGGCTTTCCGGAGTTTTGAAACATTTTCCGGGTTACGGGAATAATCTCAACACCCATACCGGAATTTCGATAGACGCAAGGCCGTATGAGCAATTTTTGACCAATGATTTTCTGCCTTTCCAGGCAGGAATCAAGGCAGGTGTTCCCGGAATTCTTGTTTCTCACAATATCGTCCTGTCCATGGATCCTCATAAGCCGGCCTCCCTTTCCAAAAAAGTTCATAAGATCCTGCGCAATGACCTGGGGTTTACCGGCGTAATTATGACGGATGACTTGTCTATGAACGCTATTCAGGAATATATCCCCCGAGAATCTCCTGCCGTCTCCGCCTTTCTTGCGGGAAATGACCTATTATTGACCTCCAATTGGGAGGAAGATTATCAAGCCCTGCTTTCTGCCGCTAAAGAGAAAAAGGTCACTTTGGAGCAGATAGAAAGCTCTGTGCGCCGCATTTTGGAATGGAAAGAGGAAAAAGAGGTTTTTTAGGATGGGAAAAATCCTTTTTTCAGTTGACAAAAATAGGGAAGTTGAATATAATATAAAAGCCGCTGAAAATAGTGGCGGCTCTTTTTCGCGGGCGTAGCTCATCTGGTAGAGCGCCACCTTGCCAAGGTGGAGGTAGCGAGTTCGAGCCTCGTCGTCCGCTCCAAAAACGGTGACATAGCCAAGTGGTAAGGCAAAGGTCTGCAAAACCTTCATTCCCCGGTTCAAATCCGGGTGTCACCTCCATAATCGCCGCAAACGCTTTTGCGTTTGCGGCGATTTTTTGCACCTGTATGCCAATAAGGGATAGGCGTGTGGTTTTTTTACCTATCGGTGGCTCCTTCTGTCGAACCAAAATTTCCTTGAATATCAAGGCTTTTGGGGACATAGCCTTGAAAAGAGAGATCGATCAAGAAGGGGGAGGAGAAGCTCTGTGAAACGGAAGATCTTATTTCTGATTCTATTTTTCGCATCATCCGTCCTGTTTGCTGTACAGACGATGCAGGCCTTCGGCATTGTGATGTTTCATGCCGATTTTTTTGAAAAAAAAGGCACGATCATCATTGACGCCGGACACGGAGGAGAGGATGGGGGAGCCGTAGGGGTAAATCAGGTCCTGGAAAAAGAGATCAACCTGTCTATTGCCCAAAAGCTCAGAGAAAACCTGCAGGCTCATAATTTTGAAGTGATCATGACCAGGGAGGGAGATTACTCCATAGGAGATCAAAGCCTGGATACGATCGCGCAAAGGAAGCGTTCCGATACTAAGAAACGCCTGGAAATCGTGGAAGAGACCGGCAGCTGCATTTTGATCAGTATCCATCAGAACCATTTTTCAGAAAGTAAATATCACGGCGCTCAAATGTTCTATGGAAAGAATCATGAAAAAAGCCAGGTCCTGGCGGAAGCAATTCGCCAGAACATTGTAAGTTCTCTGCAGCCGGATAACAAGCGGGAAAATAAACAGGGGGATCAGGGGATCTATCTTTTGGAGCATTGCAAGGTCCCCTGTGTCTTGGTAGAATGTGGATTTCTCTCCAATCCTGAAGAAGCTGGCCTCTTATCCGAAGAAGGGTATCAAAAAAAGATGGCAGACGCCATTTATAATGGCCTGATCGATTATTATACGGCCGAAGCGCAAAGTTAAAGGCTTTCTTTCCGGAAAGACAAAAAGATTGCAAATACCGCATAAAATGATATAATGAAAGAGAAATCAATTTCTGGTTTCTCTTTTTCATTTGAGCGGCAATCACTCTCAGTTTTTTATAAAGGGGCGCACCATGGCAGGAAAAAGTAAAATCGTCTATCAGTGCAGTCAATGCGGCTGTGAGTCGCCGAAATGGACCGGGAAATGCCCGGAATGCGGCGAATGGAATACAATGCTGGAAGTCCTGAAAGAGCCTGTTTCTTCCTCCGGAAGGCTTGCGCCGTCCTTGTCTGCTAAAAACGCATCCCGCCCGCTGGGGATTCAGGAGATCACTACAGAGGATGAACACCGTTATCATACGGGCTTCAGCGAATTGGACCGCGTGCTGGGCGGCGGTATTGTAAAAGGTTCCCTTGTTTTGATCAGCGGAGACCCGGGCATTGGAAAATCCACCATACTTCTGCAAATATGCGAGCATCTGGGGCAGGAGCTGCAGATTTTATATGTGTCCGGAGAGGAATCGGCACGGCAGATCAAGCTGCGGGCTCAGCGTCTTGGAGTGGATACGCCCAATTTAAAAATTTTAACGGAAACCGATGTTCAATATGTGGTAGAACAGATTCGTTCAGAAAAACCAGATTTGGTGATGATCGATTCCATTCAAACTATGAACCACACAGATTTGAATTCTTCTCCCGGCAGCGTTACTCAGGTGAGAGAGTGTACCAATACCATGGTGCGCTGCGCAAAAAGCTTGGATATTCCCATTATTGTAGTGGGCCATGTAAACAAAGACGGCGCCATTGCGGGGCCCAAGGTATTAGAGCATATTGTAGACGCTGTACTGTATTTTGAAGGCGACCGGCAAATGACCTATCGCATTTTGCGGGCCGTTAAAAACCGTTATGGCTCCACCAATGAGATCGGCGTTTTTGATATGGGAGATCACGGTCTTCGCCAGGTTGAAAATCCCTCTCAGGCCATGCTTTCCGGCAGGCCGAAAAATGTTTCTGGCTCCTGTGTCACCGCTGTGATGGAAGGGACCCGGCCGTTGCTTGCTGAGATCCAAGGGCTTGCCACCAGCTCCGGGTTTGGCACTCCACGGCGTATGGCAACAGGTTTTGACTACAACCGAATGTCATTGATCCTGGCAGTTCTGGAAAAAAGAGCAGGATATTATTTCTCTAATTTAGATGCGTTTCTCAATGTCGTGGGCGGGCTGCGTCTGGACGAGCCCGCTGTAGATCTGGCAGTGGCGATTTCTCTGATCTCCAGTTTAAAGGATATTCCCGTGCGGGAAGATACGGTGGTTTTTGGAGAAATCGGCTTGGCCGGTGAGCTTCGGCATATCAGTCACGCTGACCTTCGGATCAATGAAGCAGCCCGCCTGGGCTTTACAAGATGTATTTTGCCTTACCACGGTTTTAAAAGCCTGGAGCAGAAGAAGTTTGAATCTATGGAATTGATCGGTGCGCGGGATATACGTTCTGCCTTTGAAGCCGCAACTTAAATTATTAAAGTGAAGGATAAAGAGAACAGGTGAAAGGAAAATTCCTTGTTTCCGGCGAGTACCCGGCGCGATTTGCCAAGCTGAAAGAATTGGGCGTACACCTGATTTATACGGCGCGTGACCCGAGGCTTCCCAAGCCGCTGCAATATCACCCTGATTTGCAGGTATGCCGTCTTTCTCTCGAAACTTTGTTCGTTTTGAAAAATTCTATCTTGTTGGGATCAAGAAACGAGTTCTGCTGCCAGATTTCAAAAGTCCTGGAAACTGAAACAGAGCCGGAAGCTCATTATCCCAAGGATGTTCTGTGCAGTGGAGTACCTTTTGGAAAATGGCTCTTGGGAAATCCTCATACACTGGATCCCGCAATCATGAGAAAAGCAAATGAAGAAGGCTTTTCTATGATTTCTGTGCGCCAGGGCTATGCTGCGTGCGCTGTATGTAAAGTGGGAGAACATGCAGCAATTACCTCTGATGAAGGGATCTGCCGGGCCTTACAGCAGAAAAAAGAATTTGACGTTCTGTTGATCCAACCGGGATCCATTGAGCTGCCGGGATATGATACCGGATTTTTGGGAGGCTGCTGCGGTAAGCTGGAAGAAAATCTGATAGCTTTTACCGGAGCCTTAAGTTGTCATCCGGACGGGAAAAAGATCAAAGATTTTTTAAATTCTCATCAGATAGATATTTGGGAGCTTTCAGAAAAAACCTTGCTGGATACCGGCGGAATTATCGAATTGTAATTTTGATGCAAAGCATAATATACGAAGACAATCAGATGGCAAGAAGTATTTCCATATGGAGGATTATACGGATCTCAAGCAGATGGCGGCCTGTGGTGCTGAAAAGCTTGAAAACTCCTCCCCTGAATTATACAAAATATTTATTTTGTATAATTATCCTAAGGGAAATGACCCGCTCCTGCCTCCGACCGGAGCCTCTGCCTCACGTCGTCCGCCTGTCTGCACCTCCCGACCCAAACGAGGTTTTTCCCAAATCATTGCACGCTTTCGGCTTCACAACAACTTGCAAAGTGATGATCTGGGCTTACTATCAAATTTGGAGGAAGTTATCAATGAGCTTTTCGATTCGTGACGAAATGCCGGAGCTAGTACAGCAATACGCTTTATATCTGCGAAATATTCGTGGATTAGCCGCTCATACCGTTGATGAATACTGTATGGACCTTCGGACCTTTTTTCGTTTTCTGAAACGCTATCGCGGACTGGTCGACCCCCAAACCACTTTGGAAGAAATTCAGATTCAGGATATTGATTTGGAATTTATCCGTGGTATTACCACGATGGATATCTTTGAGTTTATGAATTTTGCAGCGGATTCCCGCAATAATATGAGTTCTACCCGTCAACGCAAATCCTCCGCCCTGAAGTCCTTTTTTAAGTATCTGACGGTACATGAAAAGCTGCTGAAGGAAAACCCGACGGAAAACCTGGCGGCGCCAAAAAAGAAAAAGTCTCTTCCTCACTTTCTTTCTCTCGAACAAAGTATCGAACTTTTAAAAGCTGTCGATGGACCGGATAAGGAACGGGATTACTGCATCCTTGTGCTTTTTCTCAACTGCGGCATGCGCCTTTCCGAACTGGTTGGGATCAATATTTCTGATGTTCTTCACAATAACTCTACGATCCGCATTTTAGGAAAAGGAAATAAAGAACGGATGGTCTACTTGAACGAAGCCTGCCTGCAGGCCATCGAAGGCTATCTGGCGGTACGGCCAAAGGATGGCGTGATTGATCGCTCTGCCCTGTTTCTCAGTAATAGGAAAACGCGGATCAGCCCTAAAACCGTTCAATTTATCGTGAAAAAGTATTTAAATAAAATCGGTCTCGGCGGCCCGGGATATTCTGTGCATAAGCTTCGCCATACAGCAGCAACCCTGATGTACCGGCACGGAAATGTGGACATCCGAGTGCTCCAGGATATTTTAGGACATGAAAATTTAGGTACCACCGAAATCTATACTCATACCTCCAGCATACAAATGGAGGAAGCCTCCCGTGCCAATCCCTTATCGAAGGTCCAACTGCCTGAAGGGAATGAAACACATTCTTCCTTTGAGTCAGACACAAGTGGATCGGAAAAGAAAACCGATTGAAAAACGAAAGGATCCTTCCTCTCCCCTTTCTGCTGGCTTAACTATATAAAATCGTGTTCTTCATAAAAAAAGAGCCCTGTATAGGGCTCTTTTTTTATGAAATTTCTTTTCGATAATATAGGACCAGCTCGCCGTCTTCTTCCTTGGCCATAACAAACTTTTGAAATCCCCAGTGGAGATAAATGGCTAAATTCCTCGTTTCAGCTGCGTCTACTCCAATGGTCAAGGCCTGATATCCATGATCTCTGGCATAGTCTTCCATCACGCGAACCAAAGCGGAAATATGGCCCTGCCCTTCGAATTCCTTTCGAATCCTCAAAGCGTTGACATAGGCGACAGTAGAGTGATCTGCCAGGGAGAGATGTCCGCCGACCTGTCTCAATTTCGGATGAAACAAAAGCGTCCCCTCTCCAACCGGTTCCTGATCTCGTATCACCAAAAATGTTTTCCCCAGTCCGCTCTTATGATACTGGATATATTCTTCTTTCCAACGCCTCCAACGAAGGTCCTCTGGATTCGAAGCGATATTATAATCCCAAATTCTGTCAAGAGCGTCTAATGACGCTTCCTCATAGCTAAACACAGGAAACTTTTTCCGGATTCATTGAGAAGCAGAATCATCTTCTCGCTTTTTCAGTTCGGAGCGTTTGATGAGCCTGCCGTTCACATATACATACTTCTCATCGTCTTCCTCCTCATCTTCCTCCTGTGCAGGCTCATTGGAAAAGAGGCCGGAAAACTCTTCCGAGCTATCCTTCTCTTCCCCATTCTTTTCGGCCTCCATACGCTCCTGGTAAGGCTTGATCAACAGGCTATCAATGAGAGGATAAACGGTAAAATTCACCAAAAAATTGGAAAAGGAAAAAAGCAGGAACAGATACAGCACGACCAGCACCAAGATTGCTATCCCCGCTGGCATCTTCAGAAAAGCAAATAAGGCAGCGCCGAAAATAACCGTTAGAAGAATATTGCGAAACAGTCCGGCGATGGCTAAAATGAGCGCGTTCCGATAAGCCTGACGGAAAGTCAATTCGAATGTGACAAACATCACCGGCAGATAATACTGGCCAAAGACGAAAACGACCAGGATCACCAAGCACAAAAACAGAGGAATATAGAAAAAGGTTTGTGTTGCCGCCTGATGATAGTAAAAAACCATGGAGAAGCTTAAAACGAAATAAACGACATAAGTAATAACGCCGTTCAAAAGGAAAAATTTCCAATTTCCCTTCACCGCCTCCCAGAAATCAGACCAGATAAAGGCATGCTCTTCTCTGGCAAAGTTTCTGGTAATAAAAGTCAGGCCTGCCTGAAAAGGAGAAACCAGAATTAAAGGAAGGGGCACGACATAAAGGTTCCAGAAATTGACGGTTACCTCTATCCCCCCTATCTCCAAATGGATCAGCAGGGGCAAAAGAGGAAACATCAACAAAGCACCCATCAGCAGTACGGCAATCGTCATGGGGATCGCAAAAATCAGATTCGCTTCCACCAGCTTCGTGAATTTCCTGGCAAAAATTTCAAAAAAGCGAATCGGCGCTGCTTTTTGAGGCTCGTCCTTACTCACGCCGGGACCCGGCTTATTATAATTTCCAAAGAGTCCGAGAAAAGCCAAAGAAAACCAACTCCATTTTTTATTATTCCTGCACCTTTATGATCAACCCAATTTTGCTTTGGGGTGGCAGTCATTGTAGACCTGCTTGACATGGCTGTCCAACAATTGGACATAAACCTGAGTGGAAGAGATATCAGCATGTCCCATCATCGTTTGGATATCTTTTACGGAAGCGCCGTTTTCCAACAAATGCAGAGCAAAGGAGTGACGCAGAGTGTGTGGCGTGATCTCTTTTGTGATCCCGGCGGCCGAAGCATAGCTTTTAACGATCTTCCAAAATCCCTGGCGAGTCAGCCGCCCTCCATTGAGATTGACAAAAAGCGCGTTCCCGCTTTCCGGCGCAGTGATCAAGCCGCGCATCCGATAAATATAGTCGGAAACGGCCACAACGGCAGAAGGATACACCGGAATCGTTCTGATCCCCTTAGCCCCTTTGCAGTATAAGACGCCGGAGCGCAGGTTAATATCCTTCAAATTTAAATTGATGAGCTCTGAAGCGCGGATCCCCGTAGCGTAAAGAAGCTCCAGCATGGCCTTATCACGGCATCCTTTGGGTTCTGTAATATCCGGCTGAGAAAGCAAAAGCTCGATCTCTTCTCCGGAAAGCACCTGGGGAAGCTTTTTTTCAGCCTTTTCCAGTTTGATTCCCTTGGCGGGATTGTAATCGATTTGACCGCGGAAAATCAAAAACTTATAAAAGCAGCGCACAGAAGCCAAATTCCTGGAAATTGTGGTAGGAGAGCGCTTTAAATCATAAAGATGATCGACAAACTGCTGAAGCACCGATTCATCTGCCTCTAAAGGCGCAATTCCAAGTGTGGAAAGGTATTCCAGATAAAACATCGTATCCCGCAAATACGACTCTCTGGTATTGGCTGAATTGGCTTTTTGCTGCGTCAGATATTCGCTGAACGCAGAATAATAATCGATCATTTTCCCTACTCACCTTCTATGAAAAAAGTACCGAATATACCCCTGCCGGTATTGCAGCTAAAAAAGAGACACCCATAAAACAAACCAGAAAACGGAAAAAGAGACCGAGATAAGCTCGGAAAGACTCTCTGTTTTCCAGGGAAAGAGGAACAGAAGAAGAAAAAAGGCTTTTGCGCATCTGCTCAGAAAAAGACAATGAATGAGCAGAGAACCAAAACAGAAAAAGCAGAGACATCGCTGCCGCGGGAGCGTAAAAAAACACGCCTTCCAAAACACGGGCCGAATCTGAAAAAAAGAAAAACAGACCCAAGGCAATCAAAAAACCTTTTATGAAAAAGAAAATAGGAACAGCGAGAAAGCCGAATACCGTAAGCCCTAAAAAGAAAAGAAAAAGCAGAGATAAAAGGGAATTCAACAGAAGAGTTGAAAAGCAAAGAAAAAAACCAAACTCAAGCTGAGGGATCCCGGAAAAAAGCAAAGGAAAAACCGTTTGATCTTCAAAAACGGGAAAAAGGACGGCAACGGCAGAGCCGAGACCGATACCCAAAAGCAAAAATAAGAAAAGGAAACCGTGGTTTTTAAAAAAAGAAGAATAAACCTTCGAAAACAAATTGGCGTTCATATTTCTGAATCCTCCCAAACAAGCTGATAAAGTCCAACAGCGTCTCAAGAGAATCATATGAGAAACACGAACAAGCTATGTATGCAAGTAAACTTTTACAGGTAACCTGAGGTTCCCTTTTCAAAAAAGCGAAAGAGGAGAAGATCACAACATAGAATTTTGAAAAATCAAGCTTCAAGCCGGATAAGGGAATGAAAAAACGCAAAATATGCTATTGCAAAAGGAAAAAGAGGGCACATCTTGTTGTTTTAAACAATTCAGAGTTATCAAGGCTTCGCTTGGGTTTAAAAAAGAGAAAACCGGAAAAAATGCAGGAGACAAAAACCGTCTCCTCATTTTTTCCTTGTTCTTATACTATAATACATATATCGGATTTTTTCAAGTCAATTCACCGAATATTTTTTCTTTTTTCTAAAATTTCCAAAAATTTATGTTTATAACATTATGTAAACCAATGTATATTCAACTGATTTTGTTATGTAAAGGTCTTTTGCATAACTATACAAAAGGCAGACGCTGCCCGTACAGCGCCTGCCTTTTCCTTCTCAAAACTTCACTTTACTTTTCCGATTCACTCCCAAAATACCGCCCAAAGCACCGCTTACCAAAAAAGCGACCCCCTTCCCTATTCCTGCCAGGCTAAGTTCCCTTTGAAAAAGAAGGGAAGCTGCCAGCAGCACAACACATAGATAGATCACACTGCTGATCAACCCAAAGATAATTCCTTTCTCCCTTAAGTAGACCGATGCGAAAAAAGCTCCTGTCAAAATGGAAATGCACCCTACTGCGGTGGTGAGTACTGGCAATAAGTTCTTAGGCAAGGAAGCCGTTTTTGCTATGATCAGAGACAAAAGCAGCAACAGCAGGGCGCTTACTACAGTCATTATCCCCATGGAAAGAAAAATTGCTCTCACTTTTTTCATACCGAAGACCTCACAACTCAAGATAGGATATCCTATGAGCAATTGGATCGTTATATTCCCTGCTTTCCCTGCGGATGTTCTTTTTGATAAGAGTTTTCAGGTATAAAAAAAGAAGCCCCGGAAGGGAACTTCTTTTTTATCTTATTGAAATGCGGCCTGCCGTGTTACGCTTGATCGTCCTCGTGGACTGTATCCACACTGCCGATCGCCCATCTCTTAATGCGCATCTTTGCCCGGTCGCTTCCGGTTTCGATCACCACAGAATCTGTTTCATCCTTTACCGCGATAATGCGTCCGCAGATCCCGCCAATCGTCGTGATCTCGTCTCCCACCTGGGCGTTTTTACGCATTTCGGCCTCTTTCTTCTTTTTCTTGTTTTGAGGACGGAAGAAAATCAAATACAAAGCGCCAATAAACACCGCGTAGATCAGCAGTGTCACGATCATCATTCCTCCGCCGCCGGCAGCGGCAGCCTCTCCGTTCGCTTTCAACGTCATCAAATGATTCATTTATGTCAGCACCTCCGAATTAATAGACTAACTATAACAGAAAACAAAACAACAATCAAGCTGTAAATCTATTTTTCTCAAAGTCTCAGTCAGATCCTTTGTCCCAGCTTTTCTACATTTTCCCGGTAGAAGCTTTCAAAGCGGTCCTCGTCCAGCGCCTGTCGAATCTTCTCCATCAGCTTGTTATAAAAATAGAGGTTATGCATTACATTGAGGCGCATCCCCAGCATTTCCCCCGCTTTAAACAGGTGATGAAGGTAAGCTCTTGTAAATTTCCGGCATACCGGGCAGTCACAGCTTTCATCCAGCGGTCTTTCGTCCAGCTCATATTTCGCGTTCATCAAATTCCGGCAGCCCTCCCAGGTAAAGGCGTGTCCATGCCTGGCGTTGCGGCTGGGCATGACACAGTCAAACAGGTCTACTCCCCTCTTTACCGCCTCCAGTATATTGACAGGAGTGCCCACGCCCATCAGGTAGCGGATCTTTTCCTTTGGCATATGAGGTTCCACCGCTTCGATGATGCGGTACATCTCCTCGCTGGGTTCTCCCACTGCCAGCCCTCCGATCGCATAGCCGTCCAGATCCATATCCGCGATCCGCTTCATATGCTCAATGCGCAGGTCGGCATAAGTACACCCCTGGTTGATGCCAAACAGCAGCTGCTTTGGATTCAGCGTGCTCTCCTTTGCGTTCAGGCGCTTCATTTCTGCTTTACACCGTTCCAGCCATCGCGCAGTCCGCTCACAGGAAAGCTTTGCATAGCTGTATTCCGCCGGGTTTTCCACACATTCGTCAAAGGCCATGGCGATGGTGGAGGCAAGGTTTGACTGGATTCTCATGCTTTCCTCGGGCCCCATAAAAATTTTGTGACCGTCTATATGGGAGGCAAAGGTAACGCCTTCCTCTTTGATATTGCGCAGCTTTGCCAAGGAAAACACCTGGAAACCGCCGCTGTCTGTAAGGACAGGGCCGCTCCAGCCGGTAAATTTCCGGATCCCTCCCAAGGCTTTGACCGTCTCATCGCCGGGGCGAAGATGAAGGTGATAGGTATTGCACAGCTGCACCTGGCACCCCAGCTCTTTTAAATCATACGCCGATACAGCTCCCTTGATCGCCCCCGCAGTGGCCACATTCATAAAAGCAGGCGTTTGCACCGTACCGTGTACCGTTTTAAATTCTCCGCGCCGGGCACTTTTCTCCTGTTTGATCAAACGATACATATTTTCTCCCTTTTTTCGATGAAATCTTACTCAGTAAATCAGCATTGCATCTCCAAAGCTGAAGAACCGATACCGGGACTCCACCGCGCACCGATAGGCGTTAAGCACCCGCTCTCTTCCCGCCAAAGCAGACACCAGCATAATGAGCGTGCTTTCCGGCAAATGGAAATTAGTGATGAGCCCATCGATCCCTCGGAAGGTATAGCCCGGATAAATAAAAATGTCTGTCCAACCCTCGCTTTCCCGGAAGCAGCCCTCCTTCTGGGCGGCGGATTCGATGGTCCGGCAGCTGGTAGTGCCCACGGCGATCACCCGTTTTCCCCGTCTTTTTGTCTCGTTGATCAGCTCCGCGGTCTTTTGGGGCATATAATAATGCTCTGCGTGCATCTTGTGGTCGGAGATCTCCTCAACGCTGACAGGTCGGAAGGTTCCCAGACCCACATGCAGCGTGACAAAGCCCAGAGAGATCCCTTTTTGCTGGATTTTTTCCAGCAGCTCAGGGGTAAAATGCAGCCCGGCCGTAGGGGCGGCCGCTGAGCCCCGTTCTTTGGAATAAACTGTCTGATAGCGTTCCTGGTCCTTTAAGGATTCCTTGATATAGGGCGGAAGGGGCATCTGCCCGATCTGATCCAGAAGTGAAAAAAACATTCCCTCATATTCAAAACGGATTAATCTGTTCCCGTCCTCCAATACCTCTTCCACCCGGGCGTGGAGAAGCCCGTCGCCGAAGGAGAACCGGGCGCCTTTTTTGGCCCTTTTCCCAGGCCCCGCCAGCGCTTCCCAAAGATCCCCGCCCCTGTTTTTCAAAAGCAGGAACTCTACCCTGGCCCCAGTATCCTCCTTGATTCCGTAAATTCTCGCCGGAAGCACCCGGGAATCGTTTAAAATCAGGCAGTCGCCGGGTTCCAGAAAGTCAACGATCTCATAGAAACGGCGGTG
Source organism: uncultured Acutalibacter sp. (assembly GCA_964565505.1). Lineage (GTDB taxonomy): Bacteria > Bacillota > Clostridia > Oscillospirales > Acutalibacteraceae > Acutalibacter. Next base: position 22,360 of record CAZMFF010000030.1, on the reverse strand, counting down.
ATCGATCGCCCCGGTTTGTTTATTGAGCAGCATTAAGCGTGAAGAGTCTCTGGGCTCCAAAGGCGTCTGAGCGATGAGCTCCTGGGGCAGGTCATAATAGAAGTCGTGGGTTTTCATAGATCTCTCCTCCCGGAAAGTGCACATTTCCCTGTCGCGGGCATAGAATAAAACACCTTTGAATTTCTGGGAAAAAATTGACAACGGAACTAAACTAATGTATGATAGACAAAGAAATAGAGGCGCGGCCTTCAAAAGTAATAAGATCGAGGTTGCCAAAGCTGTTGAAGTCTTGTGAAAGGGTGGGCTGCCGAAGAGGATATCCGGCAAATATCGCTCTGGTCGTAACGGCAAATAGCTTTACGACTGTCATCAGCTTATGATGGAGTGCTATTCGTTTTTTCATACTGCTTCTCTTTTTTGAAAAACAGCATTTCTATTATAGGGGATTGACAGCCGGTTTTCAACCGGTTTTTTTCTTTCTCAGCCTCTTTCTATAAGCAATCTGCTAATGGGATCTCAGTAAAGAAAGGAACATCATTATGAAAAAATATCGTGTCGGAATCATTGGCTGTACGGGTATGGTCGGGCAGCGTTTTGCCGTTATTTTGGAAAACCATCCCTGGTTTCAGGTGACGACCCTGGCGGCCAGCGCCAGATCGGCCGGAAAAAGCTATCAGGAGGCTTTGGGAGGCCGTTGGGCGATGAAGCAGCCCATTCCCGCTTCCATGGCCAATTTGCCGGTCTATGACGCGGAAAAAGATATCGATGGTATCGTCTCTCAGGTAGATTTCGTTTTTTGTGCCGTCAACATGAAGAAAGAGGATATCAAGGCTCTGGAAGAGATGTACGCCAAGCACGAATGTCCCGTGATCTCCAACAACAGCGCTCACCGCAGTACTCCGGATGTTCCCATGATCATTCCCGAACTCAACGCGGACCACGCCCAGGTGATCGAGCATCAGCGCAAGCGGCTGGGCACTAAGAGGGGCTTTATCGCAGTCAAGTGCAACTGCTCTCTGCAAAGCTATGTCCCCGCCATCCATCCTTTGCTTGATCTGGGCGTTTCCAAGGTGCTGGCCTGCACCTATCAGGCCATCTCCGGCGCTGGGAAAACCTTTGAGACCATGCCGGAGATCGTGGATAATGTGATCCCCTACATCGGCGGAGAAGAAGAGAAATCAGAGCAGGAGCCTTTGAAGATCTGGGGCCATGTGGAAAACGGCGTGATCGTCAACGCCTCTTCCCCCTCCATCACCGCTCAGTGTCTGCGCGTTCCCGTTTCTGACGGCCATATGGCTGCTGTTTTCTTCTCTCTGGACCGGAAGATCTCTACGGAAGAGATCATAGAGCGTTGGGCAAAATTCAAAGGTCCTGCGCAGGAGCTGGAGCTGCCCAGCGCGCCCAAGCAGTTTATTCACTACTTCACCGAGAGCGACCGTCCTCAGACAAAGCTGGACCGCGATCTGGAAGGCGGTATGGCGGTTTCTGTGGGCAGGCTGCGCCCTGACACCCAGTATGATTACAAATTTGTCTGTCTTTCTCACAACACCTTGCGCGGCGCTGCCGGCGGCGGACTGCTGATGGCGGAGTTGCTTTGCAAAAAAGGCTATTTCGATTGATTTTTCACGGAGGCGCGTAAGCTATGAAAGAAATCCTTTTCTCCGGTGCGGGCACCGCGCTCGTCACCCCCATGAATCAAAAGGGAGAGATCCTGTGGGATGAGCTGGAAAGGCTGATCGAATTTCAAATCGAAAACAGTATCGACGCCATCATCGCCTGCGGCACCACAGGGGAAGCCGCCACGATGTCGGCAGAGGAGCATCTCAATACTATCGACTTTATTATTCAAAAAGTGAAGGGCCGCGTTCCTGTTATCGCCGGGACCGGCAGCAACGATACCCATTTCTGTGTAGAGCTGTCCTTGGAGGCGAAGAAAAAGGGCGCCGACGGTCTGCTGCTCGTCACCCCCTATTACAATAAAACCTCGCAGAAGGGGCTGAAGGAAAGCTTTTCCTATATCGCAGATCAAGTGAAAATGCCCTGTATTCTCTATAATGTTCCCAGCCGTACCGGATGCAATATCCTGCCGGAAACCTACTGCGAGCTTTCTAAAAATCCCTATATCACGGCCGTCAAGGAGGCAAACGGCGACATATCCTCCGTGGCAAAAACCATTGCTTTGTGCGGAGAAAACCTTTCCGTCTATTCCGGAGAAGACAATCAGACGCTGCCTATCATGGCTTTAGGCGGCAAGGGCGTTATTTCCGTATTTTCCAATGCGCTTCCCCGGCAGATGCACGAGCTGACTGCCGCCATGCAAAAGGAGGACCTAAAAACCGCCAGAAAGCTGAATGAAACCTATCTGGATCTAATGAATGGGTTTTTCTTTGATGTCAACCCGATCCCCATTAAGGAAGCTCTTTTTAAGATGGGAATGATCAGCAGCAATTTCTGCCGGATGCCTCTGGTCACTATGTCAGAGCCGGGAAAAACGGCACTTCACAGCCTTTTGAAGGCACACGGGCTGGTTTCTGCCTGACCACTTTCTCACAGAATTTAAAAGAACAGGAAGAAAAAACATGACTGACATCATTTTATGCGGATGCGGCGGGAAAATGGGCCTTGCCGTCCGGGAATTGGTAAGCTCCAGAAAGGATTGCCGCATTGTGGCGGGAGTAGATCTGGCCTATGAAGCCTTATCACTGGATTTTCCGGTGTATCCTTCCCTCCGAGAGGTTTCTGAGCAGGCTCAGGTCATTGTAGATTTTTCCCACCCTTCCGCTCTTGCCTCAATTCTCTCTTACTGTGAGTCTCATCCCGGAACTGCCGCGGTGCTGTGCACCACCGGCTACAGTGAAGAGCAGGTAGAAGTGATCCGAGAAGAATCACAGGCTCTTCCTCTGTTTTATTCCAGAAATATGTCTCTGGGGATCAATTTGCTGATCGAGCTGGCAAAAAAAGCGGAGCGTGTATTGGGCAGCGCTTTTGATGTGGAGATTTTGGAGATGCATCACAACCAGAAAATCGATGCTCCCAGCGGCACCGCTTTGATGATCGCCGGGGCTTTGAATCAAGAGCGTGAAAACGGCTTTAAATACACCTATGACCGCCACTCCCAGCGAAAGAAAAGGGAGAACAGCGAAATCGGCATCCATTCAGTTCGCGGCGGCACTATTGTAGGAGAGCATCAGGTGATTTTTGCAGGGAATCATGAAACGATCACCCTCTCCCACTCTGCCCAATCAAAAGAGCTTTTTGCTTCCGGAGCGCTGAACGCTGCTCTGTTTATGGACGGGAAAGCCCCTGGACTTTACGATATGTCCCACTTGATTTGAGGAGGAGATACCATGAGTTCATCTACAGTTATCAGCACGGTGAACAATATCACGCTGGTCACGCTGGAAGGCTTCCCGGCCAATGTGGATTCTATTTCCCGAATTTTCGACGCCATCTCTAACTGCGGAGTCAATGTGGATATGATCTCTATGGCCCCTACCCGGGGAGCTTATACGGGAATGTCCTTTACTATCTCCGATAATGACCTGATCGATATCCTCGCCTTCACCTCTGCGATGAAGAAGGAAACCAATACAAAGGTGGTAGTCAGCAGCGTCAATCACAAGATCTCTATCTATGACCCTGCCATGAAAAATACGCCCGGCATTGCCGCCCAGGTATTTCGTGCCATTTCAGGTACCGACGCCGATATCCGTCTGATTACTACCTCAGAGGTAGAAATTTCTCTTTTGGTTACCGAAGCAGATTTTGACACGGTATATCAAGCTTTGACAAAAGCCATGAAATAAATCGGATAGCCAGTCTTTTCCCGCCGGAAGCTTTCCCCGGCGGGCTTTCTTTTTAGAAAAGCCATAACAGGATCGAACCGCCGTAAACGAGGATCAGCACAAGAGCGAAGAGGGTCTTCAATGCAGGATAAGAGACCTTTTCCACCCAAAGCCGCATTAGTTGAAAAAGAGAAGTTTTCCGAAAGAAAAAGGCCAGAAGGGAAAGGAATACGGTCAGAAAAAAGCAGACTCCGCCTTCTATAATGCCATTTGGAAGATAGGTGAGTTTGATCTGATTTTCCCCAAGGTCCAGAGGAACAGAGAAAAAGCAATCCCAGATCAATCGGGGTTCTCTTTCTTTTCCGTTGACCAACACCTTCATCCCCTTGGCATAAGGGAATGTAAAAAGCAGAGATTCTTCCTCCTTATTTTTCGTTGCCGTTCCACAGACCGTTTCCCCCACCTGCCGAAACTGTCCGCTGGAAATAGAATTTTGCAGGCGGGAAAGCCTGTTTACCGGAAAACCAAAAATTCCAAAGGAGCTCAGTTCCACCTGCTGCAGAACTTCCACTTCGACCCTGACAGTCTCGTTCTGAAAGGTGCCAAGACAAAGAATTCCGTTATTCTGTTGTGTGGGATAGGAGCTCCACTTCACTTCCCCATTTACCGTGATCCGAAAAGAATCGTTGATCTTTTCCCGCAGATTGGCCGAGATCAGATGAAAAGCGTCAAAATACAGCAGCTCCTCATCTTTTACCGAAACAAGAAAGGTGAGTTTTCCACCCTCTTTTTCAGGAGATAATTTCCAGGTTTCTCCGTCTTTTGAAATTTCCAACCTCTCTGTTTTTTGGGGCGAATACCTGCAAAATCCTGATATCCCGGTGATATCCTGAAAAATTTTTTCCTGTGTTTCCAGTCGCTCTCCATATTCCGGCAAATCCGAAAAATCCGCCCCGGAAACGATCAGCCCTAAATCCACTGCTCCGGTATTTTCCAGCTTGAAATCTTTTGTAAGCAAATACTTATTGGAAAGCAAATAGTCGCTTACAACGGTTCCTCCGCAGGCAGTGACTTCCATCCAGTAGGAACTGTATCCCAGCTGTTTCATCACTTTCAAAAATTGCTCGTCTGTCAAGGAGGTATAGTGTGCAAGTGTGTTCCAGCCCGCAGCTCCCAAAAGATTGGCGTCACAGATTTTAGAGTCCGGTTTTACCCGATATAAGCCGGTATCGCTTTGCAGGGCGGCAAGCGAAAGCAGCCGTTTCTCCCGCTGAAAACCGCCAGCGGCCGTACCCAGAAAAAGAGATTCTAAAAAACAGCTTTGAATGATGCAGAAAATCAGCAGAATGCGGCCGAAAACGGATTTTAGAACCTTCCCTTTGCGCCAAAGCATATATCCCCAGGAGATAAAAACACAACAGGCGCAGGAAACTGCCAGGATAACAGAAAAGTCACCTGCGCTCATCCACAGTGTTTTCGTGTAATCAAATCCTTTTCCCTCCAAAAATTTCAGGGAAAGAAGAGCAATAAGTGCCATAAAGCTTACCGCGCAGACCGACCATTTCCATCCGCCTTTGCTGCGGCTGTTTTGGGGCTTTTCCTCCCGCTCCAAAACTCCGGAAAGATACCAAAACCCAAGAAACACGAAAAGATATCCATAGCGCACGGGAAACGCCTGATAATTTCCCGTATGCCAAAGCTTATTGATCGGATCCGCTATCAAAGGGATCAGCAGGAGATAAAAGCCGGAAAGGATCGCTCTGTCTTCTCCATTAGACGGAAGCATTCTTTGAAAAAAGGGAATTAAAAGCAAAAAAGAACTGCAGGTCAGCATGGGAAGCGTAGTACTCAATTGAGGAAAAAAGCTTCCCTCCCGTATGCTCTCTATGATACTTTCCACACGGGCTGATGCGAGGCACTGCAAAAGGGAAGGGATCCAGACAGGCGCCGAAAACCCCAGCGCCATAACAGCTGACCTTCCAACCTTCCAGGCAGTCTCTCCCCTCTTCTTTTTGGGAACGGCAAAATGCAGATAAAAGAAGGAGAAAAAGATCAGAAAGAGAAAAACCATGTAGCTCAGATAATAATTTAAGATCACACAGAGCGTCAAGCAAAAACAAAACGCTCCGGAAGCGCCTCGATGAATCAGGCGCAGAAACGAGAGCACCATCAGCGGAAAGAGAATCATTAGATCCAGCCATCCAATATTCTGATAGTAAAGCAGCCCATATCCGCAAAAAGCATATCCGATGCTGCACACGGTGTGGAGAGACAGGGAAAGCTTTGGACGGACCTTATCAAAAAAGAATGCGGCCGAAACTGCCGCCAGAATCAATTTTCCCATGATCAGCAGATTGATCCAGTGATAGATCCCAGTTTTTTCAAAAAGCAGCACCAAAAAGGAAAAGGGACTGGAAAGAAAGAAAAAGAAAACTCCGAAAAAGCTCATAGCGCCGGCATTTTTCAGATTGAGAAAAAAACCGGATCTCCCCTCCAGAATATCCTTGAGATCCAGAAGTAAAGGGATCACCTGCTGCTTCATGTCTCCCCAAGCTGCTGTTTTATCGCCGAAGGGAAACAGCCCATACAGGAAAAATACCGCACAGAGAATAGCTGCTGTAAGCGCCGCGGGAAATAAATAGGAGACTGCTTTTCTTTTTTTACTTCTCATTTCATTAAGCATACTCCTAGTCTTTCCCAAAACGCTCCTTGCGAACCATTGTTTTCTGTTTTTTCCAAAAACCAAAGAGGGCGCAAAAGCGCCCTCTTTGGTTCAGAACTTTTAGATTTTTAGGCGATCGTCACCTTATGAAATACCTTTTTCCCTTTTTTCAGAATGAGCTGGCCATCTCGGAAATCGTTTTCGGTGATCATTCTTCCAATATCACTGACCTTCTCTTCGTTCAGGGAGACGCCTCCCTGCTGTACGAGCCTGCGGCCTTCGCCTTTGGAAGCAGCCAGGCCGGTCTTTACCAGCAGATCTAAAATGGATATCTCTTTTTCAGAGAATCCGTTTAAGCTGGTAGTAGGCATGTTTTCCGTATTTCCTCCATTGGCAAACAAAGCCCTTGCACCTTCTTGGGCTTTCTGTGCCTCAGTGTCTCCGTGCACCATCTTGGTCAGTTCAAAAGCCAGGATCTCCTTGGCCTCGTTCAGCTTTGAGCCCTCCCAATGCTCCATCTCCTCAATTTCCGAAAGAGGCAGAAAAGTAAGCATCCTGATGAAGCGGATCACATCGGCATCATCCACATTTCTCCAATACTGATAAAAATCAAAGGGAGAGGTCTTTTGGGGATCCAGCCAAACCGCGTTTCCGGCGGTCTTTCCCATTTTGCGGCCCTGGGAATCGGTGAGTAAAGTGATGGTCATGGCGTGAGCATCTTTTCCCAGCTTCCGGCGGATCAGTTCGGTTCCTCCCAGCATATTGCTCCACTGGTCGTCTCCGCCGAACTGCATATTGCAGCCATGAGTCTGGAACAGGTGGTAAAAATCATAGCTCTGCATGATCATATAGTTGAATTCCAGGAAGGAAAGCCCCTTTTCCATACGCTGCTTATAGCACTCAGCCCGAAGCATATTGTTGACAGAGAAGCAGGCTCCTACCTCCTGCAAAAGCTTCACATAATTTAAATCCAACAGCCAATCGGCATTGTTGAGCATTACAGCCTTCCCTTCGCCAAATTCAATGAAGCTTTCCATCTGTCGTTTGAAGCAAGTCGCATTATGATCGATGTCTTCCTTTGACAGCATTTTGCGCATATCAGTCCTTCCGCTGGGGTCGCCGATCATAGTGGTTCCGCCCCCAATCAGGGCAATAGGGCGGTTTCCTGCCATCTGAAGCCGCTTCATCAGCGTCAAAGCCATAAAATGCCCGGCTGTCAAGCTATCTGCGGTGCAGTCAAAGCCAATATAAAAGGTGGCCTTCCCGGCGTTGATCATCTTCCGGATCTCTTCTTCGTTAGTTACCTGAGCGATCAAACCGCGGGCAACCAATTCTTCATAAATTTCCATTTCGTTCTTCCTTTCTGTTTGTTTATTTCAGGTTTTTTCGAGTTGTTTTTTATAGACCACAAGATCCATACCGTCTTGAATCCGCTGGGATTCTCCGGTAAGCCGATACCCCATTTTTTCATAGAGATAGCAGAGCTTCTCTTCCTGACGGATCGTGTCAAGCTCCCAGTGATCTACCTGCGGATACTCCCTTTCCAACAGAGTGATGGCTTTCTGAGCATACCCTCTTCCCTGCCATTGCGGGAGGATCCCCAAAGAGGAAAGCCGATTGCTGTTTTCCTGTCTCAACACGCGGGCGATCCCGATCTTCTCCCTTTCCCGCAAAATAAAATAGAAATCCATCTGCGGGTTCTGAAAGCGAAGCTCTGTTCTGGAAAACGGCTCTGCAGCAGGATTGGTGTCAAAATCCTTGTATTTTGAAAACAGATCCTCAAAAATTTGCAGCTGCAGTCCATAAAACTCTCTGCCTTCTGAAGGGCCGATCTTATATAACTCCAAAAGAAACACCTCCTAACACAAAAACGCCCTCTGCTTACGCAGAGGGCGAAAAATTCGCGGTACCACCTCAGTTTACCGCAGCCTTACGCACTGCGGCCTCATTAGGCACTTTCATGCCCTTGCAGAGTAACGCCTGCCGGACGGCTGCTTCTACTGACCAAAGGGTTTTCCAAGCAGCGGCTCGGGAAGGTATCTTCAGCATCTGCTCCGGTCCCGTTTCCACCATCCACGGGCTCTCTTTGCCGGTAGAACAGCGCTTACTTTATTCCGTCATCGCCATTATCGCTATTATAAGCAGGAGCTTAAGAAATGTCAAGCCTTTTTTTGAAGCATTTCTTCCGCCATTTTCAACTGAAGCTCTGTCACCTTTTCCCCGCCGATGATTCTGGCCAGGGCCCGCTTTCTGCCTTCCAGGTCCAGAGTTTCTACCTGAGTAAAGGTTTTTTCCCCCTTCACATGCTTTTCGATCAGAAGATGATGTTCCGCCAAAGCCGCAATGGGCGCCAAATGGGTAATGCAGAGTACCTGCCTGTCCCTTGAAACTTCTTTGAGCTTTTGCCCCACCTTTACGGCGGCCTCTCCGCTGATACCGGTATCCACCTCGTCAAAAATCAAGGTCGCTACCCGATCCTTTCCGGAAAGCACGGTTTTGATTGCCAGCATAATGCGGGAAAGCTCACCACCGGAAGCAATTTTTGACATGGGCTTCGCGGGCTCTCCCTTATTGGCAGAAACCAGAAACTGCATCTTGTCACAGCCCATAGAGTACAGCGGGACCCTCTCTATTTCAGGAAGGAATTCAATCCCCGGCATATTTAAAAAGGTAAGCTCCGCTTTTACTTTTTCACAGAATTCTTCAGCGGCAGCTTTTCTCTTTTCCGATAGCTCCCTTGCCAGAGAAATGGAGTTCTTCTTTTCCGCCTCATATTCCTTTTCCAAAGCCTCCTGCTCCTCTTCGGAAAATTCGATTTGATGCAGAGATTCCCGGCATTTTTCTCCAAAGTCCAATACTGCCTCTTCACTCTCTCCATATTTAAGAGTCAAGCGGTGGATCAGATCCAGCCTATCCTCAACGACCTGCAGGGCTTGAGGATCAAACTCCACAGAGCTATCCCGCAGAAGAGAGGACGCGTCTTCCAGGAGGAACCCCGCTTCATTGAGCTTCTGACAGGCCTCCTCCAATTCCGGAAGATAGGAGGAGGATTTTTCCATTTCTGAGGCAGCTTCCCGAAGATCCGGCAGGATCCCCCTGCTGCTTTCATCCCCTGACAGAAGTGATTTGACCAGCTCTACAGAGGCCGCGATCTTTTCACTGTTGCGGAAGAGATCGCGCTGCTTTAAAAGTGTTTCTCGTTCTCCCGGCTTCAAATCGGCCTCATCGATCTCATTGAGCTGGTAACGAAGCAGGTCGATTCGTCTGGCCTTCTCTCCCTCCTCCATTTGCAGCTGCTCGATCTGATGGCCAAGCTCCCTCAGCCTTCGGTAAGAGTGTTGGTATCGGGAAAGAAGGTCTTCCAGGCCCGCAAAGCTGTCCAGATATGTCATGTGCACTTCTGAAGAGAGCAATTCATAGCTTTCATGCTGTCCGTGGATATTGACCAGATGAGGACCAAGGGTTTTCAGCATGGATACCGTAGAAGGGGCTCCATTCAGTTTACAAAGTGACTTGCCATCACTTCTGATCTCTCTTTGCACCAGAAGGGAGTCATCCTCCAAAGGAATGTCAAGCTCCTCCAGCAAAGATATCGTCTCCCGATCCAGTCCCGTAAACAGAGCTGACGCCGAGGCGGTTTTGGAGCCGGTGCGCACCAGCTCTTTCGAGGTGCGCTCTCCCAATACCGCATGGATCGCGTCAATAATAATCGACTTTCCCGCTCCTGTCTCTCCGGTAAGTACCGTGAAACCATTTTCCAGATCAATAGAAGCCTGCTCTATCACCGCAATATTGCGGATAAACAGTTGAGATAACAAGAAAAATCACCTGCTGATCAGTTTTCTGAGTTCATCTTGAGCTTCCACAGCGGCCGTCTCGCTGCGGCATACGATGAAGATGGTATCCTCACCGGCAAGGGTGCCGACAAAGTTCTGCCAGTAAACCGCATCCATGGAGGCACAGACAGCCTGAGCCATTCCCGTCATGCACTTGACAACCAATAGATTCTGCGCCGCTTCCACTGAAACGACAGAGTCAGCAAACAGAGAGTAGAATTTGGATGAGATATCACTGGAATTATCCATCCCGGTAGAATACTTATATTTTCCTGTATGAGACAGCGTTTTCACAAGGCGAAGCTCCTTGATATCTCTGGATACCGTGGCCTGCGTTACATCAAAACCGCCTTCACGAAGATAGCGAAGCAATTCTTCCTGCGTGTCGATATCATACTCTCTGATCAGCTCTAAGATTTTCGCATGCCGGCGTGTTTTCACATCGACCCCACCTTTCTCTTTTCTATTTTACCTGTTTTTCCTTCACTTTTCCAGCATGATTCCTGAATTTCGGGAAAATCAGTCTTTTCGGTCTATCATTTTTTCATTTAGAACCTCATAAAATCCCCTGTCATCCAGCTTCAAAAAGGAAGCGGTCCGCTCTGCAATAGAAAAATTCAGCCGCGCGCCGCAGGGCAGAAAAACCGGTTTTTCACCGTCTACCGTCAGCAAAAGTCTCCCGGGATTTTCCGGAACTTCCACTTGAAGCTCTGTTTTGGAGGAAAAAATAATACTGCGGTCCAGCAGAGAGTGAGGGCAAATCGGCGTATACACCATACACTCCATGGAGGGCTCGATCACCGGCCCTCCAGCAGAAAGGGAATAAGCGGTAGATCCGGTGGGGGTAGCCAGGATAAAGCCGTCGGCACGGTAGTGGTACCATCGCTTCCCACCCACTGCCATTTTGTAATCCACAATTTTTGAAAGCTCTCCGGACATGACCATATCGTTTAGCGCAAGAAATGACTGGGTTTTCTCCTTTTCGATCAATTCTCCCCGGATCATAAAGCGTTTTTCCAGACGGTATTTCCCCCCCAGGATCTCCGGCAGGCGATGGATCTCCGCATATTCCAGCCCGGCGGTAAACCCCAGCTTCCCCGCGTTGATGCCCAAAACCGGTTTTCCCAGCAAGGCCGCTGCTTTCGCCGTATGAATGATCGTTCCGTCCCCGCCGATCGTCAAAATGAAGTCGCAGGACGCAAGCTCTTCATCTTCCTGGAAAGAAAGAGAACTCATACTTTCGAAAAGACCTGTGCGCAGAAGGATCTCGCACTGATAACTCCTTAAAACAGAGAGCACAGCTTCCAGACAGGCCTTCGCTTTCTCTTTTTTCAAATTCGGCACTACTGCTATTTTCATTTCGGTTAAGCGCCTTTCTTAAAATTCAGTCCAGCTCTCTGTGAGAGGCTTCCACTACCGGCTCTATTTCCCATTGCGCCTGTGGGGGAGCTTCTTCCTTTTTCAGATAAATCAGATATTCGATATTTCCTTCTGGCCCCTTCACAGGAGAGAAGTCAAGCCCCTTTACAGCAAATCCATGAGACGGCGCAAAGGAAAGGATCTTTTCAATCACCTCAAAATGAACGCTTTTATCCCGTACTACACCTTTCTTCCCCACCTTTTCCCGTCCAGCCTCGAACTGAGGCTTGATCAGGCAGACCATCTCTCCGCCGTCTCTGAGCAGCTGATGGACTCCCGGCAAAATCAGAGTAAGAGAAATAAAGGAAACATCCACTGAGCAAAAATCGATTTCCTCCGGGATCTGCTCTTTAGACAGATATCTGGCATTGACTCTCTCCAAATTGACGACCCTTGGGTCTGTTCGGAGCTTCCAGGCCAGCTGACCATAGCCCACATCCACTGCATATACCTTAGCGGCCCCGTTCTGGAGCATACAGTCTGTAAAACCGCCGGTAGAAGCGCCTATGTCCATACATACCGAAGAATCAAGAGAGAGAGGAAAACGCTTCAGTGCCTTTTCAAGTTTTAATCCCCCACGGCTTACATAGGGGATCCCCTTTCCACGCACCTCCAGAGAGCAAGCTTCCTCCAGCATGTCTCCCGCCTTGTCTATCCGCTGATTCCCTGTGTAAACCAGGCCTGCCATGATGAGCGCCTTTGCCTTCTCTCTGCTTTCCGCCAGACCCTTTTCAAAAAGCAAAACGTCAATTCTCTTTTTCAGAATCCGTCCTTCCTTTCCGGTGCATTTCTGAAATCACTTTCTGAACCATTCCGTCTGCGGAAAAACCCAGAGAGTCCAAGGTGTAAAACATTGGAGCATGAGGAAGATAGGGGTCGTCGATAGCTTGTAAGCAGTAGGAGCCGCCATAGCCCTGCTCTTCAAGCAGATAGGAAAAATGCTCCCCGATCCCTCCTCGTTTTACGCCCTCCTCAAAAAAGAAAATATGAGAGCAGGAGAGAACTGCCTGTATTGCCTTTGGATCGATGGGAATAATTTGATTCAGTTTTAAAAGCTTCAACGAGATTCCCTGCTTTTTTAACTGTTCTGCAGCCTCCGCTGCAAAAGAAAATATTCTTCCATAGGTGACGATGACCTGGTCGCTGTCCAAATCGCCGGAGATCAAAAAGGGAGACGCGCCGCAGGAAAACGAAGCGGGTCTATTTAGTTCCTTTCCCCGGGGATAACGAACCGCACAAAGCCCCTTGCCCTCCTTCACCAAATAGGAAAGCTGGCACTCAAGCTCCTCGAAGTAAGAGGGAGAATATACCGTAATATTGGGGATCGTCTGTAGGTAAGCGGCGTCGAAAAGGCCCTGATGAGTTTTACCGTCCTCCCCTACTACACCGGCTCTGTCAATTGCCAAAACAGCCTTGGTGTTCTGCATGGAAATATCGTGAATCAACTGATCATAGGAGCGCTGGAGAAAGGTGGAATAAACTGCGAATACAGGAAGCATTCCGCCGGCAGCTAATCCCCCGGAAAAGGTAACTGCATGTTCCTCTGAAATCCCTACATCAAAAAAACGGCTGCGGAACTTTTCTCGAAATGTGTCCAATCCTGTACCGCTCTGCATAGCCGCTGTAATAGCGCAGATACGATCGTCCTGTTGTGCCAGCGTGCAAAGAGTTTTTCCGAAAACATCCGAAAAGGTCTGAGCTCTCTCTCCGGTGTCTCCTGTGGTGATGTCAAAGCCGGAAAGACCGTGGTAAATACTGGGGTCCTGTTCCGCATATTGATAGCCTTTACCCTTATTGGTGCGCACGTGCAGCAACACAGGCTTATGGATCAATTTAGCGCTTTCCAGCGTTTCCTCCAGCTGCTTGACATTATGGCCGTCGAAAGGACCATAGTAGGCAAATCCAAAATCCTCAAAAATCGTAGAGTTGTAAAAAAGTTTTTTTACGCCTTTTTTCATTCGTCTTAAAAGCCGTGTGATCCTGTTTCCGCCCCCCGGAAGCTTTTCCAGAGAATTTTTAACATTGTTTTTGGCCTTCAGATAACCCGGCTTTGTACGTATATAAGTAAGGTAACGAGCCATGGAGCCTACATTTTTGGAAATCGACATATTATTGTCGTTTAAGATGACGATCAAGTTTCGGTGAAGCCGCCCCGCATTATTGATCCCTTCATAGGCAAGGCCTCCCGAAAGAGCTCCATCACCGATCACAGCAATCACATAGCCGTCCTTCTCCTGCAAATAGTTTGCGGCCGAAAGTCCAAGGGCAGAGGAAATGGAGGTGCTGCTGTGCCCGCAAGTGAAAATGTCATATTCGCTTTCCTCCTTGCAGGGAAAGCCGGAAAGGCCGCCTACCTGACGAATGGTAGAGAAATTGTCACAGCGCCCTGTCAGCAGCTTATAGGCATAGCTCTGATGCCCCACATCCCAAACAATTTTATCGGACGGAAGAGAGAAGGTGTGAAGCAGCGCAACAGTCAGCTCCACTACACCCAGATTAGAGGCCAGATGCCCGCCGTTATGTGAAACGGTTTCAATAATGACTTCTCGAATTTCTTCACAAAGCGACTCCATTTGCGCGAGAGTCAGCTTTTTCACATCTTGAGGAGAATGGATCCCCTCTAAAATTTTTCCCATAATATCCCCTTACTCACAGGGCGATCCCATTTTGAAGCTTAGCGGCAGAAATCGTGTTTTTCATTAGCATGGCGATCGTCATCGGTCCCACCCCGCCGGGCACCGGTGTGATATAGGAGGCAATCGGCTCTACCGCGGCAAAATCCACATCTCCGCAGAGCTTTCCGTTCTCGTCCCGGTTCATCCCCACATCGATCACCACGGCACCGGCTTTTACCATTTCCGCCGTGACAAAATGAGGCTTCCCTACTGCCGAAACCAGAATATCTGCGGCTTTGCAGATTTCAGCAAGTCCCTTTGTTCTGCTGTGGCAAATGGTGACCGTTCCGTTTTGATGCAGAAGCAGCATCGCCATAGGTTTCCCAACAATATTGCTTCTTCCGATCACTACACAATTTTTCCCGTCGATCTCCACGCCTGCTGAATGGATCAGCTCGATCACGCCTGCCGGTGTACAGGGCAGAAATTTGTAATCTCCGATCATGATCTTTCCCACATTATAGGCGTGGAAAGCGTCCACATCCTTCTGAGGGTCGATGGCTTCCACCACAGCAGACTCATCCAGCCCCTTGGGCAAGGGAGACTGAACCAAAATTCCATGGATCTCCTTTTTTCTGTTCAGCTCATCAATAAGCTTCAATAGCTCTTCCTGGCTCGTCTCTTTTCCAAGCGCGTATTCCTCCGAATAGATCCCCACCGCCTCACAGGCTTTTTTCTTATTATTCACATAGATGCGGGAGGCGGGATCATCGCCTACAATTACCACAGCAAGACCGGGGCATATCCCCTGTTTTTTCAAAAGCTCTGCCTCTTTGGCAGCCTCAGCCTTTACCTTCGCCGAAATCGCTTTTCCGTCAATCAGTTTTCCCATTAAAAACGCCACCTTATTCCTGTTCGGATTTTTGGGAGTCATCCTCTTTTTCCAGAGATCCCAGTTCTTCTTCAGATATCGATACTTCTGTTTTTTCCGGCTCTATTTCCTCTTTTTCCGTATTGTCCCCCTCTAAAGAAAGATCGCCGAAAATAGTGCTGCCGGTGTCCTCTTCTTCCGGCAGAAGGCCAACCGCCTCCATCACTCTGCGGCTTCCGCATCCGGTGAGGCAGGTCTTCTTGCGAAAGAGGAAAAGCAGGAAGATCCCCACGATCACACTGGCGCCTGCGATCACCTGGGATACGCGAAGACCCACTACCGGGATCAACAGGCTGTCTGTGCGCAGACCCTCGATGAAAAAGCGGCAGAAGCCATACCAGATTATGTATAAAAGAAAGGTTTGTCCATCATAACGGCGATGGTTCTTTGTAAAGAAATGAAGCAGAATAAAGCCGATAAGACACAGAATGGACTCATATAGGAAACAGGGATGAGCGCTTCCTCCCACTACCTGAAGGGTGTTGTCGCTGTACATTCTCCAGGGAAGATCTGTTGCGGTACCAAAAGCCTCCTGGTTGACAAAATTGCCCCAACGGCCGACACACTGTCCAATTAAAAAGCCCAGCGCGGTCAGATCAAACACAGCGGGAACGCTGAGCTTTCGAAGCTTTGCAACAATACCGCCGAACAGCAGCGCGCCGATCACTCCGCCGTAGATCGCCAATCCTCCGGAGTGAATTGCGAGGATCTCCATAGGGTTCTTCCAATATTTGTCTCCGGGGTAAAAGGCCACATAAAAAAGCCGCGCGAAAATGATCGACCCGATCAGGCCCGCGATCACCGCGTCAAATAATCGGTCCATATCGATATTCATTTTTTTCGCACGCCGGGAAGCGTATAAAATCGCCAATAAAAAGCCCACCGCGATAATAATGCCGTACCACTTCACCTCAAAGCTCCCAATGGAGAACGCAGTCTCATGAACTGTGAACTGAAGCCCCAGCCCGGGGAATTCCACCTGATGTGTCATGTTTTTTCTTTCCTTTCTGAGATTAAAGCGTTATAGGGGACAAATCACCGATAAAACGGTCTGTTCATCACCGAAAATCTGTTTCAGGACCTCTTCCACCTGGCACAGCTCAAGCTTCGCCAAAGCATCCAGATAAGCAAAAAGCTCTCGGTTCTTAAAGGAAAAGCTCAAAAGAGCATTTGCAAGATTTCCTGTACTGTTCAGCGCAGCGATATTCTCCCCATAAATTGCTTTTTTCGCCCGCAGAAAAGCCGCCTCACTGATTCCCTCTTTCCTCAATCGGGAAACCTCTTCTTTAATTTCCCTGGCTGCGGCTTCCGGATCTTTGGATTCTCCTCCAAACATTACAGTCGCATAGCCCTCGCCTTCAAAATATTCATAACTGAAAGAGCTCTCATTGATCAGCCCCTGATCCAGAAGCCTGCGGAACAAAAGGGAGGAATCGGAAGCCATCGCTTCCAAAAGCACCTCTGCCGCAGCAATCTCTGTTTCGGAGTGATAGGCGCCTTTTTTTACAGGTTCCTTATACCCAAATTGAAACAAGGGCAGCGTAACGGGCAGCTGCTTTTCCGTATAGGGCTGCAGTACCGAATTGGGCTCCTCTTCAAAAACGCGTTCTACCGTTACCAATTCAGAAGGCTTCAAAATGCGGTCGCACACTTCCATCACTTTTTCCACATCAAAGCTTCCGGCAATGCAGAGTATCATATTCCCCAGGTTATAGAAAGTGCGATAACAGCGGTACAGATGCTCCGGCGTTATCTGTGCGATAGAGTCCACAGTACCTGCGATATCCTGCCGGATCGGATGCTTGTGATACATGGCCCGCAAGTAACTAAACATGACCTGCCACTGTGGGTCATCGTCATACATCTTGATCTCCTGCCCGATGATCCCTTGTTCTTTGGCCACACTTTCCTTTGTAAAGTAAGGCGCCTGTACAAAGGAAAGCAAAATTTCCAGAGACTCATAAAGCCGGTCTGTACAGGAGAAAAGGTAGCAGGTGGACTCGAAAGAAGTAAAGGCATTGGCACTGGCTCCGGTACGGGCATACTGTTCAAAGGCGTCTCCATCTTCGCTTTCAAACAGCTTATGCTCCAAATAATGCGCGATCCCCTCCGGAACCGACTGAGCACACGCTTCATCGCTGCGGCGAAAGCAGTTGTCAACGGAACCGTATTTTGTGCCGAAAACCGCATAAGTGGTGCTGCTGTGCTCTTTGGGATAAAGACAGATCAAAAGCCCCGAGGGATGCTTTATCCGATAATAGAAATCTCCTGCGCGTTTTCCTTCTATTTTTTCCAGCCGCATCAAGCGCTCTCACATCCTTTCAAGGAAAATACCGCGGAAAGAACCACTTTTTTCGCAGCATGAACCACATCTTCGCTTGTTAGATCTGCAATTTTCTCCGCCAGAGCTTCCGGCGCTTCCAAAACCGGATCAAACAGTCTGGAAACACAAAAGTTTTCTACAGCGTTTAAGGAGTCTCTAACAGAGCGCATCGCATTGCACAAGGCAAGCTTTGCCGCCTCCAGCTCCTCTTCCGTCAGTTCGCCCTTTTGCAGGGTTTCCAGCTCATGAAGGACCGCTTCCTCAGTGCGGTGCAGATTTTCCGTCTCTACCCCGCTTTCCACATACAGCGTACTGCTGCCCGCGTCCAACATGGAAGAACAATAGTAACAAAGGCTCTGTTTTTCCCTTACATTCCGAAACAGCTTAGAGCTGGGAGTTCCTCCGAAAACCGCGCTCATCAGTTGAAAGGCAAGCCTTTCCTGCGGCCGGAAATCTACAGTAAACGCCATGGAAAGCTTTGATTGAGACAAGGGCATCTCCTCGGTCTGCCTGCGGACTTCACGGACCGGATCCGGCTTCAGGTAAGTCATTGGAAAGGAAGAACCAAAGCCTTCAAAACGCTGCCGAAAAACAGCAATGTCCGGCTCGCAGTCTCCCAAAACGAAAATTTCAAAATGCGCCTTTCTCAAAAGCTCTTCCCAGGCTTCGGAAAGCTCTGAAAGCTCCAGCTTTACAATATCTTCTTTGGAGCCGTAGCGGTCGACTCCCGCCTGCGACCCGGAAAAATGAAGCTGCTCACAGCGCTGGTGGGCATATAGCATTTTATCGCTGAATTCTGCCTCTTTCAGCTCCAGCAATTGCCTTTTTTCCTGGTCGAAATGCTCCTTTAAAAACTCCCCTTCTTCTGTCTTCAAGGGGTGAAACAGTACACTGAAAAGCAGCTCGCACAGCTCTTTAAACATATCTTCCCCCTCTAAGGCGTACCGGCTGGAAATGCCGGAAGCAGAAAGGGTCAGCACCTGATAAGCCCCCATCTTCCGAACAGAGGAATCCAGCGATGCGCCGTAAAGCTCAGAGAGACGGCAGCTTAAAGCTGTATAATCCGGGTATTCCCGAGTCGCCCGGCTGACAAGAGAAGGCAGTATTCCATACCGGGCAGCAGTCAGGCTGGAAATTGGGATCAGCATGTCAACGGAGATCTTCATGGTTTTAAAGTTAGGATCTGTAAACGCCTTCAAATTGACAGATTCTGAAATTGGATAGGAAACTATTTTCCCCATAAGGACTCTCACTTTCTTCCTGTTTTCAGTTTCTTTACAAGGGGCTCAAAATGAAACCTCAGCCCAAACATGATATTCTCTGAATCGGTAAGAAAAGACCGATATTTTATGACAGCAAGGCAATTTGCTTTATATCATATCCATATTCTCTACGGTTATCTTACAGTCAGGGACTATTTTAAAGGGTCTTTTGCAAAGCACAATGAGCGGCACAGCCGCAGGGGCGCAATCCCCAAATTCATGGTTAATGTTCTCTCAGGCGTCCGAAGGCTTGGCCTTACAAGGCTTCGGCTTACGCCGTGAGGTTATTATACCATAAAATAGTTCAAAATTCAATGCTATGCAAGGCGTGAAAAGCCCTGATTTTATGCGGGTTCAATATATAATGCTCTGTGAAACTTTGCATTTTTTCAGGGGTATTTGCAACAAATTTGCAACACCGCCTTTCGCCCGTTCAGACAATCAAAAAGCAAAGGTTGAAGCATGGTTTCCCTTGCCCCCTACGCCCTCATATAAGCCCTATATAGAGAGTTTCCCCCGCAACCTATGAAGTTATAGACTGCGGGGGAAAACCCCATATAAAGCCAAAATCAGCGGCTTTTCAACAAGCAAACCAAAATAGCAGACAGAAGGCACAAAACGATTGCCTGATACCAAGATATTCCGCTTTGCTGAACAGGGGAAGTATTTGCCGCCTGATCCTGTGAAGCTGTGTTTACATTGATATTCAAAGTCAAGCCTTCTAAACTTCCCGTTGCTGCCGTTCTTTCCGGGCTTTCAACTCTGATTGTTTGTTGCAGCGGTTCGCCGTTTCTGGTGTTGCCAACAGGAACAACGATTGTTTGAACTGATTCCCCGCCGCTGGAAGGCTGCTTTTCCTGCTGATAGTAATTATTCACTGTGGATGTATTGTTAGAATCGCTGGTGTTGGAATACCGGGAATTGTAAGAATTATCCATTGTTCTGTTGTCGCTGGTTGTGGTGGTGCTTGTTGAATTGCTGGTATTATTGCCGCCATTATTCCCCGTTGAATCGGAAGGGGTTGCTGGGATATTCCCCGAACCACTTTCGCCGGGTTTATCTTCCGGGGAATTGGCGGGCGGCTGTTCATCCCCCTTATTTTGGGTATCATCCGGGGGTGTTTCAGGTTCGGAAGGTTTATTTTCATCTTCTGCGGGCTTGTCCGTTCCTGTTCCCG
>CAZMFF010000030.1:0-2250 GCA_964565505.1 uncultured Acutalibacter sp. | reverse complement strand
TCAGGTTCGGAAGGTTTATTTTCATCTTCTGCGGGCTTGTCCGTTCCTGTTCCCGGTTCATCTTTGGGCGGCTCATTTTCTCCCGGCTCTGTGGGCGTTTCCGGTTCTTCTGGAATTGTAGGCTGTTCAGGTTCGGGCTGTTCAACAAATTCTTCCAAAATCAGCTTACCGCCATTCATAAATCCAACTTGTGTTTTTTCCCAGCTTATCGGTTTTAACCCATCACTTTTATATAAAGCTGCAAGTTCTTCTATTGATTCTGAAATATGTACGCCATTTTGGGTATCTACATAATCAGGACCGCAAGCCCCCGCTGTGTTGTTATATAGCTTTGTACCTGTTAAAACAGTGATACCGGAAGTATATATTCCCCCGCCATACATTCCCGCATGGTTTCTTGTTATCAAACAATCATTAAAATCAACTGCACCACAAGCTACTGCTCCACCTTCATAATTTGTATTTCCGTCTGTAAGTATGCAATTATCAAAAATACCATTACCCATACTTACATGACCACCCCTATTGGTTGATGAATTATTCCTAAAAATGCAGTTGTAGAATTCCGACCTTTCCATGTTGGAAAACGCTGCACCTTCACCATTACAAACACAATTATAGAATTCACAATTCTTCACGGTTATATCACGCACTGCATAAGCCATAGGATACATGGATTCAATTTCATTGCCATCAAAAATAATATTTTGTATTACATATGAACCCGTTCCGCTGAAATAAATAAAGGCATTTTCACTTTTACGAATTATTGTAATTCTTTTATTTTCATCTCCGATTGTCGTACCAGTATAAAGATTGATAGCATCAGAAATTCCGATTGTACCGCCATCTTCCGCTTCTGCAAACGCTTGTAAAAATTGTGTTGCGTTGCTTACAACCGGATAATCAGGCGTTGTTTCTGCCCTTGCCTGATAACCGGAACACATAACCACCACGCAAGCGGCACACATAATTGTTGCCATGATCCTAAAAAATACTGTTCTTCTGTTTCTGTTCATCTTCTGAACCTCCTGAAATATAAAATTTTGCCGTACACACGGCAAGAAATATTATATCAGAGGTTCATATAACGGTTATATAAGCGGAAATGAAAAGACTTTGATACTTTGGTTAGGGGCTTGCATCTGAAATGGGAAAACGGATTGAAAGTTAATTTTCAAAACATCATATCGCCAGTTCAGCCAGCCGGGAAAAGGCAAGCACAAACCATTCAAAATCAGCTTCTTCCATTGGTGCATTACTCCAATGATTCCAGTACCGCCATTGTGAGAAAATCGCATCCCCCAAAAGCTGCACACTATCAATTTGATTTCATAGAAGCCATCATCTTTCTTCATTGCTTCAAGGGCTTCTTTTGTCAGCGTTGCAAGGTCAGTAACCTTTTTCTGTTCGCCAACGCTCCACGCCTTCCAAGCGGTACACCACCCATAAGCACCTTTTGTTGTGTCCGGGCTTACTGTGATAACAGGGGTTTGAAGTTCGCCGTTGTAGAACTTTTCATTGAATTTTGAAAATAAATTTTCAAGTTTTTCAATTACGGGTTTCAAACTTGTTTCTTTCATCTTGCTACCGCCTTTCTTGATATTACCATTTTGCTAATCTATGCGCTAAGTATATCACCGTTTCGCTAAGTTGTCAATAGATTTTTTCAAAAAAATTATCGTTTTGCTAATTTTTGGATTGACATATTAGCGTTTCGGGTGTATCATATAATTGGAAAGGCGGTGATTTTACTGAAAACATTCGGTGAAAAACTAATTGAAGCGCGGGAAAAGCAAAATCTAACTCAAAAGGCTTTGGCTGAAATATTAGGCATAACGCCAACGAGATTGAATTATTGGGAAAAAGATAAACGAGAACCAAATATTGCAATGATAAGACAAATTTCTATTGCATTAAATATTTCAATCTCTGAACTTCTTGAATTAGATGAATTTGATAAACAATACCCTGATGCGGGAATAGAACACACCTGTGAACAAGCCGTAAGAAGTTATTTAACGACTATCGGCTATTCTGTAAATGCTCAAGTTGTTAAATGGCATTGGGAAGATGAAAACGAAACTGATCCTGCTATGAAAGTGCAAATCCCGGATGAAGTTGAGTACATTCTAACTAAAGATGGGCATACTGCAATATTTACGCAAGCAGAATTTGAAGAACTGCAAGCCGGAGCAAAAGAAGCGATTGAAGGAAGGTTTTACAAGAAGGTTTTAGAGCAGCAAAAAC
>CAZMFF010000029.1:0-36556 GCA_964565505.1 uncultured Acutalibacter sp. | reverse complement strand
GTCCGGCGAGCTTGATGTCTCGGACATCGACCTCTAAGCCGCTAAATTATTGTTTGTGTTAGGAGGGATATGATGAAATACTGCTTTTACTACGATGAATCAGAACATAGCAGAGTCATTAATCTCTCAACCGTTACTGGTGAAACATATTATGATAATTTCATTGCCGCTATTGTTGGATGGCTCAGCGATAATGAGAAAGAAATTGAAAAGCGATACTTAGACTTTGAAGCGAAGTATGCGTTCAGGAAGAAAAGCGATGAACTAAAAAGTGATACCTTCAAGGCAAAGCAGTTTACCTATGGCTTTGCGTCCTTAAATAAAGGGAATATCGAGCTGCTGCACGACTTCTTTTCGATTTTTGATGATAACTGCTATGTGTATCTGTCTATCCAAAGCAAGGTTGAATATGTTGTTATTCAGCTTTTTAAGAATTACCATAATAGCCTGTTTCTTGATATGGATGCTGTTCGATATTCAATAGTGAAAACCATCCTGACATATCATCCAGAAGAAGTGATTTGCAGTCTCTATAAGTCCCCAAGGGAATTTGTAAAGTCGCTGATTGGCTTTCTCTCAGACCGCATTGAGTGCAATAAAGCAAACCTCAAATTGAAAAGGAAAGAGAATGAAGCCTTTAGAAACATTATTCGTGTGCTACAAGATGTTGAACCACCCACAACCCTTGAGTGGAATTATCATATGCCCTTTGTAGGATTTGACCTCTTTCTAAAAAGCAAGGGTATTACTGATTGTTCACTTGTTATTGACAAGGAAGGTAAAGCTGGCGTAGATAGCAAGACGCTTGTTGCTGCAAAGCAAGTTGGTTTGAGAAATTGTAGCGAGTTAGATTCTAAAGCAAGCGTTGGAATCAGAATGGCTGATATGTTAGCTGGTATTATCGGGAAGCTCATGAAGTCGTTGGGGCGTTCCTTGACTCCCACTGCGAGCAATTCAGAACCGACTAAAACGCTTCTTGACAGTAGATGGTTCAAGTTGAGCGAAAGCCAACTATTGCTCTACAAGAAATTATATCATGTTATATATGAGGTCAATAACGATTGGTACAAGATTTACGCAGGGAACTATTCTGATGACCTTATTAGTTTCGTGGGTTTGCTGGAGTTCATGAATCATTTTGAGTCTGTAAAGGACCTTGAGAAAGATTTTGATATGTTGCCGGAATACTACAATGGTTGTATCTGTCAGCGGCTTGCAATACACTTTCAGCAAATGCAGAACAAACTTCCTGTTGAGCCTGTCGAACCGGAGCCGAAAGACTATTTCAGAAATCAACAGAGTGCAAAGGTCTATTTTGATATAAATAGGCAACCCGTTCTGAGTCTCAAAGAAGGCCAAAACAGGTATATGGTGTTATCTGTCGGGTTCTTCAAGGACGGGAGTCCGCTAATGACTGTTGAGGAATTACCTGAAAATGCGTGTTATAGGTTGCCGGTGCAGTTGAGAGAATGGGCTATCTCTTTAGTTGGTTTGGCAAATATGGGGGCAAATCTTTTTCCATCCAAAGTAGTCATTACGAAAATTAACAATCAGATCTACGCTGATATTTTATAGAGGGAGTTGAAGAAAATGCCGTCACTTTATACCGAAGCCAATTACGAAAACTCTGTGATAGAGCTTTTCAGAAGTGAATTGGGCTACGACTACATATACGCCCCCGATATTGAAAGAGACTTCTACAGCCCCCTCTATGATGAGGTTCTGGAGGAGTCCCTGCGGCGGATCAATCAAGATTTGCCCTCTGATGCCATCAACGACGCCATCTTCAAGCTCAAAAATTTTGAGAATGGCGAGCTGGTGCAGAAGAACGCTGTCTTTATGGACTATTTACAGAACGGCATTGAGGTCAGATATTTTGTCGATGGGGAAGAACGCTCCTCTATCGTCCGTCTTGTCGAGTACGAGAATCCCGGCAATAACTCCTTTATCGTGGCGAACCAGTGGACTTTTATTGAGAACAGCAACAAGCGACCTGATGTGATCCTGTTCCTGAATGGCTTGCCGGTTGTACTTATCGAGCTGAAATCTCCCTCTCGTGAAGAAACCGATGCTTCAGAAGCCTACCGGCAGCTCAGGAACTATATGCACGAGATTCCCTCCATGTTTATCTATAACGCCATCTGCGTGATGAGCGACCAGCTTACCTCCAAAGCCGGAACGATTACATCCGGTGAAGATCGCTTTATGGAGTGGAAAACGAAGGACGGCAGCTATGAGAATACACAGTATGCCCAATTTGACACCTTCTTTGAGGGGATGTTCCAGAAAGAGCGGCTGCTGGACATCATCAAGAACTTTATCTGCTTTTCTAACGAGGGAACGCAGACCTTCAAAATCCTTGCCGGATACCATCAATACTTTGCCGTAAACAAGGCTATTGCCTCCACCAAGAAAGCCACCGTTACCGATGGCAAGGGCGGTGTGTTCTGGCATACGCAGGGTAGCGGAAAGTCCCTGTCTATGGTGTTCTATGCCCATCTCTTGCAGGAAGCGTTGGACAGCCCCACCATTGTTGTGCTGACTGACCGCAACGACCTTGACGATCAGCTTTACGGGCAGTTTGCCAAGTGCAAAGCCTTTCTGCGGCAGGAGCCTATGCACGCCGAGAGCAGAGAGCATTTGAAAAGCCTGCTTGCCGGCAGACAGGCAAACGGCATCATCTTCACCACGATGCAGAAGTTCGAGGAGTCCTCGGATGCTCTTTCGGAACGCAGAAACATCGTTGTGATGGCAGACGAAGCCCATCGAGGGCAATATGGGCTTGCCGAAAAGATAAAGATCACAAAGAACGAGGAAGGCGAGGAGATCGCCAAGCGTGTTGTAGGTACGGCAAGAATTATCCGGAACACGCTCCCCAACGCAACCTATATCGGCTTCACCGGTACGCCGATTTCCTCTGCTGACCGCAGCACTCGTGAGGTGTTCGGTGATTATATTGACATCTACGATATGACTCAAGCTGTCGAAGATGGAGCAACTCGACCGGTATACTATGAAAGCCGGGTCATCAAGCTCAACCTTGATGAGCAGACCTTAAAGCTGATTGACGCCGAGTATGACATCATGGCTGCAAACGCCGATGAAGAAGTGATCGAGAAGAGCAAGCGGGAGCTTGGCCAGATGGAGGCGGTTCTTGGTAACGACAACACTATCAACTCGCTGGTGTGTGATATTCTCGACCACTATGAAAACAACCGAGAGAATCTGCTCACCGGCAAGGCGATGATCGTTGCATACTCTCGCCCCATAGCTATGAAGATCTACAAGCTCATCTTAAAACTGCGTCCGGCTTGGACTGAAAAAGTTGGCGTTGTGATGACCTCCGGCAATAATGACCCCGAAGAGTGGCGGCAGATCATCGGGAATAAGCACCACAAGGACGAGCTTGCCAAGAAGTTTAAGGATAACGACAGCTCGATGAAGATCGCCATTGTTGTGGATATGTGGCTGACCGGCTTTGATGTCCCATCGCTGGCGACCATGTATGTCTATAAGCCGATGAGCGGTCACAATCTGATGCAGGCTATCGCTCGTGTGAACCGAGTGTTCCGAGACAAAGAGGGCGGACTTGTCGTTGACTATGTGGGAATCGCCTCTGCGCTCAAGCAGGCAATGAATGATTACACCACTCGTGACAAGAAGAATTACGGCGACACCGATGTGGCAAAGGTTGCATACCCGAAGTTCCTGGAGAAGCTCTCTGTCTGTCGAGACAAGTTCCACGAGTATGACTATTCCAAATTTATCAGCGGGACTGATCTCGAAAGAGCTAAGACCATCAGCGGTGCGGTGAACTTCATCATGGGGCGGGAAAAGGCAGAGGACAAGGACTCTTTCGTGAAAGAAGCCCTTATGCTCCATCAGGCGCTGTCTCTCTGTTCGTCTCTCGTGGATGAGGAAAGCCGGTTTGAAGCGGCATTCTTTGAGTCAGTGCGTGTTCTTGTCCTGCGACTGACAAACACAGGCGTTGGGAAAAAGATTTCCCTGCCGGAAATGAACGCCAGGATCAACGAGCTTTTGAAGCAGAGCATCAAGAGTGATGGCGTAATCAATCTCTTCTCAGACATCAAAGAAGAGTTCTCACTGTTTGATCCGAAGTTCCTCGAAGAAGTTGCCAATATGAAGGAGAAGAACCTTGCGGTTGAGCTGCTGAAAAAACTGATAGCGGAGCAGGTGTCAATCTATCGCAGAACGAATGTGGTTAAATCCGAAAAGTTCAGCGAGATCATGCAGCGCTCTCTCAATGCGTATCTCAACGGTATGCTCACCAATGAGGAAGTCATTGAGGAAATGCTGAAATTGGCAAAGCAGATTGCCGCAGCGCAGAAAGAGGGCGAGCAGCTTGGTCTTACCGCCGATGAGCTGGCATTCTACGATGCGCTTACAAAACCGCAGGCGATCAAAGATTTTTACGAGAATGACGAGCTGATTGCGATAACAAAAGAGCTTGCAGAAACGCTCCGCAAAAACAAAACGATAGACTGGCAAAAGCGTGAGTCCGCAAGGGCCAAAATGCGTATGCTTATCAAGAAACTCTTAAAAAAGCACAAGTATCCGCCGGAAGGTATGGAGGACGCTGTGCAGACTGTTATGACACAGTGTGAACTTTGGACTGACAATATGGAATTTTAACTGATTTTTATTTAGGAGGACGAATATATGGCACAGAAGATTGTTGAAAGCAAGGCTTATCCATTAAAAGAGTTGTTTATGAATGAATTTGACAATATGGTAAAACTTCTTATTAATATCAAACTAAGCTCAAAATCAAAGGCTGAGTTTGAATTCTTTAAGCTCTATTTTAGAGGGCACCTTGCCGAGGATCAACAGTATTTTGAGCAGAACATATTAGCCCAAACTCTTAATGAAAAGAAATATAAAAACAATCCTGAGTTCTTAAGATTTAAAGAAACAAGTGGATTGCCATTTAAAAGCTATACTCATTTTAAACGAGCTGCTGTCACAGAACGAGCAGAACTATATAAGAGTATTTTACTTTGGAATTGGAGCTAATAACAATTGTCTTATCAATAGCAAAGCAGATAAAAGCGAATAGAATGAAAGACCGAGGTTGCCCCATTTGAGGTGAACAGTTTAAAAAGGAGTATATAAATCCGCATGAGCTGGCTGTCGGTTTACGCGGATTTAGAGGTACAGCGAAATAACAAAACAGGAGGACGATCCCATGATAGAATTTATCGAACAGGCCGCACGGGTGAAGCCCTCTTCGCGGCAGTTGGCCTGGTATGAGATCGGGCAGTACGCTTTTATCCATTTCGGTGTCAATACCTATACCGATCAGGAGTGGGGCAGCGGGACAGAGGATGAGTCTATTTTCGACCCCAAGGGTCTCGACTGCGACCAGTGGGTCCGGGCGGCAAAATCCGCCGGACTGAAAGGACTGGTCCTGACCGCCAAGCATCACGATGGTTTCTGCCTGTGGCCCTCCAAGTATACCGAACACTCCGTAAAGAATTCTCCCGGCTGCCCCGATGTAGTCCGTGCCTGTGCAGAAGCCTGCGCCCGGGGCGGGTTGAAGTTCGGATTTTATCTGTCTCCCTGGGACCGAAACTCCAAGTTGTACGCAACGGACGCCTACAACGACTATTTCTGCGCTCAGTTGGAAGAGCTGCTTACGGGGTATGGCCCCATTTTTTATGTCTGGTTTGACAATGCCTGCGGCGAAGGTCCTAGCGGAAAAAAGCAGGTGTACGACTTTGACCGGTATTTTCGGCTGATCCGGAAATACCAGCCGGACGCGGTGATCTTCAACGATTTCGGTCCGGATATCCGGTGGTGCGGAAACGAGGCCGGGAAGGCCCGGTATGCTGAGTGGGCTGTAGTGCCCGGAGAGCTGTGCAGATATGCCCCGGTGCAGACCGGCCCCGGCCCGCTGGCGAGTCAGGGGAACTTGGACTTTTTGTACAACACAACGGAAACCATCGGCGGGCTTCCCATGAACCTCTACTCAAAGGGGCTGGTGTTTACCCCCGCGGAGATCAATACCTCGATCCGGCCCGGCTGGTTCTGGCACCCGAATGAAGAGCCCCGCAGCCTGGAGCGGCTTTTCCAGATATGGCTTTGCAGCGTTGGGGGCAATGCGGGGCTGAATCTGAATCTCCCTCCAAACCGGGACGGCCTTATAGATGAGAAAGATGTGAAGCGCCTGGCCGAGCTGGGGAAGCTACTGGAAAAAGAGTTCGGAAGTCCCTTGGACACACAATTTGTCCGGGAAGAGAGCTGCCTTCCTACCCAGCCGTCCTATCGTGTCAAGCTGCCGGAGAACTGTTTGGAAGTGCGGTATGTGGAGCTGCAGGAGGACATTGCTCAGGGCCAGCGGGTGGAGAGCTTCCAGCTGGAAGCGGAAAGAGAAGACGGCGAAAGTGTCACCGTGTTCCAGGGGACTACCATCGGCAACCGCAGGATCTGCCAGCTGGTGGATCCCTTCGTAGATCAGAACCCATTGACGAGGCCTGCTTTCAGCCGTGCTCAGGCTATCCGGGTGCGGATCACCGCCGCGCGGGGACCGGTAGTGCTGAAAACAGTTCGGCTGTATGGCTGACGCTACAGAATGTGCGGAGCTTTATCCGTGCATTCTGCTCTGAAATAGGAGCAAATGGCAGATAAAGGCGACTGGTTTCAAAGCGACAGGCGCAGAAATTGTTTTCTTGTGCCTGTTGTTTTTTTCGTCCATGAGAAATCCCTTGTGGAATGAGGAAAAATCTACTATACTGGGAGTAAATCGCGAAAGGAAGGGTTCTTTTATGGCAGAGGTCGTGGCTGCGCTGATTTGGAGAGACGGCAAATTCCTGATAGGTCAGCGGCCGCCCCATAAAGCCCGCGGCTTGCTGTGGGAGTTCGTTGGAGGCAAGGTGGAGCCCGGCGAGACCAAGGAGCAGGCCCTTGTTCGTGAATGTCGGGAAGAGCTGGGGATAACGGTCTCTGTGGGCAATGTTTACATGGAGGCCGCTCACGAATACCCGGACCTTACAGTCCATCTGACCTTGTTCCGGGCAGAGATCCAAGAGGGCGAGCCGCAGCTTTTGGAGCATAACGATATTCGCTGGATCACGGCGAGTGAAATTCCTCAATACGAGTTTTGCCCGGCTGATGAAGTGATCTTGAAAAGGCTGATGAAGGAAAATCAAGCTTGATAACAGACCGGTTCGCGGCCGGAGCGTGGGCAAGAAAGATAGAGGAAAACTGTCCGGCGGGGCGGGAGAAACCCCGTTTGCAAAGAGGGGACGTGAAGAGAATGGATCTGCATCCTGCCGGCTCAGACAGCATATTGGAAATTCGATTGGATAGTCTGTTATTTCTGATCAAAAGCAGAGCCCCCGCTTTCTGTCTGCCGGTGCAAAAGGGCTCGGAACCGCTGTGGGAGCTGGAAATCACCGCAGAGGATATGAAAGGCCTTAAAATATATGGGGAAGAAAAGGCTTTTGACCGCACTCATTCTGATCTCTCCACTTTCTCTGTTTCTGCTGCGCCGCTGTTTTCGGAACATACCGTTTACGAAATTTTCATAGGATCCACAGACGGCAGGGCAGTTTCCCTGCGGCATAAACAGGGCGGCTCCGAAGATCGGGTAACTTCTATGACCGGGCGAAAGGGCGAGATCAAAGGTGTGATCGATTTCACAGACGATATGGAGCGCTCAGAGCTGGAGGTCTTCCACGGCGGGCAAAAATGCCTTGCAGTCAGTGTAAAGGTACTTCCATCAGATGGGACGGACAGAAAAGCATATCAGGACATGCTGGAAGACATTTCTCGTGAAGCCTGTGAAGAGGTCCTGAGCTCTGTGCCCTTTGCCGGTCAGGATCCCCTTTCGGCTGCGCGGCGGCTTTACAGCGGCTGGTGTTTTCTAAAGCTTATGGCGCTTCTGAGAAAGAGGGTCGGGCTGATCTCTTCCGAAAGGAAAACTCCTGATGTGACGGTTACCCTGAGAGAAGGGAAGCGCTTCGGAGTGCGGTTTCTTGACCCGGATACCGGCAAAACTGTGACGCTTACCTGCCGGCGCGAAGATCCGGACATTGAGGCGGCCCGTTGGAGCCCGGACGCTATGATTACGTTAGAGCGGCAGGAAAGAAATCTTTCCTGCCATACTGTCTTTCTCATAAGATACGGTGGGAAAAACGCGGATCCCGTTTTTGAGGGCAAGGCCGGACTCAGTGAGGATGATGCAGGCGCCTTGTGCCGGTATCGTGACGCTGCCTTGCGAAAGCTTCTGTCTTCTCCCCGTTTTCTTTTGGAAAAGACGGTATCCGGAGCGTACCTGCTGTATCCTTCTAAGAGTTCGAAAAAAGAATTTGGAACGCCCTTTCTTTACCGAAGCGCAGAGGCTGACGGGACCGGCGCACTGCCTTTTGGGCCCGGAGTGACGCAGCCGGTGGAAGAGCTTTTGGAGAAGCTGTTCTCCGTTTCGCCGGAGCCTGATCCAGAGAGGCCTGCTCTTTCCCGGGAGCTGGAGGAAGAGCTTGCGAAAGTGGACTGGTCCCTTCAGGAGGTAATGGCGGGAACGGTCCGAACAGAAGAGCAGCTTCGGTTCAATCTGGAAAAGAAGGGCTACTATGCACCCGTAAAATTTATCCCTTCCGGCTCGCTGCCTGTAAGGTATATTGCGCTGTTTGAAGAAAATTCGGAGGGAAGATCAGAAATCGCCCGGTACGGCGAGGTGACAAAGACAGGGAAAATCAAGCGGGGGACGATCCCGGTTGCCATGCGCCCGAAGGCAGACCCCGATGAGCTGTACTATTATTTTACCGTGAAAAGCTGGGAGCCGCTGCAAAGGCCGGTTGCCGTTTCGGGCGGCGATCCGGGGAGACCCCGCTTTACAAACCGCTTTCTTTTGAAGCATTGCCGGGAATCCTATCAGCTGTTTGCCGTGAGTTCGGAAGAGGAATACCGGCTGATGACAGAGATCGGCAAAGCGCTTGAAAATCCGGAGGAACCGGAGAACGCCGTGCTCTACCCCCTGGACGGGACAGGGGCGCTGGTGCTCTTTGAGGGATGCTTCGTAGTCGTGACCTATGAGGGAAAGGTTTTAAAGCGGATCCCGATGGCAGAGTTTCGAAGCGCTCCCCGCGTGGGATTTGAAAAGGTCAAACAATTTTTTAAAAGCTGAAACAAAGGGGGCTCACCATGGGCATTTCCATTGAGAGCAATCTGTTAAGACATGTGTTAAAGGACGCCTATTTCATAAACGGAACGGCTTACGCGGGAAAATCCACTATGGTCCGGATGTTGGCGGAAAAGCATGACGGGATCTGCTGCAAAGAAAATTACCACGAGGTTTTGATGAACGCCATCGACCCGGAAAACCAGCCCAATTTATCCTATTTCAGCACCATGAAAGACTGGCAGGAATTTATCAGCAGAACTCCTCAGGAATACGCAAAATGGATCGAGGGCTGCAGCGAAGAGGCCGCCCAGCTGGAATTGATTTGTCTGATCCAGCTTGCACAGCGGGGCAAGAAAATTTTTGTGGATACCAATCTCTCCTGTGAAAAGCTGAAAGAGCTGTCAAATTATGGCCATGTGGCGATTTTGCTTACGCCCCGGGAGGTATCGGTGGAACGGTTTTTTGACCGTGCGGACCCAGAAAAACAGTTTATTTTACAGCAGATACAAAAGGCCCCCGACCCGGAAAAAGCCATGGAAAATTACCGGGCGTGTCTGGAAAGGATCAACAGCGAGGAAAACTACCGTAGGTTTGAAAATTCCGGATTCTTTGTGCTGTTAAGAGATGACCGGCGCGCGCCGGAGGAGACGCTGGAGATTTTGGAAAAGCACTTTAAGCTGTCTGAAAGCCTGCAATAAAATTTTTTCGGCTCAGCTTTTACCGTGTGTTTCCATACTCTCCATTCCTGATGGAGAAAGCCTTGTATCTTTGCCGAAAGAAAAAACAGAAAGGAAGCTTCCAATATGCTGGAACAACAACAGTTCCTCTCAGAAGGATGGAAACTCTATTATGGGGAAAACCGTCTTGTCAGGCAATTTTCCGATGAGGTCAAAACCGCTTCAGACGCTCAGAGATTGATTGGCTCCTGCGTCGACGCCGCGGTTCCCGGGAATTTTGAACGGGACCTGGAGCGGGCCGGACTTTTGCCGGACCCCTTTTTCGGCGAAAACACGCTGGAGCTGCAAAAGCTGGAAAACCTGCACCTCTGGTACTGCAAAACCTTTGTGTATCACGGTGCTGTGGATGCTCTTACCTTTTTACGTTTTGAAGGGATCGACACGGTCGCGGATATTTACCTCAACGGCGAGCTTTTAAAGTCTGTATCCAATATGTTTTTGACCTATGATATCCCTGTCCCCACGCTTCGGGATGGGGGAAATGATCTGGTGGTGCATATCCGCCCCGCCGTCATTGCGGCCAGAGAATATGATCTTCCCGTATCCTCCAACGCTCAGGCGTATAATTACGAGTCCCTTCCCATTCGGAAAGCCGCCTCCATGTATGGCTGGGATATTATGCCCCGCATCGTTTCGGGCGGCATCTGGAAGCCGGTGTCCCTTATCCGGAAAAAGCCAGATCGGATCGAGGACCTTTTTCTCTATACCAATGAGCTGCAAATGAATACGGACGGCGTTACGGCATCGCGTGCGTCGCTGATGGCGTATTTTACTTTGCACATCGAAGAAGATTTCCTGAACGATTTTCTTCTGCGGGTTTCCGGCCGCTGCAAAGATTCCCGCTTTTCCATGGAATGTGTGCCGAAGCACACCAATGGCAGAATGGCGGTGGAGATTCCGGATCCGAAGCTATGGTGGCCCAGAAACGCGGGAGAAGCAAACCTCTATCAATGCGAAGCACAGCTTCTGTCAGGCGGGGAAGTGATCGATACTTTGACCCTGCGCACCGGGATCCGCATGGTGGATCTGAAACGCACCTCCACAACGGACGCACAGGGCAGGGGAGACTTCTGCCTCACGGTCAACGGGAAACGAATCTTTGCCATGGGGACAAACTGGGTGCCTCTGGACGCGTTTCCCTCCAATGACTGCAATCGTGTAGACCGGGCCATGGGGCTTGCCAATGACCTGGGCTGCAATATCATTCGCCTCTGGGGAGGCCATGTTTACGAGAGCCAGCATTTTTTTGACCTGTGCGATGAATCCGGAATCCTTGTCTGGCAGGATTTCGGAATGGGCTGCGCGGTCTATCCGCAGGAGCCCTGGTTTCTGGATATGCTGCGCCCTGAGATCATTTCGGTGATCAAGGCTTACCGCAACCATCCTTCTTTAGCTGTCTGGGCCGGCGACAACGAGTGCGACCAGGCCTTTTCCTGGGCGGGCACCAGGCGGGACCCCAATCAGAATATGATCACGCGCCGCCTGATCCCGGAGCTGCTTCACGCCCATGATTTTACAAGGCCCTACCTGCCCTCCTCTCCCTATATCGATGAGGAGGCCTATCGGACAGGAGCCCCCACCTCGGAAGAGCATCTCTGGGGGCCAAGGGACTATTTTAAAGGGGATTACTATAAAAATTCAGTGTGCCATTTTGCAAGCGAAACCGGATATCACGGCTGCCCCTCGCCCGGGGCGCTTGAGACCTTTTTATCTAAGGATCATCTCTGGCCCATCTTTGATGAAAACGGAGTTCCGGACAGGGAGTGGCTTGTGCACGCGTCCTGTATGCGGGCAGATCTCTCAGACCCTTATGCCTACCGGATCTCTCTGATGAGGGATCAGGTGAAGATGCTCTTTCAAAAGGAGCCGGAAAACCTGCCTGACTTTGCCCGTATGAGCCAAATTTCTCAGGCGGAGGCAAAGAAATATTTTATCGAGCGTTTCCGCATTACCCGCGGCCGGAGAAACGGCATTATCTGGTGGAATCTGCTGGACGGCTGGCCGCAGATCTCCGATGCGGTGGTGGACTATACCTTTGGGCGAAAGCTTGCGTATTTTTACATCCGGCGCTCCCAGCAGCCGGTGCTGCTTGCTTTCGATGAGCCGCAGCAGGGGCGCATGGCGCTCTATGGTATCAATGAGACGACAGAGGAGATAAGCGTCTCCTATCGGGTCCGGAATCTGACGGACGGCAAGACGGTCGCCGAAGCTTCCTCCAGGCTTCCGGCAGAGAAAAGCAGCCCTATGATTTCTGTTCCGGTGGAAGACGGCGAGCAAAAGTTTTATCTCATGGAATGGGAGTACCGCACCGGCGCCGGGAAGACTGTAAGCGGAAAAAATCACTACTTTACCAATCTTTTGGGTATCGATTATGCCGCCTACTGCGACGCGCTGAAGCGGGCGGGATTATGGGAGTTTGAGGGTTTTCTATGAGCTGGTTTCTCGGATTTGATATCGGCGGCACCAAATGTGCCGTCAGCCTTGGAAAAACACAGACGGACAAAAACGGGGAGGACGCGCTTCTGCTTTGCGCAAAAGAAAAGTTTCCCACCGCACGGCAGACGCCCGATCGGGTGTTAAACGCCTTTTTGCGCTGCGCAGAAAAGCTTCTCGAAAAGGAAGGACTGGAATTCTCTGATCTTTCCGGGATCGGCATCAGCTGCGGAGGACCTCTTGATTCCAAGCGCGGAGTGATCCTGTCTCCTCCGAACCTGCCGCTGTGGAACAATATTGAGGTCGTCCGGTTCTTTGAGGAAAAGACCGGAGTTCCCGCCTTCCTTCAAAACGATGCCAACGCCTGTGCTGTGGCGGAGTGGAAATTCGGGGCGGGAAAGGGCTGCGACGATCTGATTTTTCTCACCTTCGGCACCGGGCTTGGGGCAGGACTCATTTTAAACGGGAAGCTGTACAGCGGCGTTTCCGATATGGCAGGAGAAATCGGTCATGTGCGGCTTTCTGAGGAAAGCGACCCATTTTTGCCGGTGGGATATGGAAAACAGGGAAGCGCAGAGGGGTATTGCTCCGGGGGAGGACTTGCGCAGCTGGGAAGACATGCGGCAGAAGAGGCGCTGAAACGGGGAGAGACTCCGCCG
The DNA here is from genome assembly GCA_964565505.1 of uncultured Acutalibacter sp. Lineage (GTDB taxonomy): Bacteria > Bacillota > Clostridia > Oscillospirales > Acutalibacteraceae > Acutalibacter. The sequence continues at coordinate 23,585 of CAZMFF010000029.1, read as the reverse complement.
CTCTATCTCGCTGCCGGGAAAGACCTGGAAAAAATCGATGCACGGCTCATGGCGGAATTAGCGGCTCAAAATGACCCTATGTGCCGTTCTCTTTACGAGCAATGCGGCAGAAAGCTTGGGAGGATCCTCAGCATTCTCGTGGATTTGTTGAATCCCTCACGCGTTGTGATCGGCGGGGTTTTTATGCGCTCTGAAGCTTTGCTGCGTCCCGGAATGGAAGCAGTTTTAGAAGAGGAATCTCTGAAATATGCACGAGAAGCCTGTACGGTTGCGGCGGCAGGGCTGGGTGAGGCCGTTGGCGATTACGCGGCGTTGTCCGTAGCTTATGCCGGCGCACAAGAACACCAAAAACAGAAAGGAAATAACCTATGACGACTTCGGTAACTCAGTATTTTCTCGGTTTTCTGGAAAAAAATCCTGATCTTGTTTCCCAAAAAGATGCTATTGCAGCAGCCTATGAGACCCTTTCAGCTGCCTATCATGCGGGGGGAAAGCTGCTGCTTTGCGGCAACGGCGGCTCTGCTGCGGATTGTGAGCATATCGTCGGAGAATTGATGAAATCCTTCTTGGTCCTTCGCCCGCTGCCGGATGAGCTTTCACAGGCACTCATGAGCTATGGAGAAAACGGCTTGGCGCTTCAGAAGCATCTGGAAAACGCATTGCCCGCTGTTTCGCTGTGCGGACACCCTGCGCTTTCCAGCGCCTTTCTCAATGATGCAGAGCCAACTATGACTTTTGCGCAGCAGATCATAGGCTTGGGCAGAAAGGGCGATGTGCTGCTTGCCATTTCCACTTCGGGCAATTCACAGAATTGTGTTTATGCGGCAGTCACGGCGAAAGCCAAGGGGATGAAGGTGATCGCGCTGACCGGTGAAGCGTCTTCAAAATTGTCTGAGCTTTCCGATGTCACCGTGTTTGCGCCGTCTTGTGAGACCTACCGGATCCAGGAATATCATCTGCCGATCTATCACTGCCTGTGCGCCATGCTGGAAAGAGAATTTTTCGGCACAGCTTCCAGGTGATTTTCGGCGAGGTTTTCAGCGATTTCAGGGAGAGCTTCCCAAAGGGGAGCGCCTGTGCTGAATTGATAAAAACGCAGAGGGAGGAAAAAAGATGAGAAGAAAAGACAGGGAGATGCCGGAAAGCTTTGCCTATGAGGTAGCAGACCATTGCCAGTGGGCGGCGCTGAGCATGACGGAGCCGGGGGGCGCGCCCTACTGCGTTCCCATTTCCATTGTCCGTGACGGGAAAACCGTCTATTTTCACAGCGCTGAGGAGGGCCTTAAGAACCGGTGCCTGGAGCATAGGGGAGAGGTCTGCCTTTGCTGCGTGGGAACTGTTTACCAGCCTCCTCATGAGTTTACCACCAAGTTTACATCCGCCGTTTTGCGGGGAAGAGCCTGCCTTGTGCCGGAGGAAAAAGAGCAGATCCATGCGCTGCGCCTGCTGTGTGAAAAATATACCCCCGAGCATATGGCGCATTTTGAAGGGGCAATTGCCAAAAGCCTTTCTGTTACTGCCGTGTGGAAAATAGAGATTTCCGAAATTTCCGGAAAACAAAACCGGTGATCTTCAAAGAAAACCCGCCCACCTCGAAGGCGTTTTCCCTTCAGGGTGGGCGGGTGTTTTCGGAAACCGGGTTTTACGGCTCCGGCATTACGGCTCCGGCGTGCAGATACAGATCGCGTCGCAGACGAACTGGGCTGTGCCCGGCCCTCCGGCCCGGTCTATGTTTTCCCGGAATTCCTCCTGAGAGGCGTACATCAGGCCAAGGGAGAGCAGGGTTTCATCAGAGCAGGCGTAAAAATGCCGGGTGATAAATTCCTGAAGCCTTTTTACCTGAGATTGGACCTCTTTTGAACCGGGGGAGAGCTTTCTGAGCCGGCCGAATTCCACGAACAGGTCCATCATCTCCTCCAGCAAAGCTTGGTTCTCCGTTCCGGTGCGCCTTTGAGACTTTTTCTCAAATTCCCGGTACTGGGGCGTTTTTCCCCAGGCGGCTTTTGCCTGCTTTGCATAGCGGTCGATTTTTTCCGTGTCAAATGCGGTAAAATCCATATTGTTTTCTCCTTTCTTCCGAATTTGTTCGGCAAGGGCGATGAGCTGCTCCAGGCGTTCCTTTTTCAAAGTGAGCAGACGGATCTGCTGCTTTAGGGCCTTTGGGTAGTCAAAGCCCGGATCCTCCAGAATGGCTTTGATCTCCTTTAAAGGAAACTGCAGCTCCCGAAACAGCAGGATGCGCTGAAGCTTTCCCAAAGCCTGCCGGTCATACAGCCGGTATCCGGCCGGTGTTACCTGCGTGGGCTTTAACAGCCCGATGGAATCGTAATAGCGCAGGGCGCGAACTGTGACGCCGGTAAGCTTTGACACTTCGTTGACGGTTTTCATTCTGCGTTTCTCCTTTTTCGGGGAAGCCCCCAAAATTTCTCTTTGTCCTTTGCCGAGCACAGTATAGCGGATGACGCAAGGGGAGAGTCAAGGGTTTTCCCAATTTTTTCACAGAAATAAGAATAGAGACAGGGAAAAGCCGGAGGGCTTCGGTCCAAACCGCCTGCTGTTCCTGTCAAAAGCTGTCGAAAGGGCCGCCTCGTTTTGAGGCGGCCCTTCTCCTTTTGCAGAGAGCTGTTTCTCAGTGAAGAATGGTAACTTCCTGATCTCCCACCTTGTTCTTTTTGGCAAACGCGGGACGGTCCGCATAGGGCGCGAGGGCCTTTTGCAGCTCGTCGTCAAAATTATGTACCATCCTGCATTCCGTGTCGAAGATCATGGTAGCGATATCATCCGGCTTGCAGGGCTCCCAAACAGGCAGGGAGGGGCAGCCGGGCACGCCGGTTTTCGCGAAATTCACGAAGGAAGCGGCCATGCGCTCTTCCAGCTGATCGGAAACGCCGGGGATATTGCAGATCGGCACCAGATCGGTATTGTGGAAGAAGAAGGGAATGTCTGAACAGTGCCAGGCCGCCCGTCCGTCATCGATGGGGAATTCATAGGTAAACAGATAGTTATAGACAGCAGACTGAGGAGAGGCCGCTTTCTTCCGGCAGAAGTCTTTGCTGGGTTCTCTGGAGGAGGCGTCTACCAGCATAAGATCTGTGATGGCCTTTCCCGGATAGCAGGCCTCAAACAGAGAGACAAGCTTTTCTGTTTCCCCCTTGAATTTCGGCTGCAAAATCTCCAGCTCCTGCGCTCTGGTGAGCTCGTGCTTTTTGGGCAGGCCGGGGGCAAAGCCGCCGAACTCCGCCACGACGGTACCCACGATGGTGGGAATGGTCTTGGCATGCTCGGTGAAGCCCACCTCGCGGGGGTCGCCCACATAAAACTCGTTGGGAATGGGAGCGCAGCCCACATAGCCGCCTGCTTCCCGAATGGCGGGGGAAACTTTTTTATAGGCCTCTGCCAGCGCCTCATAGGGAAGCGTTTCCAGCTTTTCGATCTCCGCCGCGCTCAGGCCCAGCTCCTTGAGCATTCCATCGATGAGAGGCCGGCTGTCGGAATTTGCGGGGATGCTCATTCCATCGCCCACGCCGCTCATGACGATGGCCTTTTGGAACAGGCCGTCGGCCGCGGGAGTCTGCATCAGGGTATAGACCTTTCCGCCGCCGCCGGACTGGCCGAAAATGGTGACATTTTCCGGATCGCCGCCGAAGCCTGCGATGTTTTCATGGATCCATTTCAGAGCGGCTACCAGGTCGGCGTTCCCGGCGTTTCCGGAGTTTGCGTATTTTTCACTGTAGGGAGACAGGTCCAGATACCCCAGGATATTCAGGCGGTGATTGATGGTCACTACCACCACGTCGCCGAATTTGGAGAGGTTTTCGCCCTCATAGGCCACCTGTTCGATGGAGGAGCCGTCTGAGAAGCCGCCGCCATGCAGCCATACCATGACAGGCTTTTTGGCGTTTTCGTCGATGGACTGGCTCCAGATGTTGAGATACTGGCAGTTTTCGTCCTTGGGCCAGTAGCGGTGCGGAACGGCAATTTCCCCCGTTGCCGTTTCACGGTTCAGCATAGGGCTGACAAATCCATAGGAGTGGGCGTCCTTTACGCCCTCCCAGGAAGCGGGATCCGAAGGCATTTGGAACCGTTTGGAATCCGCGTATTTGATCCCCTGGAACACATAGGTTCCATCTGTTTCAAAACCGCGGATCTTTCCCTGCTTTGTGGTGACGATCGGGTGGTCGTAGGTACATACGAACTGTTTAGCCATACTGGTTGACTCCTTTCGAGGCTGCCTCCAAAGGGCACTTTACCCCTTCTTTATTTTTATTCCATTGTCTATTCTACCAAAAAATTAAAAATTGTGCAAGCAAAAATAAGTAATTTTATGATTTTGGAGCAAAAAGAGAGAGAAAGCCGCAAAACAGCTTTCTCTCTCTTTTGAAATACAGGGGAAAATTCAGGAGCGAAGCTCCAGCTCGAAGCAAAAGCGGAAGGTTTCCTCCTCCAGCCGGTATTGAGGCAGAAGAGAGGGGCCGCAGGAGTTTGAGCCCACTCCGCTCATTTTGTAATCCAGGCACAGTACGGTGCTGCCCGAGGGGGAAAGCTCATAGTCGTGGGCCTTTTCTGCCAGCTCTTCCTGAGTGTAGGGAGAGGCGTTAAAGGAGAAGGGCTCGTCAGAAGAGGCCAAAAGGGAATGATCTGCCGCGGACAGCTGGACCCACCGGCAGCCGAAATGAGAGCCGTTTTCCTGCGGGCGCAGGTAATGCTCTGTCATGTCCTTTACCTCCTGCGAGAAACGGGCGAACCGGGAAGCGCGGTGCTTATCCAGATAGCTTTCATAAGGTCCATAGCCCAGATACTCTGCCTGGGAAAATTCCTGGGGCAGGAACAGGCGCAGCCCGAACCTGGGCAGGAAGGGAAAATGCAGGTCTCTTGTCAAGCGGATATCCGCCTTGATCTGCCCGTTTCCGTTGACGCTCCACAGGGCCTCCGCCTTTAAAAACGGCTTCAGGGAAACCGCGCCAATGCCCAGCGTGCAGCGGATCTGAACGCAGGGCTCAGGGGAGGCTTCCTCTTTGGTTTCCAGGGAATAGACCCTTATAGCGGGCCGGTGATATCCCGCCTCCTCCCAGGAGAAGCGCACGCTTCGGTCGTTGTCGGTGGGGGCGCGGTAGGTGTTCCACTGCATGGGCCGGCTTAAAAAGCTGCGCTGCCCTTTGATAAGGGAGGAGAAAAGTCCCGTCAGCGGGTCGAATTCATAGCAGAAGTCCTTTCCGGTTATGGTGAAAACACGGGGAGAGGACTTTAATGTGAGCGCCCTTTTTGAGGGAACCTCCGGCCCGGCTTCGGAAGCGTCGCTGAGGAACAGCTCATCAAAGCCCAGAAGCTCGCCCTTTTGCAAAAGCCCATGGTCTTTTTTGACCCGGCAGAAAAAGGTGACGGTGCAAAGCCCGCTTTCGGGCAGTCCCTCGAGGGTGATCTCAGCTTCTTTTCTCGGCGGGATATCCGGCAGGGAAAGGCGCTTTTCTCCCCGGCCCTTTCCATCTGAGGACACCTCATAGGAAAAGGACAGGAATTCGTTGGTACAGGTGAAATCCAGGTAGTTATGGAAGAGAAAGCTGCCCGGCTTTTTGCCCTTTTTCACCCGCACGGGGCGGATCGTGTTTTTGTATTCCAAAAGGCCGGTGTGCACCCTGCGGTCCGGATATACAAGGCCGTCCATGCAGAAATTGCCGTCATGGGGGAACTCTCCGAAGTCTCCGCCGTAGCGGTAGATGGGACGGTTGTCAGGAGTTCTGCCGCCGAAAACGGCATGGTCGCACCACTCCCACACAAACCCGCCGCAAAAGCCGTCATATTTCATGATCTGCTGCTGATAATCCTCGGCGTCTCCCGGGCCGTTGCCCATGGCGTGAATGTACTCGCACAGCAAAAAGGGCTTCTTTTCCGTTGTGCCCGCCGTGAAAAAGGCGGAGGAGTTGTTCTCCCGGAACAGCTGGAGCTGATAGCGGAACTCCTGAGGAGCGTCTTCAGGCGTTTTGAATTGACCGAAGGGGACGTTGTCCGGCCAGGGGGCGAAATAGGCGTCGATCAGCTGTGTGGAAGCGTACATGCGGCTGAAAAGATCCAGCATGGAGCAGTCCGGCTGGCGGTCCTTTCGATGGACAAAATTCCCCTCATAGTGAAGCAGGCGGGAGGGGTCGTATTCCTTGACCCATCTGCCGGCCTTTTCCAGATTTTCCCCATAGTCGCTTTCGTTTCCCAAAGACCAGATCACCGCCGCGGCGTTGTTCTTGTCCCGGATCACGCTGCGCTGTACCCGGTCCAGGATCGCCTTCTCATAGGCCGGATCGTCCGCAAGCTCAGAGGCATGATCTTCCACATAGCGCCCGAAGGGCTGGCTGGAGCCGTGAGTCTCCAGGTCTGCCTCCGCGATCACATAAAAGCCGTACTGGGAGCACAGCTGCAAAAACCAGGGGGCGTTGGGATAATGGCTGGTGCGGATGGCGTTGATATTGTGCCGCTTCATCAGGGTGAGGTCCAAAAGGGCCTGCTCTCTGGAAATGGTATATCCGGTGACAGGGTCGCTGTCGTGACGGTTTACCCCGCGGAATTTAATGGGAGTTTGGTTTAAAAGCACTACGCCGTCTTTTATCTCGATCTTTCTAAGGCCCACCTTCTGAGCGACGCACTCCTCTTTCGTCTCCAAAAGCAGGGTGTAGAGCACAGGCGTTTCCGCGTTCCAAAGCTGGGGCTTCTCCACAGAGAAGGAAAGAAGTCCGTTTTCCGGACGGGAGACGGCAAGCTCTTTGCCCCTGGGGTCCAGCAGGACCCCCTTGAGCCGGGGCTCTCCCTCCTGCATCAGCTCAACCGTCAGCAGGCATTGGGAAAGATCCGGTGAAAACTCGGTCTTTACAAAATAGTCTCGGAGAAAGCTCTGAGGTCTTTTGAGCAGATACACGTCCCGGAAAATGCCGCTCATGCGAAGCTTGTCCTGATCTTCCAGATAGGTGCCGTCGCACCACTTAAGCACCAGGGCGCACAGCGTGTTGTCCCCCTTGTGCACGAAGGAGGTGATCTCGAACTCGGAGGTGGAATGGGAAACCTGGCTGTAGCCCGCAAATTCGCCGTTGATCCAGAGGTACAGGCAGGAGTCTACCCCCTCGAAATTCAAAAACTGCCGAAACTCCAGGTCCTCTTCGGTGAGGGAGAAGCGGCGGGCATAAAGGCCGCAGGGGTTTTCCTCCGGCACATAGGGCGGATCATAGGGGATGGGATAATTGATATTGGTATACTGATGGCGCCCGAAGCCGTGGGTCTGCCAGCAGGAGGGAACGGGGATCTTCCCAAGGGTAGTTTCGTCAAAACAGATCCCGCCGTTTAAGTCCACATCCAGAAAGGAATCAAAATACCGGAAGGACCATTCGCCGTTTAACAGGGTCTGCCGGGTGCTTTTGCCCAAAAGGGCCTCTGTGCGGTCCTTGCAGGGCAGGTAGTAGCTCCTGTTTTTTGTGCAGCCCACATGCAAAACAGAGGGGTCCTCATGGAAACGGGTTTTCAGAGCGTTTGTCATAAATGCGTTCCTCCTTGTGATCCGGTTATCCGGGTGCTTTTCGCCGAAGACCCGGCGGGCCTTATGGAACCGAAGCGTTTTTCCGAAAGTTGACTTTTACCCTTGGGAGAAGGTATACTTTAGTAAAAAGAAGCGGGCCGAAAGCCGGGTTTCTTTTTCTGAGTCTAGATTACTATGGGAAACGGAAATAGTCAACGCCCTTGTGCGTATTTCTTTTTCTCTATTCTGAGAGCTTTTCGGGAGTTTTCCCGCAAAAGAAGGGAGAGAATATGGCTTCCTGCGTATTGCTGATCCTTGTTTACTGCGGAGGCGTCGCCCTCTTGGGAAAAAATAAATTTCAGGAGCATGAGCTTGAGAGAAAGACCTTCTGGCTTCTGTCCGGCGGGATCCTTCTTTTCGGCCTTGCTCTGCGCATTTGGCTGGGGCTTACTTCAGAGGGGTTTTCCGCCGATATGGACACCTTTAAGGCCTGGGCGCGCATCACCAATGAGGTGGGGTTTCACCGGATCTACCAGGAGGATATCTTCCTCGACTACCCGCCCGGATACCTCTATGTGCTCACCCTGCTGGAAAAGTGGCGGCTCCTTTTGGGGATCCCGGCCGCTTCGCCGGCGTTTACCCTGATGATGAAGCTGCCCTCCATTCTGGCAGATCTGCTCTGCGCCGGGGCGCTGCTGTTTTTGGGAAGAAGAAAGCTGGGAGAACGGGGAGCGCTGTTTCTGCTGGGCGTTTATCTCTTTTGCCCGGCGGTATTTCTCAACTCCGCTCAGTGGGGCCAGGCAGATTCCTTCTGTACCCTTCTCCTGCTTTGCTCTGTGCTGCTTTTGTACCGGGAAAAATATCTGCCCTGCGCGGCTCTTTACGGAGCGGCCATTGCCTGCAAGCCTCAAATGCTGGTGTTCGCGCCTTTGTATCTGTTTTTCGTATGGAGAAAAAGGAAGATCTGGATGCCGCTGTGGGGCGTGCTCTGCGCGGTTGGCACTTTACTGCTGATCGCCACCCCCTTCACAAGGAATTTTCAGTATCTGTGGCTCATTGAGAAGTATCAGAGCACCATGGACTACTATCATTACTACTCGGTGAACGCCTATAACCTGTGGGCGCTTTTGGGCATGAACTGGACTGCCCTGCCCGAAGGGGCTTTGGGCACGGTTTTGAATTTGACAGGCCCTGCTGCCGCCACGGCCCTTTGCGCGGTGCTGATGATCGGCTCCAAGCGGGAGGACGCCGTGTTCGCCTGCCCCTATGTGCTCATGAGCGCCATGTACTTTTTCAGCGTGAAAATGCACGAGCGCTATCTTTTCCCCGCTTTGCTGTTTCTGCTTTTATCCTATGTGTATTCCAAGGACAGAAGGCTGCTGTGGACCTTTTCTCTCGTGGCCTTGGGACATTATTTAAACGTCTCCTATGTGCTGTGGCAGTTCCAGACAAAGGGGGCAAATTACGACCCCAACACGTTTGTCACCCGGGGCCTTGCGGGGCTTCAGGCGCTGGCCTTCTGCTATCTTTTGTATGTCACCTGGGACCTCTATTTGAGAAACCGGGCGCAGGAGGGAGAAGTGAAAAGGGCGCGCCCGCTGCCTCAGATCGCTGTCCGAGGCAGGCTTACCCGCCTGGACGCTCTGTGCATGGCTTTGGTGACTCTCTGCTACGGGGCGGTGGCGTTTATCCATTTGGGAGACCGGGAGACCGCGGTCACGCCCTGGACTCCGAAGGAGGGGGAGAGCGTGGTAGTTCGGGGCGAGGGAGCGCTTCGAGAGCTTACCTATCTTCCTGGGATCTCCTCTGACGAAGCGCACTATTCCTATCGGGTGGGCGCAAGCGTGCAGGTGGAAAGCAGCGAGGACGGGCTTCACTGGGAGGACTGCGGAACGCTTTCGGAAAGCAGCGTTTTTGCCTGGAAGCAGTTTTCTCTGCCGAAAGAGGGCTCTTACATCCGGCTGACGCCTCTGGACGGGAGCGTCACTTTAAACGAGATCGGCCTGAAGCTTTCCGGGGAAAACCGGTTTTCCGCTCTCACCCTGATAGAGGGGAAGGGCGAGGCCCTTCTGGACGAGCAGGAGGTTTTGCCCTACTACTCCACCTATGAAAACTCCACCTATTTTGACGAGATCTATCATGCCCGCACCGCCTATGAGCATCTGCTGGGCCTGGAGATCTACGAGACCACCCATCCCACCCTGGGAAAGCTCATCATCTCCTTGGGGATCCGCCTGTTCGGGATGAACCCCTTTGGCTGGCGCTTTATGGGGACCCTGTTCGGCGTGCTGATGCTGCCGGTGTTCTACCATCTTTTAAAGCAGCTTCTGAAAAAGACCTCTCTCTCTCTGGCGGGCACGGTGCTGTTTGCCTTTGACTTTATGCACTTTACCCAGACGCGCATTGCCACCATCGACACCTATGCCGTGTTCTTCCTTTTGCTGATGTACGACGCCATGACGGTGTTTCTGTTTCAGGATCTGAAGCGGGAAAGGCTCTGGCGGATGCTGGTTCCCCTGGGGCTTTGCGGCGTATTTACCGGATTGGGGATCGCTTCCAAATGGACGGCGGCTTACGGGGCGGCGGGGCTTGCCGTGCTCTTTTTCGGCAAGCTGATCTTCGCCTGCGCTAGGGAGCGCCGGGAGAGTGGGGACCTAAGGCCGCTTGTGAGAAAAAGCGGGATCCTCTGCCTGTGGTGCTGCCTTTTCTTCCTGGTAATCCCCTTCCTGATCTATTTCGCGGCCTTCCTGCCCTTGACTACCCTGCCCCATAACCGGGGGCAGCTGTGGCCGTCCTTTGTCAACTACCAGATCAATATGTTCCGGTATCATTCCGGGCTGGTGGCGGAGCACACCTTCGCCTCCTCCTGGTACGAATGGCCGCTGGATATTCGCCCCATCTGGTATTATGCCAATTCCAACTGCAATGCCCTGGGCCAGTACAGCACCATTTCCGCCATGGGAAACCCTGTCTTGTGGTGGACCGGCCTTTTGGGGATATTTTTTGCCTTTTTCCTCTGGTGGAAGAAGCGCAGCCTGGCGGCGGGCGTGGCGGCTGCAGGCTTTCTTTCCGTTTATCTGCCCTGGACTCTTGTCCCCCGGCTCACCTTTATCTATCACTATTTTACGGCGGTCCCCTTCCTTGTCCTGGGGCTGATGCTGCTTTTTTCCAAACTTTCGCAGCTGCCTTTTCTGCAAAGAGGACTGATGAGGGAAGGGGCGCTCTCCCGTTTCTCTGTGGGAGAAGCTTTGCTTTTGGGCTTTACGGCGCTCCAGCTGGGGCTTTTCTGCCTTTATTTCCCGGTGATCTCCGGGGCCCCCACAACAGAAAGCTATGTCAATTCTCTGGAGCTTTTTCACACCTGGGTTTTTGCCTGGCCGTGATTTGAATTTTTGAAGGAGGAACTGGATATGGCAAGCTTAGCGACGTTTTACGACCACATCATCGACATTTCCCGGCAGGAGGGCATCCCCGTGATGGAAGCCATGCAGCGGGTAAAAGAGCTGGGGGTCGAGTTCTTGGAAGTCTCCCAAAACAGCGTGATCGGCAGGGAGGATGAGCTGGGGCAGCAGCTTTCCTTTGCCGGGCTGGGAATTTCCACGATCCCCTCGTACTTTGATTTCGGAAGAGACCGGGATGTGGAAAAACAGAGTACGCCGATCCTGGAGTCAGCCAGATTTTTGGGAGCCTCCAGAATATTGGTGATCCCCGGCTTCTGGGATCTCTCAGACAGTGAAGAGGAAAAGAAGCGGCAGCTTTTGCAGATGCGGGAGGGGGTGCTCCGGCTCTCTGAGCTTTCCGAAAAATACGGGGTCAGCCTTGTGATGGAGGAATACGACAGCGAGACCGCCCCCTTCTCCACGGCGGAAGGGGTCAGAGGGTTTTTGGACGCCTGCCCGAAGCTTTCCTGCGCCTTTGACACGGGGAATTTCCGCTTCGCGGCACAGGATGAGCTGAAGGCTTACGAGCTTTTAAAGGACCGGATCAGCCATGTTCACCTGAAGGACCGGGCCTATCGCCCACAAAACGGGGAAGAGGCCAAGACGGCGGTGGACGCAGTCCCTCTGTACCCCGCGTCGGTGGGCTTCGGCGAGATAAAAATCGAAGAGCTGATCTCCCGGCTGAGAAAGGATGGCTATGACGGGATCTATACCATCGAGCACTACGGCTCCAACGCCATGCTCGATTATTTGGAGAGATCTGTAAAGTGGGTGAAAGCCCGGGTCGGTTGACCGAAAGCCTTTCAAAATCTTTTTTCGATTCTGACCGGAGGACAGCAAAAGTAAACGGGGAAATTTTTCCAATAGAACCCAGCATAATTTACTCTTTTTACCGCACACTATTTGTGACGCTTCAGAAAGAAGAGAATTTTCTCAAAAAGGGGTAAATAAAATGAGTGTATTGGATCGGATCGCGCTGGCCTTGATCGTCATCGGCGGCATCAACTGGGGCCTTTTCGGGATCTTCCGTTTTGACCTGGTGGCCTTCCTCTGCGGCGGTCAGGCCTCTGTGGTCTCCCGGATCATCTATACGCTGGTAGGGATCGCGGCGCTGTGGTGCATCGCGCTTCTCTTCCGGGGAGACGAGGACAGGGTAAGAGAATAGTCCCCGAAAAGAAGAAGGTCCCGCTCTTTTCAAAAGAGCGGGACCTTTTCCATATGCGTCAGGAATCGGAATCTTCCAGGAAGGACAGCCTGATATCGCCGAATTCATTGCGGGCCTTTAGAAAATACCGGCCCTGAGAGCGGGCAGAGAGACTGCAGCTTCCGAATTCTGTACTGGCTTCTACCTGGAAATCCTCTTCTTTTCCCCGTATGGTACCGGAGATCTGTCCGTTTTTGTTTTCCAGCATCAGCCTTTCGGAAAAGACCTGCGAGAGCCGGATACTGCCGAACTGGGAGCTGACGGAAAGGTCTTGCTCGGCTGTGACGCGGGAAAGAGTGGTGCTCCCGTTTTTCACAGAGGTCGATAGAGACTTGCACCCGGTTTCCGTTTCCTTCCCGCCCAGCGTAAGGCTTCCGAAGCTCAGAGAAATATCCCCCTCGGAAAAGGAGGTCTCCTTTATGGTGACGGACCCGTTGTCATTTTCCACCGTAAGCGCTCCTCCCACTTTTGAGGAAAGCAGCCGGAAGCTGCCGAAATCCCCCTCAAAGGAAAGGTCTTTTTCCACCTGGAGCTGGGAAAGGGAAACGGAGCCGTTGTTGGCGCGAATGTCCAGGGAGGAGAGCGCCTGAAGCCCTTGGACCTCAATGGAGCCGAAATCGTTTTTGACAAAAACCTCTCCGGAAAAGTCTTCCGGAAGGGAAAGCGTCACCCTGTTTTCCACAATGGGAATTTTGAAAAGGCGGTACCACTGATAAAACCCGTTTTGGGAGCCGTCCCGGTTTTCTCGCAGAGAAAGGCGCCCGTCTTCGATTCCGTATTCCAGGGAGTCGCTGTCCTTCGGGAAGGTGAGCTGGGGGCCTTCCTTTCCGCAGGCTTCCACGCGGATGTCGTAAAAGGAGATAGCAAGCTCCACCTGGGAAAACTCTTTTCCGGAAAGCGGCACAGTCTGAAGCTCGTGCTTTTTCCCGTCCGAAAAAAGCCTGGATAAGTCAAAATTCGCCAGAGGAAAACTGAGGGCAGACGCAAGAAGCCCGATGAGCGTCAGGATCCCGCCTGCAGCTGCGGTCCATTTCAAAAGCCTGTTCTTTTTCATGCCGCGTTCCTCCTTTTCCGAAAGCAAGAGGCCAAAGCCCGCCACACGACTTTTCCCGATTTCACAACACCCTTGGCCGTAAAGACGACGCTCACCGCGCAAAGCAGGCTCAGCCCCAGCAGAAACAGCGAGGCGCCCCCCTGAAGCAGCAGGGCGGGATACCCCTGGGCAAGGCCGGATTCCAGCGCGAGAAAGGGAAGCCCCACAAGGCCCAGCAGGGCGGCAAGCAGGCAGCTGAGCGACAGCACGCCCAGAATGAGGATGGGAAGAAAGAGCAGTAAGTAGAAAACAAAGATCAGCACAAAGGCAACTATCAGCAGCGGCCCCCATAACGGAAAGCCCAGCGCCAAGAGGACGATGGTAAGGCCCCTTCTCTCCTTCGGGCGCTGCGGCACGGGATAGGGCTCCTCACTTGACAAGATGTCCTGGGCGATGGCGTCCACGCTTCCAAGGCTTGCAATGATATCGGCCTCTTCCTCTCCGGCCTCCAGCCGGTCGTCGATCAATTCCTCATAGTAGGCGAGGGTGCGCATCCGCTCCTCATAGGAAGCGGGCTGCAGCGATCTTTCCAGCGCGTTTAAAAATTCCTGTTTGTTCAAGGCTGTTCTCCCCTTTGCTCAGACTGGCCCGCGATGAACCGGTACACCCGCATCACATCCTGCCATTCCACTAAGAATTCCCGGATCTTCTCCTGCCCCTTGGGGGTGAGGTGATAGTATTTTCGCAGGCGGCCGTTGTGGGCGATGGAGTAGGTGGTCACATGTCCCGCCGCCTCCAGCCGTTTCAGGATAGGGTACAAAGTGGATTCCGAAAGCTGAGTATAGGCGGAGATATCCTTGATGATCTGATATCCGTAAGAGTCCTGTTGCTTTAAGCTTACCAGAACACAGACCTCGATCAGGCCCTTTTTCAGCTGGGTATCCATTGCTTCCCCTCCTTTGCGGTAAACTGCTGTAGAATACTATACATCACATAGTATTATGTGTCAACAAATATTTCTTAAGGAATTCTTTCATTCACGAGGGTAAGATTTTTCCAAGGAGGCTTCCCCGCGGAGGAACGGCCGCTTATGGCATATCTCCCATACGCATATTTTCTTTCCCTTCGGCGGAAACTAGCAGGGAAGGAGCGTGAGAGAATGAAGAAGCAGAAGAAGATCTGTTATCATGAGCACGAAACGCCCAAGGAGGGCAGCTTTCCCAACCTTTCCAATGTGGCCTCGGTGAACGAATGTACCGGCCTGATGTTCACTCCTCCCAAAAATGAAGGAGAGCTGGAAGCCTATGAACAGCTTTCCTCCATGGAGATCCCCAGAGAGGAAGGAGAGAAGGATGAGAACGATACGAAAGGCAAAAAATAAAGGGCTGCCGTTTTAAGCGCCCCCAGCTGAAAAAGGGCGGTCCGCAATGCTGCGGACCGCCCTTTTGCGGCATGAGGATCTCAAGCTGGAAAAAGCTTACGCCTTTTCGATGACGCAGGACTGAAGCTGCAGCCCTGTCTGGGCGAAAAAGAAGCGCAGGGTCGAGGTCTTTCCGCCCTTCAGGGGCAGGGAGATGGTCTCCCATTCCCGCTGCGAGCCTGTCAGGGTGATGGTGTTGACCAGGGCCTGATCCTGGAACAGGGAGACGGGCAGCTGAGAAACATCGTTTTTGTCCGTGCTGCGCAGGGTGAGAAGCAGCTTGTAATCTCCCTTTTCCGGCAGAGGGACGGAGAACAGCGTGCTCTTTCCCTTTTCCGTCTCAATGAGGGAAACGTCCAGAGAGAGGGGGATCCCGCCCTTTGCCTCATGCAGCTCTCCCAAGCCCTCTTCGCTGATGCCGGGGCTGCTCTTTAAGCGGCGGTCGATCTCCTCCTCCTTCCCCTGAAGGAACAAAAGGGCGGGCATTTTCAAAAGGGCGCGGCAGAGATTGCAGGCGCTGCGCTGGAATTCGCCCAGAGTCACCGCGCCGGTTTTCAGCCCTTCCTGGGAATTGTCGCCCATAGAGTTCTCTCCGGCGTTCTGGGTGACCATAAACACGTCGTTCTGCCCGCGCACCATGGCGCTGGTATTGGTCCGTTCTCCAAGCTTGCCCTCGTCGTTGCCCTTTGCCCACCAGTCGGTCATCACCATGCCCTCATACCCCCATTCGTCTCTCAAAATGGTGGTGAGCAGGTCGTAGTTGCTTGCGGCCCAGAAGCCGTTGATGGGGTTGTAGCTGGTCATGATGGAGTAGGCTTTTCCTTCCTTCACGGCGATCTCAAAGCCCTTGAGGTACAGCTCCCGCAGCGCCCGCTCGGAGACCACGGCCTCCACGTCGTTGCGCTTATACTCCTGGTTGTTGCAGGCAAAATGCTTGATGGTGCCGGTGACGCCGTAAAGGACCATGGCCTGAAGCTGGGCCGCGGCCATCTTTCCGGTGAGCAGCGGGTCCTCAGAAAAGTATTCGAAATTTCTGCCGTTTAAGGGGTGACGGTGCAGATTGATGCCGGGGCCCAAAAGGGTGTCGATATGGTTTTTCCTCAGCTCCATCCCCTCGTATTCATAAAGTTCTTTTACCAGCTCTGTGTTGAAGGAGCTGGCAAGGCAGGCGCCGTTGGGCATGGAGAAGGCCAGGGTACCGCAGTCCATCCGGATTCCGCTGGGGCCGTCTGCGCAGCAGCCGGTGGGGATCCCGAGATCCACAAGGCGCTGGGTGACGCCGCCGAAGGCTCCCGCCGTGCCGGGGGTCACCTTGGGAGAGCACATCCCCTCGCCGCGGACGATGCAGCACAGGTCCTCCTCGGAAAGCTGCGCAACAAAGTCTTCCAGGGAGACCTTCCCCTCTTTTACATCCCACAGCTTCCAGCCCTTGTCGCCGGTATAGGGAAGTTCACGGGGCAGACGCTGCGCTCTTCGCTCCCTGGGAGAGACCGTGCGGGTGGGAACGGGCTCAAAGGCCTTTTCAAACCGGCCGTTTTGCCCGGCGGCGGGGCGCAGGCGGTCAAAGGCTTCCTTGGGGGCCAGGGCCTCCTCTAACTGTTCGACCACGGTTTCAGGCAGACTGACAGAGGCGACCGGCGAAGCGCTTCTCACATCGGTGCCCAAGTAAAATTCATAGCTTCCCTCTTCTAAAACCCAGCAGGAGCGGTGGCCGCTCAGGCCGCTGTCGTCGTAGGAGGCGAGGGTGGAAAGAGGGCAGGAAAGGGAGAGGCGCTGTTTTTCTCCCGGGGCGAGAAGCTTTGTTTTCCCAAAGGCGCACAGGACCCTTGCGGGCTTTCCCAGCTTCCCCTGGGGCGCTTTCCCATAGACCTGCACCACCTCTTTGCTCGGGAATTTCCCGGTGTTTTCCACACAGACAGAGAAGTGAAGCTCGTCTCCCTTCCGCTCAAAGGAAGGCTCAGACAGAGCAAAGGTGGTGTAGGAAAGGCCGAAGCCGAAGGGGTACAGCACCTTTTCGGGGGCGAAGGTCTCAAAATACCGGTAGCCTACGTAGATATCCTCCCGATAATAGTTTTTCGTTTCATCGCCGTAGTCCTTTGCCGCGGGATAGTCGGAGATATCCAGGGCGATGGTGTCGGCAAGCTTGCCGGAGGGAGAGCGCTTTCCGGTGAGGATATCCGCCGCGCCCAGGCCTCCCGCCTGGCCGCCCTGCCACGCGTAAAGCACGGCCTGGGGAGCATATCGCTCCACCCATTTCATATCCAGCGTATTTCCCGTGTTGAGCACCACCGCCACCCGGGAGAAGGCGGAGCACACGGCTTCAAGCATTTCCTCCTCGGCCTTTGCCAAAAGATAGCTGCCCTCATCGGCGGAATTGTCCTTATCCTCTCCGGCGGTGCGCCCCAGCACCACCAGCGCCGCGTCATTGCGCCCGGCGGCGTCCTCGACGAGCTTCCGGGAAAGAGGCATCTCCTCCTGATACCAGGGCTCCGCCGCCCAGCCCACGCCGGGGTCAAAGGGGTGGGAGAGGATCCATTCCTCATAGACGCGGGCAAGCTCTTTGTCCAGCTTTAAGGACCCGTCCAGCTCCAGCGCCTGAGGAATTCCGGGTACCGGTGCGGTGTTTACAAGGCCGCCGGAGCCGGTGCCGCTTTTGTAGTAGTTGTATTGGCTGCGCCCGAAGACGGCAAGCCTTGTTCCGGGTGCAAAGGGGAGAGCGGCGTTTTCGTTGCGCAGAAGCACCGCGCCCTCGGCAATGGCTTCCCGGGCCTTTGCCTCGTAGCGCCTAAGGTCAAAGATTTTTTCTTCCATTTTTGTCTCCTTCCTTTCCGGGTGAGCAGTCTCTGCGGGGAAAGGCAGAAACTGCCAAAACTTTACCCTTATTATATACGAAAAAAGGGGCAATAACAATACCGGGGCGCCGCCGCCCGGCTTCCGGCTTCCAAAACCCCGGGAACAGCCTTGGATTTCGGGGCGCATCCTGCCGCGCGAAAGACTGAAAAGGCAAAGCGGGGGGAGTTGAGTTTGCTTTTGGAGGGTGATATAATGAATTCAGAAATAATGCTGGTTTGCCGCCTGTGGAGATGCGGAAGTCGGAAAGGAGATCTCTGTAAGATGAAGAGGGTATTATCTTGTGTGTTGGCGCTGCTTCTGGCCCTGGGGGCCATGGGCTTCGGAGAGCCTGTGAAAGCGGCGGGGAAAAAGCTTGTGGCCATTACCTATGACGACGGCCCCAGCGATCATACGGAAAAGCTTTTGGACGGCCTGAAGAAGCGAGGGGTAAAAGCCACCTTCTTTTTAGTGGGCAACAGGATCTCCAAATATCAGCAGACCGCAAAGCGCATCTATCAGGAAGGGCATCAGATAGGCAACCACAGCTACAGCCACGAAGATCTGGCGAAGATCCCCCTTTCCCAGGTCAGAAAGCAGATCGTTGACACCAACGCCCTGCTGGACAAGGTGTGCGGCAAGGGGACGGACTATATGGTGCGTCCGCCCTATGGCTCCATCAATCCGGCTGCACAAACGGCTGTCAACCTGCCCTGTATCTTCTGGTCAACGGCCCCGAAGGACTGGATCTATACCGATGCGGCCTCCATTAAAAGCCGTATTTTAGCGAGCGTAGAGCCGGGGGATATTATCCTGGTGCACGACACGGTGCCCGGCACGGTGCAGGGCACGCTGGATGCCATCGATGTGATGCTCTCCCGGGGCTATGAGTTCGTCACCGTGCGGGAGCTTTTCCGCCGCAAGGGGCTCACGGCGGAAAACGGCAGAGGATACGGCTGGACAAGGCTGATCGGCAGCTCCTGGGATCCGGGCCCCGTTCCCACCCCGAAGATCTCTTACACGGTGGAGCCGGGCGCCCTTCGGGTGACCCTCTCAGGCTCTTCCGGCGCGCCCATTTACTATACGGTAGACGGCTCTCCCATCGATCAAAACAGCCGCCGCTATCGGGGCCCTTTTACAGTCACTGCTCCCTGCACCATCAGGGCCTGCTGCGCCTATAACCTGAACGGCAGCCGCGGCGCTATAGCGGAAAAGGTCATCACCACCGCCACCGCTCTTGCGCCTCAGATGAGGGTGTGGGGCGGTATGCTGGAAATAGAGCCCGGCACGCCGGGCAGTACGGCCTATTATACCCTCACCGGCGCACAGGAAAGCGGGCCGGATGTTCCTTATGAAGGGCCGGTTCCCATTGAGCCGGGCACGGTGATCTCCGCCTTTTCCCAAGGGGAGGGCTTTTTCCCCAGCAGAGTGGAAAGGCTGGTGTATTCTCCCTTGGGCAATCAGTTCCGAGACGTTTTTCCCACAGCCTGGTATTTTGACCAGGTGGACAGGGCCGTGGCGGAGGGGATCATGCTGGGCACGGGCCAGAACCGCTTCGAACCCAAAATGAAGGTGACCCGGGGCCAGCTGGTGACCTTTCTCTTCCGCTCCTCTCCGGAATCGGGAATGGGGCTCTATACCTCGGAAAGCAGCCCCTTCTCTGACGTGCCTTTGGGGAAATATTATACCGAGGCGGTAGAGTGGGCAAAGGAAAACGACATTGTGTCCGGCTATCAGGACGGTCTTTTCCGCCCGAATAAGCAGGTCAGCCGCCAGGAGCTGGCGGTGATCTTCAGCCGGTATCTCCGGTATCAGGGCGCGGCCGTCCAGCCGGGAAGCGCAAAGGGCTATACGGACGCTTCCTCGATCGGCGGCTGGGCAAAAGAGGCGGTGGAGGCCATGACGGCCCTGGGCCTTTTGCAGGGCGATAACGAGGGCGCTTTCCGGCCCCGTGCAGGCGCCACCCGCGCCGAGGCGGCCGCCGTGCTGCTGCGAGTCGAGGACTATCTGTCAGAATAAGGGGAAAACAGGCAGCCGATTGACTGCCTGTTTGTGATTCGGATGGGGGAAATGATTTTTTATGGAGGGAAAGCTTTTGGTTAAAAAAATATCCTTAGACGAGTTTTTGAGATTGAGAAAGCTCATCCATCGCAGCGCAAGACCGCTTGACTATACCATTGGGAATTATTATTGGGGCACGCATTTTATCACCCGCGATCTGAATATCCTGAGAAAATTTGACAGATTGGATTTCCCTGTGCCGGTCCGAGAAAAATGAGGGTCCTCTCTGCATGACATTTTCAGAAGACGCCGTTCAAGCCGTCTGAGCTGAAATGGTATCGTTTTTTATAAAGTCTTTGCGTTCTCCCCTTGCATAATTCCCAAAAGAAGAATATACTATAAGTAGGAAAGTTGGAAAATTCTATTTTCGATCTTGCGGCAAAGGAGATGATTACATGCTGGCCGAGTTGCGTCAGAAGTCACAGATCACCATTCCAAAGGAGATCATCGTAAAGCTGGGACTCTCGGAGGGGGATAAGCTGGACATTTTCGTGAGGGATGGCACGATCTGTATGATGCCGGTTGTTGTATACCCCAAAAAATACCTTGACGAGCTCCGCGGAGAAATTGACGAGGCAAAAGCAAAGATCGCCTCCGGCGAACAGCCCGTGTTCGACAGTGTGGACGCACTGTTTGCAAAGTTGGAGGCGGATTGATGGCCTACCGCCTGACCTTTACCAAACGGTTTCAAAAGCATTTTAAAGATTTGACTGCGCAGGAGAAAAAACAGCTTCAGAACAAGCTGCAGCTGCTGGCCGAAAACCCCATGCATCCGTCTCTCCGCACGAAACGCATTCAGGGAACCAGGGATTTGTTCGAGTGCAGTGTCAATATGGATATTCGTATGATCTGGTATTATGAAGGCGACAAAATAATCATCCTCATGGATGTGGGACATCATAGCATTTTCAATCAATTTTAAGAGTCGGGCGGCGTTTACGAGTGGTATGCGCCGCCTATATTCTATTTAAAATTTGGCTGATATCCCCTTTGATACAGCCGGACCGCTCTTCGATCTCTTTTGGGACTTGTGTCTCGCTGTAATGGATACAGGTAAAAGCTGCATAGCTGTTTTTTGCCGTCATCTGCCAAAAGGGATATTTGATGACAGGCGGGGGCGCTGTATTTACTGCGCGCCATTTCCCTCATCCTGCAATAGCCAATCAACCAGATTGCAGATCTCAATGCCCTCATAACTATATTTCGGGTGCCTGGTCCTGGCAATGACCTTTTTGGGATAAGCATCCCGAATTTGCAGTAATGGGAAGCATTCTCTTTCCAGGGTATCCTGATCTGAAATATTGTCGCTGACCTGGATATAGATTTTCTCGCTCCCTTTCTGCGCTGCAAAATCAATTTCCTTCTGATACAATTTCCCCACATATACATCATATCCTCGGCGGAGCAGTTCCATGCAGACTATATTCTCATATACTCTGCCGTAGTCCATATTTCTGCTTCCTAAAACGGCATATCGAATACCCGTATCACATAAATAGAATTTTTCAGAGCTTTCCAAATACTTCTTCCCGCGGATATCATAACGCTTTATGTCATAAAAAACAAAGGCATTGCACAAATATTTGATATATCTGCCGGCTGTTACATGATTCGTGGTTATCTGATTCGCTGTCAGCAGCTGACTGACCTTGTTGGGAGAAGTAAGATTGCTGATGTTATCCATAAGGAATTCGCTCAGCCTCTGCAAGACCAATGTATCCGGCAAAGAATATTTCTGCACAAGGTCTCTTGTGACGATCGTCTCATAAACTTCCTGAATGTAATGGATTCTATCCTCTTCTGTCTGGTAAGCGTAAGAGCCTGCCAGTCCTCCTTTTATGGAATACTCATCAAAGAGCTTTTCCTTATCGCCGGCCTCGTCATAATACTGACAGTATTCCTGAAAACTGAATGGAAACACATGGATCTCGATATAGCGCCCGGTAAAAAGAGTTGCCAGGTCAACGCTTAATAAAAAAGCGTTAGAACCTGTGATATAAATATCATATTTTTCTTTGGAATGAAGGCTGTTGATGGCCAGCTCGAATTTTGGGCACATTTGAACTTCATCCACAAAAAGGTAATTTGTTTTTCCTTCTTGAAAATGTGCCTCTGCATAAGCGTGAAGCGCATGATATTCCTTTATTTCTTCATAGAGCAGATCCATAAAGTCAATAAAGATAATATTGATATTCTCGTAATGATCTTTCAGGTACTGAGCATATGCCTGCATCAGCTTTGACTTTCCAGAGCGACGAATACCTGTAATGATCTTAATATCAGGAGTCTGGTTCAACTGAATCATCCTATCCAGGTACTTTGTCCTTGCTATCGTCTTCATCGGATCGCTCACTTTCAAAAAATGAATTATTTTACTTTTTCGAAACCCCGTTGTGATTCCTATTATATCAACATAAAATAGGATATGCAAGGGATCGGTTTCAAAACAGTAAATTTTTTACTTATTTGAAATCGCCTGTTTCCGCCAATATTTCTTTGCCTCCTCCATATCCTCATCAGAATGAGAAAAGCGAAGGGAGGTGTTGTTTGATAATTGTTTTAACACTGCTCCGATACCCCTTTGATACAGCCGGACCGCTCTTCGATCTCTTTTGGGATTTGTGTCTCGCTGTAATGGATACACGCATAAGCTGCGAGGCAGAAAAATCTTGACAGACACACGATCCCGGCGGGAGAAAATCTCCCGCCGGGATCGGCTCATTGACAGGCTGAATTTTTATCTTTCTGACTATTCCGTATCCTGCAAGGCGGCGTAGCCTTCCTCGCCGGTACGGACCTTGACCACGTTCTCCACGCCGTACACGAAGATCTTTCCGTCGCCGATCTGCCCGGTATACAGGGCCTTCTTCACCGTTTCGATGACAGTGCGCACCGGGATCTTGCTCACTACCACCTCCACCTTCATTTTAGGCAGCAGATTGGCGCTTTCCATCTTGACGCCGCGGTAATAGGAAACATGTCCCTTCTGTGTTCCGTAGCCCATCACCTGAGTGACGGTCATGCCGGTGACGCCGATGGAGTTGAGGGCCGTTTTCAGCCCCTCCAGCCGTTCGGGCTTTAAAATGACGGATACCCTGCTCATGGGATGAGAGCCGCCGCTTTCCGCTGCGGGGAGAGCTTCTCCGGGGAGAGACTCTCCTTGGGAAGCGGGCACGGGAGCAACGCTGATCACAGGGGCAGCCTCCTCGGAGGAAACGCCGGAAAGGATCTCAGGGGTATAGGCAAAGCCCGCATAGGAGGTAGTGAGGTTGTGCTCCATGGCATCCAGGCCGCGGATTTCCTCCTCCCGGGAGGCGCGCAGCCCCACAAGGGCCTTGATGGCGAAAAACGCAAGGGTGATGGTGACCGCCGTCCAGGCAAGTACGCAAACCACGCCCAAGACCTGCAAGCCCAAAAGCTCAAAGCCGCCGCCGTAAAAGAGGCCGGAAAGCGTTTTCCCGGAAGCGTTTGCAATGGAGTAGCCGGGAGCCGTGGGGGTGGCAAACAGGCCTACCGCCAGGGTGCCCCAGATGCCGTTTAAGAAGTGGACTGCCACAGCGCCCACAGGGTCGTCCACATGGAGCTTATAGTCCAGAAGCCAGACGCCGAACACCACCAGTACGCCGGACACGGCGCCGATCACAATAGCGCCCAGGCAGTCGGTGGAATCGCAGGGGGCAGTGATGGCCACCAGACCCGCAAGAGAAGCGTTCAAACACATGGACACGTCCGGCTTCCCGTATTTGAGCCAGGTAAAGATCATGCAGACCACAGTGGCCACAGCGGGGGCCACTGTGGTAGTGAGGAAAATGGAGCCCATCTGCTCGATGGAGGTGGCCGCCGCGCCGTTAAAGCCGTACCAGCCCAGCCAGAGGATGAACACGCCCAAAGCGGCGATAGGCAGGTTGTGCCCCGGGAAGGCGTTGACCTTGACGACCTTGCCGGAAGCGTCCCGGTCGAATTTGCCGATGCGCGGCCCCAGGATCTTGGCCCCGATCAAAGCGGACAGGCCGCCTACCATATGGATGGCGCAGGAGCCTGCGAAATCGTGGAAGCCCAGCTGAGAGAGCCACCCTTCGCCCCAGATCCAGTGGGCCTCGATGGGA